>JANQEJ010000320.1 GCA_028278425.1 Planctomycetota bacterium | reverse complement strand
GAACCTCCCGGTGCCGATCCCGCCGCTCCCCGGCTTCGAGGGCTTCCGCTTCGTCGGCCAGACCCTCTTCCTCAGCGGCAGCGGCTTCTTCGACGGCGGACCGTCGACGCTGCTCGTTCTGGGCGACGCGCTCTAGCCAACGTTCGGTCGACCCGGGCCTTCGCCGTACCATGTCCGCATGGATACGGCGGAGCTTCGGCAGCGCATCGACGACCTGGAGGCCGAGCCCGACCCGATGCGTCGTCGCCTCGTCGCGCTTGGAGCGCTGACGGCTCGGCTCGCCAAGGAGGGGATCGAGCCGATTCTCGTGGGAGGTTGCGCCCTCGAGGTCTACACCGACGGGGGCTACAGCACGGGCGACGTGGACTTGGCGCTACCTCACACGCCGGAGGTCGACGCGGCATTCGCGGAGCTGGGTTTCGCAAAGAGCGGACGATTCTGGGTGCGCATGGAGCTCGGACTCATCTTCGAGGCGCCTGCCCCCGCCGGGTTGCCGGGGGAGACCGCACCGCGCACCGAGCTCTCGGTGGACGGGCTGCGCGTCGTCGTGCTCGGCGTCGAGGATCTCCTGCTCGACCGGCTCCGCGCCTGGGTCCAATGGAAGAGCGACGAAGACGGACGCTGGGCGCGAAGGCTCGTCGCGCTCCACGGGAGTAAGATGGACTGGAGCTACCTGCGAGATCGGGTCGAGGATGCGGCCGAGGCGGACGCGCTCGCGAGTCTCGAAGGCGAAACGCGATGAAGACCTGGGAGGAGTTCCGCGAGGAGGTGCGCCGGCTCAAGCGTGAGCGGTGGATGGACATCCTCGCCGCCGAGCCCCCGGGTCGCCCCGCGGGGCGTCGCCCGCGCGATCCGGAGCAGGAAGCGCTGCTCACCGAGCTCGACCGCCGGCGCGTCGAGCGCAGCGAGCTTCTTCGAACGGCGCGCCGCGTGCCGCCCCGTGAAACGAGAGACTAGACGCTACCCGGCCGGGTCTTGACCCGGCTGGACTGCGGCATCGTGGTCGCGTTCCAGCCCCAGTCCTCGCGCTCGACCTCGACGAAGTTGAGGAAGACGCGGTCGGGCGGGACCTCGGCCTCGCGCTCGAGCAGTTCGCAGAGCCGGCGGCTCAGGACCGTGTTCGTGTTCGCGTCCAGGCCGCCGATGCTGCGCACTTCCACGAAGGCGGACGGTCCGGACGCGCCGCCGAAGAGCATCGCCGCGTCGCGGATCGAGACGCAGACGACGGACTCCGACTTGCGCAGGGTCTCGGCGACGGCAGCGGAGACCTCGTGGAGCAGCCGGTCGCGGATGCCCTCGAAGAGCTGGTGGGAGAGCGTCAGGGACACGTAGGGCATAAGCCGCATTCTACTCCTTCCGGTGCCCTCGGGCCCGTCGTGGAATCCCGCGGCTCGCCAGCCCCGCTGGACCCGCCCGGAGACACCCTAGGGCTGCTCCGCCTCGTACGCCCCGACGTCGACCTGCGCAACGCCGTCGGCGTCCCCGTCGACCTGGCGGGGGAAAGACCGCTGGTCCCCGGAGAGCAGCACGGAGCTGTCGCCGCGATCGAGTGCCGGGCTGCCGGGCAACACCGCGTGCGTCCGGGTCGGGCCGCCGTTGAAGAGCAGGGGTCCGAGCTTGGGATGAAGGGGAGCCACCTCCGAGCCGACCTGGTCGCCGAGGACTCCGTCGACCAAACCGACGGAAGGCCCGCGGTCGCCGATCACGTTGTGACCGAACGACGTGAACTCGCCGTCGACGTCCGGAGAGTCGCCGCCCGTGTTCACGGCGATGATCGTGTTCCAGAGATACGCCGCGGGTTCGAACGGAAACTCGGAAACCAGGCCGCCCCCGTGGTCTTCGGCGGAGTTGTGAACCAGCGTGCAGTTGATGAGAACGAGCGCGCTGGCTTGGCTCGCCCAAGGCCCCAGAACGCCCCCGCCCGACGCCGCTCGGTTGCCGGACAAGGTGCTGTTGACGAGCAGGTACAGGTCTCGCGACAGCCATTGGTCGCCGAACGAGACGCCGCCGCCGAACGAGCCCCAGCCTCCGAGCGCGGCGTTGTCCCAGATCGTGCTTCGCTCGATGACCTGAAAGGACTCCTCGGGAAGCCCACCGCGGAGCCATATGCCGCCTCCGATCGCATGCCCCGCGTCCGCTCCCGGCACGTGAGCCCGCGCGACGTTGGACTTCACCGTGGATTCGAGGATTCGTTGGTCGTCGCCGAACAGGTCCATCGCCCCTCCGGTCGCGCGGGCGGACTCGGTTCCCTCCGCCCTCGCTTCGTTCCCCTCGAGCGTGCTCCGCTCGACGCGGTGACTGCTCGTGAATCCGAACCACGCGCCGCCGCTCGCAAAGGAGTCTCCCCCTCCGGAAGCGGATACCCGGTTCTGACGCACGTCGCAGCGGGCCACGCGAGCCTCCCCGTTGAAGAGAAAGACCGCGCCTCCAAAGCCCCGGCACCGGGTTCCGGGATCGGAGCCCTCCGCGGTGGCGAAATTCGATCGGAGAGTGGAGTCGAGCAGATCGACCCTTCCCAGGGAGCGGATGGCACCGCCGTACGCGTCCGCGTTGTTCAACCTTCCCGACGACGACTCCGCGCGGGCGGTGTTGTGCTCGAGCTCGCAGTCCCGCAACTCGAGCTCGAGGGCTTCGTTGGCGATCGCGCCGCCATTGGCCTCGGCCTGCCAGGTCTCGGCATCCGCAAGCGCGCGGTTCCAGGCGAACTTGCAGCCTCGCAACAACACGGCCGCGTCCGCTTGATACTCGCGTTCGATGGCTCCGCCGCTGGCCACGGCTTTGTAGGGAGCCCCGGCCTCCGCCAGGTTCCCTTCGAAAGAGCAGTCCGCAGCCTCGACGATGGTCGTTCCCTCTCCCCGATAGTTCGCTGCGCCCAGCGAGAGCGCGCCGCCGGCGGCATCGGCGCGGGCGGAGTCGCCGAAAGCCCGCGCGACGGCCCGGTCGTCGTCGAGCTCACAGCGCGTCAGCGAAAGGACGACGACGGCGTCCGCCGTTTCGACGACCGCGCGCAACGCGCCCCCGGCCGACTCCGCAGAACCGGGCGTCCCGGCAAAGCGGCCATCGGCGGTGTTCTGCCTCAGCTCGCAGTCGCTGAGCAGCGAGACCAGCATCCCGTCGCTCGCGCCGGACGCCTGGTGGATGGCCCCACCCTCCGCGCGGGCCCGGATCGAGGAGCCGCTGGCGCGCGCGAAGACGGCGTTTCCCTTGAACCGGCAGCCTTCGAGGAACGAAACCACGGTCCCGCCGTCCTCCGCGAGCGTCTGGCGGAAGGCGCCGCCGCGGGCGACGGAGACGATCTCGGGAGACCCGGACAGGGAGAGCCCGGCCGACCTCGCAGTGTTGTGGTGGAAGGCCGAGTCCTTGAGCTCGACGACGCCGAGCGCCTGCTCGACCGACTCGCTGCTCACGGCCCCTCCGCTCGCCTCGAGATCGGCGGGATCGCCCGGCAGCGGAACGGCCTCGGCTTCGTTGCGGGCGAAGAACGAGTCGCGCACGGCGAGGGTCGTCTCCGCGCCCGCGGCGTCGACGCGGTGGAAGACGGCGCCGCCCGAAGACGAGCCCGAGCCTCCCGATTGCACCGTAGCGACGTTGTCCCGGACCTCGCAGCGGTCCAGCGTCCAGAAGGTCGAGGCCGGACGCTCGGCGAAGCCGGCCAGCCCTCCACCGAGCGCTCGCGCGACCGAGCCCGTGGACTGCGCGAAGGCGGCGTTGTCCGAGAGCAGCGTCTCCCCGACGTAGGCGTGCGCGAAGGACTCCACGCCGCTCAGGTGTACGGTGAGCGCGCCGCCGGTGCTCTCCGCCAGGGACTCCGGCTCGACGTCCTCCACCCGCGCCAGGGCCCTGTTCTTCACGAGCGTGGACCGGAACACGGAGACGACGCCGGGCGAACGGCACCCGATCCCTCCGCCGCTGGCCGACGCGGTCCCCGCGGTCGAGCTCGCGTGGCAGAGATTGCCCGCAACCTCGGTGCGGAGCATCCACAGCTCGCCGAGGCAGTAGATCCCCCCGCCCCTTGCGGTCGCGTCGAAGGCCTCCGCCATGGCGCGGTTCCCGTGAACGAAGCCGTCCTCGATCGCGAGGTTCGCGCGCGCGTAGATCCCGCCGCCCGAAGCGACGGCGGCGGAACCGGGCTCGAGGTCGTTCACGGACTCGGCCGTGTTGCTCTCGACGATGCAGCTTCGGAGCACGACGTCGCCGGAAGCGAGAATGCCCGCTCCAAGGCTCGCTCGGCCGCCTCGAACGGTCAGGTCCTCGAACGTCACCGGCACTCCGAGCGCGACCTCGAAGACGCGATCGATCCCGCGGGCGTCGATGGTCGTCGCCTTGGGACCGGCTCCGCGCAAGGTCAGCGGCGCGAGGACGTCGAGGTCGCCGCTCAGGCCCTGGTCTTCCTCGACGCCGGAGAGCGAGAGCTCGAATTGCCCCTCCGGCAAGACGATCGTGTCCGCCTCAGGCGTCGCGTTGGCGGCGAGGATCGCCTCCCGCAGGGACAAGAGCCCGTCGTTCTCGTCGACGAGGTCGAGCGTCGTATCGACCTGAGCCGCGGCGGCCGGAAGCAGCGGCGACGCCGGCGCCCCCGCGACGAGGATGAGGTGGCGAACGAGCAAGCTGGTCCGACGATAGTCGGGCTCCGCGGACGGCTCCAGCCTCCCCCTGCGACGAAACGAAAGCGGCCCGCCCGGGCACATCCGGACGGGCCGTCCTGGTTGGGAACCGCCGCCGATCAGCGACCGTTGCGGCGGCGCCGGCCGCGCTTGCGGCCGCGCTTGCCGAAGGGGTCCGAGTCGCCGTCGTCGGACTCGTCGTCCTTCTTCGCGCTCGGATCGGAGGCCTCGGAGCTCGGCTCGGTCTTGTCCTTCTCGTCGTCGGTCAAGGCGTCGAGAGCCTTCTTCGCTTCGGCCTCCGCCTCGTCCGTCTTGGTCGCTTCGGCCTTCGTTTCCTCGGTCTTGGCCTGCTCGGCGGGCTCGGGCTTCGACTCCGTCGCGGGCGGCGCGACCTCGAATCCGGTGGTGAGCTCGCTCTGCCACGACTTCCACTCGTCGAGCTCCTCGCCCGCCTTCTTGTGGTCGCGAACGGTCTCGTCCTGCACCAGCGCGCTCTCGAGCAGGAGCTGGTTGATGTCCTGGTCGACCTGGTAGGCGAGCATGACCTCCATCGACTCGCGGAAGCGGAAGACCGCCTTCTTCTGACCCACCAGGCGGTTGAAGAGCTGGCGCGTCTGGTGCTCGAGCGCGTTGCGCAGCTCCTCGTCGCTGATCATCCCGGTCTCGAGCAGCTTCTCGCCCGAGATCGCCGCCTCGTTGCCGTCGTTCTTCGCGAGGAAGCGCTCGAGCTGCGGACGCGTCAGGTAACCGAGCCCGACCAGCACCTCGCCGAGGCGCTGGCCCTCGGGCGTGTGGTCGCTCGTCGCGTGGACGAGCCGCCCGTTCACGAGACCGAGGAGGAAGTTCTCCTCCGGCGCGTCGACCCAGAGCACGCCCGTCTTGTGCCCGTAGGCCAGGAAGCCGACCAGCTCGGGAAGGGACACCGTCCAGGAGTTGCCCTGGAACCCCTGACGCGAGACGTCGAAGTCCGGAGGGCTGAAGTCCTCCGTCTTCGCGCCGTTGCCGTCGTCGCGGCCGAGCAGCCGCTTGAGGAAGCGCTGGCGCTCGGCCTTCTCCGGCTTGTCGGCCGACTCGTCGTCGAGGACGCGCAGGATGAGCTCGAGCTGCTGCAGCGCGTCGCCGAGGCTGCCGACCAGGAACGACTCGCGCTCCGCGGTCAGGTTCGTGAGCTTGGAATCGGCGTCCTCGCAAAGCTTGGAGACCTGCTTGACGAGGTCCGAGAGGACCGACGTGTCGACGTTGGGTTCCGAGACGGGTTTCATCTTTGATCTGCCTGGGTTGAGTGCGGGGAGTCCGGGGGGCTATCGGCGCCAGGCGGGGGGAGCTTGAGCCGGTTCACGTGAGTCCCCGGCGGAGGGCGCGCCGAGCGGCTCTGGAAGGGGAGGAACTCCTCCCGCGCCGCCAGCGGCTAACCTGTGCGAGCCGTGCGGAACCCGCGCCTCATCCCGCTCCTGATCGGCGTCGCGCTCGCGAGCTGCGCGCCGGAGCCCGAGGGTCCCTCGATTCCCGTCCTCCTGGATGGGCGGGAGGTGAGCGCGGTCTCGGTCTCCGAGCTTGGCGCGACGCCGCGCGAGCTGGCCGAGCTGCTCGACGGTGCCGCCGGCGACCCCGGCGCGTGGCTCTCCGTGGGCGCGTCGACGGCGGAAGGCCGCCAGTTCGCGGTCCACCAGCTCGCGACGGCCCACTCCGACGCGGCGATCTACCTCGACCTCGACGGAGATGCCGTGCCGCGCATCGGCCTCTTCCCCAGGGCCAACCCGGGCTCCGGGCCGCGCGTCGTCCTGGCGGATCCGAACGAGATCCGCGTGAGCACCGCCGCGGCGCCGCCGCCGCCTCCCCCCGCCGCTCCGGAGCCGGTCGTGCTCAAGCTCTGGGTCGTCGGCGGGGAACCGGGGGAGCTCACCGAGAAGCGGCTCGAGTCCGTCCCGCAGCTCGGCGCGAGCGCGGGAAGCGATCTCGGCGGAGGAGGCGCCTCGGGAAGCGGCGGCGCCGGCGGCGCCGACCTGCGGCGCGAGCACCACCTGGCCGACGTCGTCGCGCTCGCCGCCGAACTCGAGACGGTGACCGCGGTGCGCCTCTCCGGGGAGGCGGATTACGCGCTCGGTGGCGACGCGCTGCGCGCGCGGTCCGGCGTTCTCCCCGTCCTGAAGCGCAACCGCCGCGGCAACTGGGTCTTCGACCTGCGCGGCGGAGAGGGTCGGGTCCTGCGCGACGTCCGCGAGCTCGAGATCTCGGTCGGCGGCGACTGACGACTACTGGATCGTGAACGCCACCGGCGGCGCCGCGACGTAGGGCTGCGGCTCGCTCGTCAGCGCGAACGCCTGCGCGAAGAGCTGCGTGCCCGCGAGCGACGGCGTCGGCGGGATCGGGTAGACCACCGACCCCGCGCCCGTGCCGTCGAGCACCGTCGCGGTCAGCGTCGCGAGCAGGATCCCGTCCACGTCGAGGTTCAGCCAGCCGCCGAAGAGGAACGGCGTGGGACCCGGGCCGCCGGCGACGCCGACCACCGCGAAGCTCCCGGCCGCCTTCGCCCCCGCGTCGAGCTGGAACACGGCCGCCCCGCCGACCGCGGCCGGTCCGGCGAGGTCGAGCTTCGGCTGGAAGAGCCCGCGCTGGAGAAGGAGGTGCAGGCGGTGCTCGAGGTGCGGGTCGTCGACGTCGATCGACTCGGGGATCCAAGCCGGCGGAGCGCCGAGGCTCCACGGGCGGTTCGCGGGATTCTCAAGCTCCGCGTTCACGCGGCAGTCGGGGGACACGCCTCCCCCGCCGAAGACGGTCGAGAGCGCCGCGTTGGCGAGGTCGATCGCGTGGAAGTTGCCGGTGTGCGGCGGGTCGTGATCCACAGCGGTCTGGATCCGCGCGTAGCGCGCGCGCACGGACGGCAGGAACGCGATCGCCTCGCGCTCGGACCAGAAGGCGTCGTCGGAGGCCGGGACCGGCACGTGGCCGCCGAGCTCCTGCGCGGTCTCGGCGCGCGACGCAGGTCCCTCCCAGTCGACGAGCATCGCCACCGGCGGCGCGTCCGGGTAGCGCGCGAGCGCGCCGCTCGCCATCGTGACGCCGTAGCCCCGCGAGTACACGGCGATGCGGCCGGCGTCGACGTCGGCGCGGCCGGCGACGTGGAGCAGGACTTCGCGCAGCCCGTCCTGCTGGACGAAGCCGCCGTAGTCCTCGCCCGTGTACGTGCCGCCCGCCGTGCTCTGCCCGCGGCCGTCGGGGTCGAAGTGGACGGCGACGAAGCCGAGGTCGGCGAAGCTCGTGCAGTCGACCTCGAACGGCGCACCGTCGTCGCTCAGGTCGGGGACGTAGACGACCGCCGGCCGCCGGTTCGAGGGCCCTGCCCCGGGCGGGACGTGCACGTGGACGTGCAGCGGCACCCCGCTCGTCGGGTTGACCACGACCGGGACGTCGAGCGCGCTCGTGGAGAACGGCGGGTACTGCCACACCGTGTTGCCGAGGCCGTCGATCTCGACCGCCGGGCCGCCGCCGCCGACCAGGAAGGTCCCGCCGGGGAGCGCGTCGACGTCGTACGGGAAGAACGTCGGAATCAGGCCGGTGACCGCGCCGCCGGGGTCGGCGATCACCAGGCGGTTGTTGAGGGAGTCCGCGATCACCGTGCTCCCGTCGGGCATCCGGTCCGCGTCCCGGGGCCAAAGGAGCGTCACCGGCCCCAGAGGCTGGAACTCCCACACGATCGCGTTCGTCGCCGGATCGACTTCGAGCACGCGGTTGTTGCCCGAATCCGCGAAGAGGACGCGCCCGTTCGCCAGCCAATCAGGGTTGTGCGGTCCGTTGATCAGCGTCGCGCTCCCCCCGGCGACGCCGGTCACGCCGAACTGCCACACCACGTTGCCGGCGTGGTCGAGCTCGAGCACGCGGTGGTTGTCGCGGTCCGAGAGCAGCACGTTCCCGTTGGGCAGCGGGTCGGCGTCGTTCGGGTAGGCGAGGGCGGACCCGTCCGAGAGGGGCGTGACGTCGTCGCTGTCCCAGACGACGGTCCCGTCGCGGGCCATCTCGATCACCCGGTCGTTGTTCGAGTCGGTGACCAGCACCCGCCCGCCGGAGAGGAGCTCCGCGCTGTGCGTGAAGTTCATCGGCGTGGACCAGACGTGCAGGAGCGTCCCGTCGCCCGCCACCAGCGTGACGATCCCCGGCGTGGACCCGTCGATCGAGCCGCCGTCGGCGATGAGCGTGCTGCCGTCCGGCAGCCGCTCGAGCTCGAGAGGGAAGTTGGAAACCGCCTGTGCGCCGGCCGGCGCTCCCAAGACGAGCCCGACCAGGGCGTAGCGCTTCATGCGGGCGATGGTACCCTCTCCGGCCATTTCCGGCCGTCACCCCGCAATCGACCCCCCGATCCATGAGCGAAGCGAACGAGACCATCACCGCCCCCCTGTCGCGCTGGGCCTCCAGCGTGAAGTTCGAGGACCTCTCCGACGACGCCGTCTACGAGTGCAAGCGCTACCTGCTCGACTCGCTCGGCTGCGCGCTCGGCGGCTACGGCCAGCACGACGTCAAGATCTACCTCGACGTCATGGAGGAGACCGCCGGCGGAGGACCGGGAACGGTCATCGGCAACGGCAAGAAGGTCGACGTCGTGTCGGCGGCGCTCGCCAACGCGTTGATGGTCCGCGTGATGGACTACAACGACATCTACTGGCAGCAGGACCCCTCGCACCCGTCCGACATCATCCCAGGCGCGATCGCCTGCGCCGAGCGCGCCGGCGGCGACGGCAAGGAGCTCTGCGTCGGCATCGCGATCGGGCACGAGATCGAGATGCGCCTCTGCGAGGCGGCCTTCCCCGGCATCCGCGAGCGCGGCTGGCACCACGCGACGCTGACCGCCTTCGCGGCGCCCTTCGCCGCGGGGCGGATGCTGCACCTCGACTGGGAAAGGATGCAGCACGCGATCGGCATCTCCGGCAGCTACCACGGGAGCCTCGGAGCGGTGAC
>JANQEJ010000319.1 GCA_028278425.1 Planctomycetota bacterium | reverse complement strand
GAACCTCCCGGTGCCGATCCCGCCGCTCCCCGGCTTCGAGGGCTTCCGCTTCGTCGGCCAGACCCTCTTCCTCAGCGGCAGCGGCTTCTTCGACGGCGGGCCGTCGACGCTCTTGGTTCTGGGCGACGCGCTCTAACCCGAACGTGCTAGGAGACCACCATGCTCCGTTTGCTCCCCCTCGCGGCCCTCGCGCTCATTCCGACCGCGTCCGCGCAGCAGTTCTGGACCGTCGACGACGACGGTCCCGCGGACTTCATCTCGATCCAGGCGGCCGTGGACACCGTCGGAGACGGAGACGTCCTCGTCGTCCGCCCCGGCGTCTACCAGCGCTTCGTCGTCGACGGCAAGGGCCTGACCATCCAGTCGGAAGTCCCGGGCGGCGCCCTGATCCAGGTGGCCCTCATCGCCACGACGAACTTCGAGGTCAGAAACCTCGCGTCCGGCCAGGCGGTACACATCCGCGGGTTCGTGACGCAGGGCATCGGCGCCGCGGAACACGAGACCGTCGTGCTCGACAACTGCGACGGCCCGATCCTGATCGAGGACTGCGACGTCAACGGGTTCGGCGAGCCGATGATCATCCGCGACTGCGATTCGGTGACCTTCGTCAACACCGAGCTGGTGGCTCCGCCGACCTTCGCCTCCTACTCCGCCTTCAGCTTCTTCGGCTTCGCGACGTACGCCGGGATGGTGGCCACCGACTCCAACGTCTTCCTCTATGACTGTGAAGTCCGCGGGAGCAGCGGCGGGGACTCGGGCGACGTGGTCTTCATCACCATCCCGCCCGGCCCGTCCGCGGGAGGGGTGGTGCTGCGCGGATCGACTTTGCTCGCGTCCGGCTGCGTCTTCGGCGGCGGGAGCGGCGGCTCCGGCGCAACCGGCTGTTTCGCGGGAGAGGACGGCTCGCCGGGCCTCGAGCTGACCGGCGGCACCGTCAACCCCGATTCGACCGCCCGGCTCCTCGACTGCGTGATCACCGGCGGGACGGGCGGCACGGGAAGCTGCGGCCTCGCCGACGGCGCCGACGCGCCCGCCCAGACGGTCGACCCCGGCAGCCAGGTGATCAACCTGCCCGGCACGGCGCGTTCGTTCCACGCCGCGTCGCCGGTCGTCGGCGGCAACCCGCTCGACATCACGCTGACCGGCGAGCAGGACGACGACGCGCTGCTGCACGTCTCCGCCGGC
>JANQEJ010000082.1 GCA_028278425.1 Planctomycetota bacterium | reverse complement strand
GCGGCCGCGCTGATCGCGACGCTCTCGTTCGCGCTCGTGCTCGCGCGTCAAGCCGGCTGACGGCGAGCCCTCAGTTCCGCCCCGACCGCAGGATCGACCAGAGCAGCCACACCCCCGCCGCCATCGAGCTCGCGAAGCCGAGGAAGCCGAAGAGCGGCAACCCGCCGAGCTGCGGTCCGCCCTCCACCGTCATCGAGATCGAGGTGCCGACGATCAGCGCAGACGTGATCAAACCGACGGTCAGGCGGTTCGTGTTGCGCTCCATCGAGCGGCCGAAGGCCTCGAGGCGCGCCATGTCGATCTCGACGCGGAAGCGGCCGCGGCGGGCGCTTTGAACCAACGTGCGCAGGTCGCGCGGCAGGCGGCCGAGGATCGCGCCGAACTCGTGCGCGCCGCGCTTCATCAGGGCGGTGGGCGAACGGCGTTCGCGCCAGGCGAGCTCGGCGAAGGGCTCCAAACGCGTCGCGAGCACGAAGTCGGGATCGAGCCGGCGGCCCGTGCTGTCGAGCGTGACGAAGACCTTGAGCAGCATCGCCAGGTCGTTCGGCAGCATCAGGTCGTTCTCGCGCAGGAGCGCCGTCAGGTCGCCGAGCAGCGCGGTCGTATCGAGCCGCTTCAGCGGCAGGCCGTGGTAGCGGTCGATGAACGCCGCGCAGTCCTGGGACAGGAGGTCGGTGTCGACGTCACCGTCGGACCAGCCGAGCAGCGTGTCGACGACGTCCTCGACGCGGCGCAGCACGACGGCGACGAGCAGGTCGAGGAACTCGAGCCGCCGCGGCTCGGACAGGTGTCCCACCATGCCGAAGTCGACGAGCCCCAGCCGCCCGTCGGGCAGCAGGATCACGTTTCCGGGGTGCGGGTCGGCGTGGAAGCAGCCGTCCACGAACACCGTGCGCAGCACCGCGTCGGCGCCCTGCGCGGCGATCTGCGCGGGATCGATGCCGCCCGGCTTCCCCGCGCGGATCCACGCGCCGATGCTCGGGCCCTCGAGGAAGTCCATGACGCACACGCGCTCGCGCGTCCACTGGCCGTGGATGCGCGGGACGGCGATGCCGGGTTGCTCGGCGAGGTTCGCGCGCAGCCGCTCGGCGTTCTTCGCCTCGACGCGGAGGTCGAGCTCGTTGTGGATCGAGCGCGCGAACTGGCGCACCAGGCCGCGCGGGCGGAAGCGGCGCAGCTCGGGCATGCGCTCCTCGGCGCGCGCGGCGAGCCGGTTGAGCAGGCGCAGGTCCGCTTCGACGGTCTCGTGGATGCCGGGGCGACGCACCTTGAGCACGACGTCGGTCCCGTCGGCGAGCTTCGCGCGGTGCACCTGCGCGATCGAAGCGGCCGCGAGCGGCTTCGGGTCGAAGTCCTGGAAGAGCTCCTCGGGCGGCGCGCCGAGGTCCTCGACGATCTGCGCCCGCAGCTCCTCGATCGGCACGGGCGCCGCGCTCTCGTGCAGGCGCGAGAGCTCCTCCGTCCACGCCGGCGGAAGCAGGTCCGAACGCCCGGCCAGGATCTGCCCGAGCTTCACGAACGTCGGGCCGAGCTGTTCGAGCGCCTCGCGGACGCGGACCTGAGGCTCCTTCGACAGGCCCTCGGCGCCCTTCCAGCGCACCGCGCGGCCGGCGCGCTCGAGCACGGGCACGACCCCGAGCCGGCGCACCGAGTCCCCCAAGCCGTGGCGGATCAGCACCGAAGCGATCTCGTGCAGGCGACCGAGATCGCGCGCGGAGCCCAAGGCCTCGAGCAGCATCGTCATCGGCCCCGCCCTCCCGCGACGGACGCCGCCCCCGGGTGCATCGGCTGGGGCGCCGCCAGACGTCTCGTTCTCATCAACATCGACCCTAGGGGCGGGCGGTGAAAGGCAGCCATACGCACCTATGCTAGGCACCGGCCGGCGGCTGCGCACTTCGGCCACCCGTTCTACGCATTCCGGCCGAGCAGACCGCGCCGCCCCGCCCCTCTAGCTTGGGGGCCATGCGGAAGTGGCTCCTCCGCCTGCTCGTCGCGGCGGCCGTGATCGCCGCCGTTCCAGTGCTGAAGGCGACCGTCTTCGCGCCCGGGCCGATCTCCGTGCGCGTGCACGAGGTGGGCCGCGGATCCGTGGCGGCGACGGTCACGAACTCGAAGGCCGGCACCGTGAAGGCGGCGAAACGCGCGAAGCTCTCGCCGCAGATCTCGGGCACCGTCGTCGAGCTCCCGCGCCGCGAGGGCGAGGTCGTCGACGAGGGGGAGCTGCTCCTGCGCCTCGACGACGCGACGCAGCGCAGCCGGCTCCTGCTCGCGCGCCGGGCGCTCGAGCGCGCGCAGGCGGTCCACGACCGAGCGTGCATCGAGGCGCAGCGCGCCGAGCGCGAGCTCGAGCGCAACCGCAAGCTCGCCGCGGAGAAGATCGTCTCGACGGACGTGCTCGACGGCCTGGAGAGCGCCTGGGAGCTGGCGATCGCCGGTTGCTCCGTCGCGGAGGCCGAGGTCCGGCGCGAGGAGGCGACCGTGCAGGCGGCGCAGGTCGAGCTCGACCGCTGCGAGCTGCGCGCGCCCTTCGCGGGCGTCGTCGCCGAGGTCGCGCCCGAGCTCGGCGAGTGGGTGACGCCCGCTCCACCGCTGACACCGGTGCCGGCGGTGATCGACCTGATCGATCCCGCGTCGCTCTACGTCAGCGCGCCGATGGACGAGGTGGATTCGGGACGCACGCAGGTCGGACAGGAAGTCCGCGTCACGGTGGACCCGCTTCCCGACGAAGCCTTCAAGGGCCGGGTCACGCGCGTCGCGCCGTACGTGCTCGACGTCGAGGCGCAGAACCGCACGGTCGAGATCGAAGTGGCCTTCGACGACCCGGAGCTGACGCAGCGTTTGCTCGCCGGCACCTCCGCGGACGTCGAGGTCGTCCTCGAGGTGCACCGGGATTGCCTGTGGATCCCGACCCTCGCCCTGATCGAGGGCGAGCGCGTGTTCGTGGTCGAAGGCGACGTCCTCGTCGAGCGCGCGGTGCGCGTCGGGTTGCGCAACTGGGACCGCACCGAGGTGCTCGAGGGCCTCGCCGAGGGCGACCTCGTCGTCACGTCGCTGGAGAGCGCCGAGGTCCAGGCGGGCGCCGAGGTCGTCCTGGAAGCCGAGCCGTGATCCGGCTCGAGGGGATCGGGCGCACCTTCACGATGGGCGAGAGCGAGGTGCGCGCGCTCGACGCCGTCGACGAGACGATCGAAGCCGGCGAGCACGTCGCCATCATGGGCCCCTCCGGCTCGGGCAAGTCGACGCTGCTCAACGTCATCGGCTGCCTCGACCGCCCGAGCGCCGGCACGTACTTCCTCGAGGAGCACGAGGTGTCGGATCTGAGCGACGACGAGCTGTCGCGCGTGCGCAGCGAGAAGATCGGCTTCGTCTTCCAGTCCTACCACCTCGTGCCGCGCCTGACGGCGGTCGGCAACGTCGAGCTCCCGATGGTCTTCCAGGGCGTCGGCCGCGGCGAGCGGCGCAGGCGCGCGCTGGAGGCGCTCGCTTCCGTCGGCCTCGCCGGCCGCGCCGATCACCGCCCGGGCCAGCTCTCCGGCGGCGAGTGCCAGCGCGTCGCGATCGCGCGCGCCATCGTGCTCGGGCCGCGCATCCTGCTCGCCGACGAGCCGACCGGGAACCTCGACACGCGCGCGGGGAACCAGATCCTCGAGCTGCTCGACGAGATGAACGACGCCGGGCTGACGCTGGTCGTCGTCACGCACGACCCGGCCGTGGCGCGGCGCGCCGACCGCGTGCTCGTGTTGGTCGACGGGCGCATCGCGCACCGCCTCAAGGGCTCGGAGATGACCGACCTGAACGCGGTGCTCGGCCGCGGAGAGCCGGTGGCGTGAACGGCTCCGAGTACCTCGCGCTCGCCGCCGGCGCGCTGCGCGGCCACGCCGCCCGCACGGGCTTCAGCCTGATCGGCGTGGCGATCGGCGTCGCGGCGGTGCTCACGCTCACGGCGCTCGGGGAGGGCGCGCGCGGCTACGTGACCGACAGCTTCTCGGCGCTCGGCACGAACATCATCGCCGTGCTGCCCGGGCGCACGGAGACGACCGGCGCGATCCCCGGCTTCGGCGGCGCGCCCAACGACCTGACGATCGCCGACGCGGAGGCGCTGCAGCGGGAAGTGCGCGAGCTGCTCTACGTTTCGCCGGTCGTGCTGGGCGAGACGAACGTCTCCTTCCGCGAGCGCAGCCGCCGCTCCCCCATCGTCGGCGCCACCGCCGAGCTCCTCGCGATCCGCGAGCTCGAGGTCGCGTCGGGGACCTTCCTGCCGGAAGGCCCGTGGGACCGCGGAACGCCGGTCGCGGTGCTCGGCCCGAAGCTCGCGCGCGAGCTCTTCGGCGGCGAGAACGCCGTCGGCCGGTCGGTGCGCGTCGGCGACTGGCGCCTGCGCGTCATCGGCGTCCTGCGCAGCCGCGGCAAGCAGATCGGCATCGATCTCGACGACGTGGCCTTCGTCCCAGTGGCCACCGGCATGAGCATGTTCGATCGCAGCTCGCTCTTCCGGATCGTGCTGAAGACGCCGTCGCACGCGGCGATCGAGCCGGCGCGCGAGCGCGCGCTCGAGGTGATCGCGGAGCGCCACGGCGAGGAGGACGTCACCGTCGTGACCGAGGACGCGGTGGTGTCGTCGCTCACGTCGATCCTGGGCGCGCTGACGCTCGCCGTCGCGGGCATCGCCACGATCTCGCTGGCGGTCGCGGGCGTCGGGATCATGAACGTGATGCTCGTCACCGTGTCGGAGCGCACGGGCGAGATCGGGCTCTTCAAGGCGATCGGCGCCGGGCGGCGGCAGATCCTGACGCTCTTCCTCGCCGAGTCCGCGCTCATCTCCGGCACCGGCGGTCTGCTCGGCCTCGCCGCCGGTTGGCTCGCGACGCGCGGGCTCGCGCTCGCCTACCCGGCGCTTCCGGCGGAGCCGCCCGCGTGGGCGGTCGCCGCGGCGTTCTCGCTCTCGGTCGCGGTCGGCGTCGTCTTCGGGCTGCTTCCGGCAGCCCGCGCCACCCGCTTGGACCCCGTGCTGGCGCTGAAGGGGAAGTAGCCGTGGGACTCTTGAACGACCTGGAGCTCGCGCTGGCCGCCGTGTTCGGCAACCGCCTGCGCTCGGCGCTGTCGGCGCTCGGGATCGCGCTCGGCGTCGCCTCGGTCGTGCTCCTCACGTCGATCGGCGAGGGCGCTCACCAGTACGTGCTCGCGCAGTTCACGCAGTTCGGCGCGAACATCCTCGAGGTGACGCCCGGCACGACGGAGACCGTCGGCATCCCGGGCGTCCTCGGCGGCTCGACCCGCAAGCTCACGATCGACGACGCGATCGCGATCGGGCGCCTGCCGGCGGTCGAACGCTCGATGGCGTTCGCCTTCGGCCAGGCGGAGGTCGAGGCCGGCGAGCGCGGGCGCAGCGTGTACGTCTACGGCGGCACGTCCGACCTGCCCGACATCTGGAAGTTCGGCGTACGCCAGGGCCGCTTCCTGCCGGAGGGCGACCCGCACCGCGGCGCGTCCGTGGCGGTGCTCGGGCCGACGCTGAAGCGCGAGCTGTTCGACGACGCGAACGCGCTCGGGCGCTTCGTCCGCGTCGGCGGCACGCGCTTCCGCGTGATCGGCGTCATGGAGCCGAAGGGGAGGCTCCTCGGCTTCGACATGGACGACGCGGTGTACGTCCCGCTCGCCTCGGCGCTCCAGCTCTTCAACCTCGAGGAGGTGTGGGAGATCCAGGTCACCTTCGCCGAGAGCTACCCGGTGGACCGGATCGAGGAGGACATCCGAAACCTCCTGATCGGACGCCACGGCGACGAAGACTTCACGATCACGACGCAGAACGCGATGCTCGACGTCCTGAACGGCGTGATGGGCGTCATCACCTTCGCGGTCGCGGGCATCGCCGGCATCTCGCTGCTCGTCGGCGCGGTCGGCATCCTGACGATGACGTGGATCGCCGTCGGCGAGCGCACGCCCGAGATCGGGCTGATGCGCGCGCTCGGCGCGACGCGCGCGCAGGTCCTGCGGATGTTCCTGACCGAGGCCGCGGTGCTCGCGACGATCGGCGGTCTCGTCGGCATCGGATCCGGAGTCCTGCTCGCTCACTTCCTCGAGCTGATCGTGCCCGGACTTCCGGTCGAGATCCCCTTCGTCTACGCCGGCGCCGGGCTTGTCACCAGCGTGGTCACCGGCATACTCTCCGGCACCGCACCGGCGCGGCGGGCGGCGCGCCTCGAACCGATCGACGCGCTGCGCGCCGAGTAACCGCGCATGAACATCCTGGTCGCAACCGACGGCTCCGAGCACGCGCGCGCCGCGGTCGAGCTCCTGCTCCGCATCCCCTTCCCCGAGGAGACGGCGGTCACCGTGCTCGCGGTGCTCGAGGAGGGCGCGCCCTTCGACGCGCCCGAGCGGATCGCAAGCGACTCCGAGCGCGAGGCGTTCGACGAGATCCACGCGGCGCGACTCGAGGCGGCCGAGAAGCTCGCCATCGGGGAGGCCGATCGGCTCCGCACGAACGGCTGGGAGGTGAGCACCGCGATCCGCGAGGGAACGGCCTGGCGCGAAATCGTCGCCGCCGCGGAGGAGGCGGACGCCGACCTGGTCGTCATGGGCTCGCTCCAGCGGGACAGCCCGTCGCGCTTCCTGCTCGGCACGATTCCGAAGAAGGTGATGCGCGTGCTCTCGTGCTCGGTCCTGCTCGCGCGGCCGCCGGAGCACGAGCGCGAGGCGGACGCGCCGCTGCGGATGCTCCTCGCCTACGACGGCTCCGAGTCGTCGCAGCGCGCCCTGGCGAGGCTCGCCTCCCTCGCGTGGGACGGCGGCTGCGAGATCACCGTCCTGACCGTCCTGACCGTCGCGACGACGATGTTCCGGCGCGACATCCTCGAGCGGCTGAGCGACACCTGGCGGGAGCACAAGCGGCAGGCCGAAGCCGACTTGGAGAGCGCCGCCGAAACGCTGCGCGCCGCCGGCGCCAAGGTCGAGACGCGGCTGCTCGAAGGCGACACCGACCCGACCGAGGAGCTCCTCGAGGGCGCCCAGCTCCTGGACAGCGACGTCGTCGTCGCCGGCCACGGCGGCAAGTCCGCCTTCAAGCAGGCACTGCTCGGGAGCGTCACGAACCAATTGATCGAGTACGGACCCTGCTCGGTCTGGGTCGTCAAGAACTCGGAGTGAGCTTCGTCTCGCGGAGGAGCTCGCCGCACTCGCGCTCGCGTCCGCGCACGACGCGCTCGCCGCGCAGCGACCCGCGGCTCTCGGTCACGACCGTCCACTGCCCGCCGCCGTCGCGGTCGTCGCGGTAGATCACCACCCAGTCGCGCGTCGTGCCGAGCTCGTGGGCGCGCGCCGTGTTGGAGAAGAGCGCCGTGTAGTGCCGCTTGCCGCGCACCGCGTGCAGCACCGGAAGCCAGGCCGCCTGGCCCGGGTTGAAGCGGCGCGGCGTCGTCCGCGGCAGCTCTCCGCGCGCCGATTTCTCGCGGTATTCGCGGTCGACGTCGAGGATCTCCGCGACCGGCGGCTCGTCGTCGGCGGGACGGTGCTGGCGCGCGACCGGGACTCCCGGCCGGCGGCGGAAGCGGCCGGCGAGCGACTCGCGCACCGCGCGTAGGCGGCCGCGCCCGATGGCGGGGACGCGCGCCAGGCGCCCGTCGTAGGCGGCGACCTCGAGCTCCGCCAGGCTCTCGATGCCGAGCGTCTCGTGGATGCGCCGCGCCAGCTCGCGGCCGAGCCCGGGCACGGTCTCGAAGACGTCGACGCTCCCGGTGTCGCCGCGCAGGCGGTCGAGCAGCGCGAGGTGGTCGGTGTGCGCGAGCTCCTCGATCGTGCGGGCCAGCGACGCCCCGATCCCGCGGAGCGACGTCAGCGCCTCGATTCCGCGGTGCTCGAGCAGCTCGGACGCCGGCCTCGGCAGCCGGCGCACGGTGTCGGACGCCCGCCGGTACGCGCCGACGCGGAACGGATTGGCGTCCTGCGCCTCGAGCAGGTCGGCGATCTCCTCGAGCCGTTCCGCGAGCCGCTCGTTGTCGAGCGGCAGGCCCGGCCGGCGCGCGTTCACCGCTCCGGCTTGCCCTGCGCCCACCAGTCGACGAGGACGGCGTCCCCCTCGTCGGGATAGCGGATCGAAACGTTGCCGTGCGAGCGGCGCCGGAGCGCGCCGGCGATGCGGCGGGCGAGGTGGACGCCGGTCGTGGTGAGCGTGACCCCCTCTTCGGACGTCTCGACGTCCATCAGCCGCTCGAGCGGGTGCTCCTCCGCTTCCGTCGTCTCGACGTTGCGGATCATCCGCAGGATCTCGTCGCGGCTCGCTCCCGAGACGCCGTGCAGCCGCACGGTCCCGGCCGGGGCGCGGTCGCGGATCCGCTCGCAGGCGGGGCAAAGTCCGGAGCTCACGTCGCAGAGCGGCGGCGCGCCGCGATACCAGCGGCCGCCGTGGTAGACGACGCCGCACGCGTCGCACACGATCGCGTCCTTCGCCTTGGCCGTGCGCGCGTACGCGTCGCGGCCCGTCGGCCGATCGATCCGCGGCTGGCGGTCTCTACGACCGCTCTTCCTGGTTTCGCCTTTCATGACGCTCTACCTCCCCCTTCCTCCAGTCTCGGCCGGCGCGCGGAACGCGCCCATTCGGCGTAATCCGCAGGAGAGCCGGGGCGTTCGGCGTACGGTAGCGTACGCCGGCTAGGCCGAGCGGGCCGGCATGTCGTCCCGCCAGCCCTCCGCGCCGATCAGCGGGACGAACACGACGTCGGCGAGGAGCTCCTCGACGTAGTCCGTCTCCGTCCTTCGCGTGACGCGCTTCAGGCGCTGGCGTCCGGCCGGCCCGCTGACGGGGATCACGAGCGTTCCCCCGACGGCGAGCTGGTTCCTGAGCGCCTGCGGCACGCGCGGACCGGCGGCGGTGACGAGGATCGCGTCGAAGGGCGCCGCGTCCGGCCACCCGAGGGTCCCGTCGCCGTGGCGGACGTGGACGTTGCGATATCCCTGGCGCCACAGCAGGTGCTCGGCCCTTCGGGCGAGGACGGGCAGGCGCTCGATCGTGTAGACCTCGGAGGCGATCTCGGCCGCGACGGCGGCGGAGTAGCCGCAGCCCGTTCCGATCTCGAGCACGCGCTCGCCGCCCTCCAGCCGGGCCGCCTCCAGCATCAGAGCGACGATGTAGGGCTGCGAGATGGTCTGCCCCTCCCCGATCGGCAGCGGGGAATCCTCGTAGGCGAACTCGCGCAGCTCCTCGGGCACGTAGAGCTCGCGCCGCACCTTGCGCATCGCGGCCAGCACCGGGCGGGAGCACAGCCCCCTGGCCTCGATGGAGCGCTGCACCAGGTCCTCTCGGGATCGGTCGTAGCGCACCAGAGCGGGCATCATCAAGGAGGCTACGGGCCGGGCGCGGACCGGACCACGGGCCAATCTGCGCACGGACGTCGGGAAGCGTGCGTAGCGCCTGCTCGCCTACTCAACCGGATAATCCGACATCGACAGCGCCGGCGGTCCCTCCTCCTCCGCGCCGATCAGCCACTGTTTCCGCGCGCCGGGGACCACGACCGTGGGGATCTCCGACTGCTTGAGCACGCCGTAGGCGACGCTGCCGATCAGGAAGCGGTTGAGCGCCGTTCGTCCGTGCGTGCCGAGCACGACGGCGTCGGACGTCTTGAGGCGGTGCTCGATGACGGCGAGAGCCGAACCCTCGACGAACTCGGACGTCGCCTTGACGGACTCCCACGGGAACTCCGCCGCCACGCGCTCGAGCTCGTCCCGCGCGGCGTTGCGGTCGGCGTCGACCACGTAGGTCGGGCCGACGGTCTCGGCGATTCCGCCGTAAGCGAAGAGCGGCGCCTCGTAGACGTGCACGACGTGGACCTCCGCGTCGAACGCCTTCGCGAGCGCGTGGGCATGGGCGAGCGCGAGCTTGCTGTGCTCCGAGAAGTCGACGGGCACGAGGATCTTCTTGATCGGCGTGACCGGGTGCGACTGCGTCCACACCGGCGCCTTCGCGCGGGCCAGGACGGCGCGCGCCGTGCTCCCGAAGTCGAGGAGCGAGCGCTTCGCGTGCGGGCCGATGACGATCAGATCCGCCGGGAGCTCGTCCGCCTCCCGGAGGATCACCTTCGCGGGATGCCCCGGACGCACGTGCAGGAGGTCGCTCGGTACTTCGTCGCCGAGCCCCGCCTCGCGGATGACCGGCGTCAGCCACTTCACCGTCGCGTCGTGCGCGCGCCCGAGCGCCGCGGCGTTCATGGCCGCGAGCTCCTCCTCCTTGATCCCCGGCCAGAGCGACGGCGGAACGGCGACCGCCGCCACGAGGTGGAGCTCGGCCGCGAGCTTGTCCGCCAGCCCCGCGCCGCAGGCGACCGCGTGGGTTGCCAGCCCCTCGGGGTCGACGCCGACGAGGATGCGCTTGTAGGGAGTGTCTTCCGCCATGGTTTGCCTCCGCCGCGACGACGCGACCTCAGTCGATTCTCGGAGCCGGGAAGATCCCCGGAGATACGCACGGGAGCGTACCCGGCGGGGGGGAGGGTGCGCACGCGAGGAAAATCGTGGCTCGCCGGCCACGCCTTGCGAGCCCATACTTGCGTCCGTGTCCAAACTCCGGGAGCACGAGGGCGAGGCCGGCGCGGCTCCGGCCGTGGCGCGCTCGCCGCGGGAGGCGACGCTCGTCCACCGCGAGGACCTGACCCCGTCGCTCGCGATCTTCCGCTTCGAGCTCGGCGAGGGGGTCCCGGACTTCGAGGCCGGCCAGTTCATCACCCTGGGCATCCCGACGCAGGCGCGAACGATCTGGCGCGCGTACTCGATCTGCTCGCCGCCCGACGTGAAAGACCACGTCGAGCTCTACATCCGGCTGGTCGAGCGCCCCAACCCCGGGCGCTTCACGTCGCGGCTCTGGCCGATGAAGCTCGGCGACCGGGTACGCTGGCGGAAGCCCCGCGGCGCGTTCAAGCTCGTCGAGCGCCGGAAGGACGGATCGCCGGACGAGCGCCGGCTCGCGCTGATCGGCGGCGGAACGGGTCTCGCCCCGTTCCTCGCGTTCGTCCAGCACCTCGAGCGCCGCGGGAGCACGCGCGAGGTCGTCCTGTGCCACGGGGCGAGTCACGTCGACGAGCTCGGCTACCGCGCGTTTCTCGAGGACATGGACCGGCGGCTGCCGCACTTCCACTACCTCGCGACGATCAGCCGCCCCGCCGAGGAGCGCAACGCCGGCTGGGCCGGCTATACCGGCCGCGTCGAGACGCTGATGCAGCGGCCCGCCGACGGCGGCCCGTCGCCGCTCGAGCGGGCGCTCGACGCGCCGCTCGCGCCGGAGGACAGTTGCATCTACGCCTGCGGCTTGCACGGCACGGTCGACTCCGTGCTGGAGTGCGCCGGTGCGCTCGGCTTCCGCACGCACCGCAACCGGCGGCCGGACGGGTCGTACGACGTCTTCTTCGAGGCGTACGGGTAACGCCGGCCCCGGCGCGTCGCGCAATCAACGGCGGCTTCGACTTGGCGAATGGGCTCGAGGAGCACGGGCGTCTGTGCATCGTGCACGTTTGCTGTTAGCCGAGAGTGACCGAAGAAGCTCTCTTGTGTGTCACATGCGCACCGATGCTAAGAAAGAGCGCCACAAGCAATGCCAAGCCCCACGCAGGGACGGTCGGAATTGGAGCGACACCTCCGTCCAACTGTACTCCGTGTCCCTCCATCCTCGCAAATCCAGTCATCCGGAGGGTTCCAGAACCGGTGAATCCACTCGCGGAAACCGGAACACTCAAACTTATACTAAAGGGACCGGGAGGGATGACCCCGGTATCTATGGTGCACTCGCCGAGCAGAGCGGGGGCGCCCACACCGTCATCATGCCAGATCTGTGCCATTCCCAAGAAGCGGGCGTACGACGCAGCGCCTGGCACCACACTCCCATCGACGTTGATGTCGCAAGTACCAGTGCCAAACGCAACGCCAGCAGGACCAACTTCATAGTCAACACTGAAGTTAGCCTGATCAAACGCACAATAATCGGCTCCTGATTCCTGAAAAATCGACCAGGGATTAAAACGAACCTTCACATCAGAAACCGAAGTGCCTGGGCTGCTAAACCCGGCCGTTGAGAAATTCGAGACCGTAGTAGCCTTGCCGGGTCCGGGGTTATACGTGGCCGCGAAGGACGCAGATGGCGCAAACGAAACCCAGTCGACATCCTGTACGCCTGGTACGGGAGCTCCTCCGGATGGGGGAGCAGGAGCGTCGGGTCCCCAGGTTTGTCCTGGAGGGTCACTAACTCCAAACAACAACGGCGACCCCTGGCACTGGAACGAACCCGAGTTCTGTGCACCGAAGTAGGTCGACAAGCGCGACTCGGCCACGCTAAGGATCTGCGCTGAGGAGGAACTACACAGTGCGAAGTACGCGACAAGAGGAAGAAGAAAGCAGTGTCTAGACCGGGACACGTCCATACGAGCAACCTCCTTGGTTCTTCGCCTCGACAGATTGGACCGGCGCAATCGAATAGCACATGGGACGCACGACCTACTCAGGACCCAGCGTATCACGTCTTCCATCGTTCGCGGTGTTCCATTGTCCGCGATATATCGCAAGGTGGGAGACCGCCTTGTGTAGAAGCTCGGCCTCCTCGCAACCCGTTTCTAGGAAGGGCCTTAATTGCACTTCCAATGGGCCATGCGAGTCGACTTCTCCCGCTTCGGATGCCGCTACCTCGCTTTTTCATCGAACCCTTCAGCGGAGCTCGCGGCCGCGGATTCGCTGATCTGCTTGAGCCTGCGGACCGATGATCTCCTCTAATCTCTTCCGCATGTAGCACCGCGAGCGCAAGAAGGAGCCTACTCGCGTCGCCGTTTCCCTGCGCACAACCTCGTCAAGGTGGTCTGGGTCCTCCTCGGCGCGTGAGCAAGAGCTAAGGTCGAGCTGCACCCAGCCTGCTCAGATACGTGCTTTTTTCAAGAATGCAGTCGAACACGCCTTCCCGATGGAGCGGTGATCGGGCGCGACTGTCGTCTGATATGGAAAGGTGTAGTCGCGCTGATCTGACGTGTGCCAAGCTCCTCCCGCCGCCAGCTTTCTGCCGCCCTTCTTTTGGCCGCCGCTTCGGGCACTTAGATGCAGAATGCTGAACGGTGCGACGGGCACAGGCTATGCTGAGGGCCGCAACGAAGTGTAGCTTCCATTGGGGCTTGCAGCACCTTGACTCAACTGGTGGGGACGAAACGCAACTCAGGCAAACCACGCGAGCGACCGTCGCTCTGGCTCGTCGGGAAGTTCTTTGCGAGGTTTCTCATTTTGATGGCGCTCTTCGAAGCTCTGCTCGAGTTCGTGATCGATGACTCCGGCGCCTTTCAAGCATACCTAGGGTTCAATGCATGGGGCGGTGCACACCTGATCAACTTCCTCGGTTACGAAGCATCAAGCTCCGGCACATTGATTCAACTCGGCGCGGAGGCCGTTCGCGTTCAACGGGGCTGCGACGGCGTCCAGGCGTCGGCGGTATTCGCGATTGCTGTACTGACGTTTCCAGCCCCGCTCCGTTTGCGCCTAGTTGGTGCAACCATGGGAACGGCACTTCTTCTCGCAATGAATGTTCTACGTGTCGCGAGTCTGGCTGCGATACGCGTCTCTCGACCGGACTACTTCGAAACAGCCCACCTGACGATCCTGCCGGCAGCGTTCATCCTTGCTGCGACTGTGCTGTGGGTCTTGTGGATCTCATGGATTCTCCGGTTCGAGCTATCCAAGCGCATTGAATGAAGATGAGAACGCTTGCCCGCTTCTTGGTGGTCGTGCCTCTCGCGTTCGCTTTCCTGATGCTGCCGTGCTCCGCGTGTCAGCGAGCTTACTCTTGGGCGTTTCGCGAACTCTGCTGGCTTGGGTTTTGGATAGGCACTCCTGGCTATAAGGTCGAACTCAGACTAAACCCCCATGCCCGAATGACCGGCCACGACACCCAGATTGTTGTGCAGCCTTCGGAAGGAGCAGGTGAGTGGTGGGCCGTAACTCTGGATAGTCGATTCTGTTCCTACCTACCGACGGCAATCTTCATCGCCCTGCTTCTCGGGACGCCCCTTCCGTGGGTCCGTTGGCGTCTTGCGTTCCTAAAGGGCTTCTTGCTCGTCCAAGCGTATGCCTTTTCTAGAGCTGTCCTTATCGTGCTCGTCGGTGCGACCTCCCACTCTCGTCAGTCTCCAACCAACCAATCGTTCTTGACGACCGATTGGTGGGAGGTCGCCTTGAACAAGATGGCGTACTTCGCCCATCTCGAACCGGCCGTATACACGACGGCCCCTGTTCTCGTCTGGGGTTTCGTATGTGCTCGGGCTGGCGGGTGGGACAGCCTGCTCCGGGCCTTTAGCGAGTCAGGTCCCCCCGATACCCAGGTCGCGGCACGTCGCGGTCCAGACCGCGATTGCACAACCAGTTGATTCGTGTCGCGCCCGATTCGTTGAGGGAGATGTGCAGGCGGTTGGAACCGCGTCTTTCGCCGGTGGCAGGACTTCGGTTGGTGACCCGAGTAACCGGTCCTCCCGTGGCCGTGGTCATGCGCGTACCTGGTACGCGCGGTAACCCTGCAGCGCGCGGCCGCCGTGACGATCCGCGGCGACCCCATGCTTGAGGGTGTCCAAGAGTCGGCGCACGGCTAGGAACAAGCGCTGGCGCCGCCCTGGCTTAGCGACCCACCCCGCTCCGGTTGCGGTTAGACATGCTCGATCTGCCAGGTGCCCTTCGGGCTCGTGACGACGAGCACGGGGACCTTCGCGCGCTTCGTGACCTCCTGCGCGACGCTGCCGAGCAGGAAGCGCGAGAGCGCGGTGCGCCCGTGCGTGCCGAGGACGAAGAGGTCGGCCTTGTCCTGGCGTTCGAGGATCTGGTCCGCGACGCCGCCCTCGACGAAGATGGACTCGCTGCAACCGTGCTCGGACGCCCAGCGCTCGAGCTCCTCCCGGGACGAGTTGCGCTCGGCGTCGATGTCGGCGGCGTTCCGCGCGGCGCCGAGCTCCACCGGATACACGAGCACCGGTGGAGAGTAGCAGTGGAGCGCGGCGAGCGAGGCGTCGAGCCGCTTCGCCAGGGCGCGCGCGACGGCGAGCGCGTGGCGGCTGTGCTCGGAGAAGTCGACGCTCACGAGGATCCGGCGGATCGGCTCCGCGTTCTCGCGCTGGGTCCACACGGGAACGCCCGCGTGCGCGAGCACGGTCCGCGTCGTGCTCCCGAAGTCGAGCAGGTGGAGCTTCTCGTGCGGACCGAGCACGATCAGCCCGACGCCGAGTCTCCGCGCCTCGCGCAGGATGATCTTCGACGGCGCGCCGGGCAGGACGCTCAAGCGCTCGGCCGAGGTCGTGTCGTCCATGCCGGCGGCGCGCAGCGCGTCGCCGACCTCGGTGAGCACCGCCGTCCGGCGTTCGGCCAGGGCCGGCGCGTAGCGCTTGGCGAGCTCCTCGTCGTCGACCTCGTCCCAGTACGCCGCCGGGACGGGCAGCGCGTGCACGACGTGCAGGTCTGACCCGAGTTTCTCCGCCAGGTCGAAGGCGCGCACCGCCGCGTTCAACGCGAGGCCGCGATCGTCGACCGCGACGAGGATGCGGCGGAAGAGGTCGTCCACGGCTACTCCCCGTCCGCGGGCGGGATGCAGAGCACCGGCATGTGCGCGCGGCGCAGCACGCCGTCGGTCACGCTGCCGAGGACCATGCGGCGGACGCCGCTCCGGCCGTGCGTCGACATCACGATCAGATCCGCGCCGCGCTCCTCCGCGCAGTCCACGATGCCCTTGGGCACGCGGGTCGCCGTCGTGACCTCGACCGAGACGTCGACCTCGGAGGGCAGCGTCTCCGCCAGCTCGCGCAGGAGCTGCTCCGCTTCCACGCGCTCGTGCTGGTAATCGGGTGCGCCGACCGGCGTGCCGAGCCGCGCTCCCTCCGGAACCTCCGCCAGCGCGAGCACGACGTGGAGCAGCGTGACCTTAGACCCGTTCTGCCGCGCGAGCTCGCCCACCGGGCCCAGCGCGCGCCGGGCCTCCGTCGAGAGGTCGAGCGGCAGCAGGATGTGGTCTGGCCTCATCAAGGCGCCTTTGTACCGCGGGTTCACGATTCCGAGGATACGCCCTTGGGCGCACGGCCCGGTAGGAGACTCCGGGGGGAACGGCCCGGACGACGCCGCCCGCGGGTTCGCCCGTACGCACTAGTTCCCAGACGGCTACCGCGGGCGGTCCATGTGCTTTCCTCTCCGCGCGTGGCGAAATCGTACGTGGAAAGGACTGCACCCATGTTCCATCAGTGCGCCAACTCGGGCCGCCGCGAGGCCTTTCGCGCTTCTCTTCCGGACGAACACGTGCTCGCGACCATGATGGACGAGCACGTCGTCATCCTCGAACGACTGGACCGGCTCGAGGAGCTGGCCGGCCGACTCGACTCGATCCCGCCCCGCGCCGTCCTCGAGGAGGTCCGGGCGATCGGCCACGCGCTCGTCGAGGCCGAGCCGCATCACGAGCGCGAGGAGAAAGTCCTGTTTCCCGCGCTCGTCGAGCGCGGAGTGCTCGGCCCCCCCGCGTGCATGGAGGCCGAGCACGTGGAGCTGCGCGCGCTGAAGCGCGGCGTCGAGGAGCTCGCCCGCCAGGAACTCGAAGGCGTGAACACGCACGCGGCTCTTCAGGCGACGGCCTACCACCTCGTCAGCATGCTGCGCGATCACATCGCCAAAGAGGACAACGTCCTCTACCCGATGGCCGCGCAGAAGATCGCCGACCCCGCGGTGTGGGCGGACTTCAAGGCGCGGTGCGACGCGATCGGGTACTGCTGCACGCCGTCGCGCGCCTGAGCCGGGCGTAACCGGCTCCCGAGGAGGTCGTCCGAAGCCCCGGCGGCTGAGCCGACCGGATCCCCTGACCGGGACCCGGCGGGTCCTTTTTTGTCCACGCCCCTCGGATCGCGTAGGATGGGGAGGTTGGCTCGATCCTTGCCGTGCACCCATCGAGAGCCAACGCGCCGCTATGACATGGTGTTGAGGAGGACTCCATGGAAGCTGTTCGCAGTCCGAACGCGGAGCGCCACGAGGAGGATCGCGATCAGATCTTTCAGCCGCTGAGCTTTCGGAGCGGGCTCCGCGTCAAGAACCGTCTTTTCCGATCTTCCATCTCCGGGACCTTCGACGAGTACAACGGTCACGGTACACACGCCCGCCTCAACTGGGAGGAGAGCTTCGCGCGCGGCGGGATCGGCGCGATCATCTCGTCCTTCGTACCCGTGACGGTGCGCGGGCGCATCCTCCCGCGCTACGCGACGATCGACGACGACGACAAGATCCCCTTCTGGCGCGAGGTCGGTCGCCGCGTCCACGCGCACGACTGCCGCTTCCTCCTGCAGTTGAGCCATTCGGGCCGCCAGCAGGACGTCGGCGGCGTCGAGAACCTCTACCGGGTCGCGCGCAGCTCGACGTCGAAGAAGGACTACTTCCACGGCATCCTGTCGCAGGCGATGAGCCGCGGGGAGATCGGCCAGATCGTCCAGCTCTTCGCCGACGGCGCTGAGCGCGCTCAGAAAGCGGGCTTGGACGGGGTCGAGCTCCACGGAGCCAACGGCTACCTGCTGACGCAGTTCCTCTCCTCCGGGATCAACGACCGCGTGGATGAATACGGCGGCGGAGTCGAAGGACGCGCCCGGTTCGTGCTCGAGATCGTCCGCGCGATCCGCAAGCGCGTCGGCAGCGGTTTTCACCTGCAGATGAAGATCAACGCGGTGGACCACAACAGTTGGCTGTACCCCTGGGAGAAGGCGGGCAACCGGCTGGAGGAGACGCTGAAGATCTGCACGATCCTGGAGGACGACGGGGCCGGCGTGGACGCCTTCCACGTGTCTTCGGGCAGTACCTTTCCGCATCCGCGCAATCCTCCGGGCGACTTTCCGGTCGGCGAAGCGCCGCTGTGGTACGACGTCATGCTCAGCTCGGGCGTGCGCACGGGCCTCAACCAGCGCATCTTCAAGAATCGCTTCCTCGCGTCGCTGTTCCGCAAGTTCTGGCTCTGGCGGCGGGGAAAGGTGATCGAGGGGATCAACGCCGAGTACGCGCGCGACATCCGGAACCACGTCAACGTCCCCGTCGTCTGCACGGGGGGGTTTCAGCACGCGCACGTCATCGCGGACGTCATCCGGCGCGGTTGGTGCGACGGCGTCACGATCGCCCGTCCGCTGATCGCGAACCGGGATCTGCCGAAGATCCTCGAGCAGGCGAACGGGCCCGAACCGTCCAAGGAGTGCACGTACTGCAACAAGTGCCTCCTCAACGACCTCGAGAACCCCCTGGGGTGTTACGAGCTGTCCCGGTACGACGGCGCGACGTTCGAGGAGCGCTACGCGAACATGATGCGTAGCGTCATGTCGGTGTTCGAGCCGCCCGCCTTCGGCCCGAAGGCGGAGTCCGGGCCCGAGCCGGCGGCGGCCGAGATCGCGGAGAAGGGAAGGGCGCGATGAAGAGCTCCGAGCCGCTCACTCCCGTCACCGCGTACACGCGGCGCCGTTCGCGCGCCGTGCGGTCGCTCGTCCTGCTGGTCCTGTTCGCCCTGGTTTGGACCGGGTTCTGGTTGCTCGGCGCGAGCGCGCCACAGCGCTTCGAAGACGACGTGGAGCACTTCAAGTACGGTTCGATCGGCTCCGACAACGCGGAGCGCGGTCTCCCCTACTGGATCTTCACCGTCCTGCCGGAGGTCTTCCCCGAGCACCTGCCCCCGGGCGGAAAGGGGTACGAGGCCTTCGGTCTCCTGGTCGAGCCCGGACGGGACCGCCCGGTCGGGTTCTCCAAACGGCGCGTCTTCGGCATCGATCTGCTCGGTCTCAACTGCGCGCTCTGCCACACCTCCGTCGTCCGCGACGACCCCGGGACCGAGCCCCGGCTCGTGGTGGGAATGCCCGCGAACACAGTCGACCTGCAGGGGCTCTTCCAGTTCATCTTCCGCTGCGCGGGGGACGGCCGCTTTACCGAGGCCAACCTGCTCGCCGCGATCGAAGGGCACGTCGACCTCAACTTCATCGAGCGGATCCTCTACCGCATCGCGATCGCGCGGTTCCGCGAGACCGTGTTGGCACAGCGGGACAAGCTCGAATACTGGAACGACATCCCCGCCTTCGGGCCGGGACGGGTGGACACCTTCGGGCCCTACGCGACGCTGCTCTTCGGAATGGGCGTCGACGGGCTCATCGGCACGTCGGACTTTCCGTCGCTCTGGAACCAGAACCCGCGGGTCGGCATGGAGCTCCACTGGGACGGAAACAACGACAGCGTCGAGGAGCGCAACCGCAGCGCCTCGATCGGAGCCGGCAACACGCCCGAGAGCATGGACGAGGAGAGCCTCGCGCGCCTCGCCGAGTGGATCGGCGACCTGCCGCCGCCCCCCTTGCCCGCCGAACGCGTCGACCGTTCCAAGGTCGACCTCGGAAGAACGCTCTTCGGCAAACACTGCGCGAATTGTCACGCGTTCGACGGGGAGCGCGTCGGCAAGGTCGAGCCCCTCGCCAACGTGGGAACGGATCCCCACCGCACCGATGCCTTCACCGTCGAGCTCGCGAAGCAGATGAACACCCTGGGCGAAGGGTATCCCTGGAAGTTCACCCGGTTCAAGACGACCGACGGCTACGCGAACCAGCCGCTGGACGGCATCTGGGCGCGGGCGCCGTATCTGCACAACGGCTCCGTGCCCACGCTCTGGGACCTGCTCCTGGATCCCGACGAGCGACCCAAGACCTTCTACCGCGGGGACGCGAGCTACGACTGGGAGAACGTCGGCTTCCGCAGCGACCGCCCCAAGGACGAGGAGCGACGGCTCTTCCTCTTCGACACCACGTTGCCCGGCAACGGAAACGGCGGGCACCTGTACGGAGTCGACCTCGAGCCGGAGAGCAAGCGGGCCCTCGTCGAATACATGAAGACCCTGTGAGAGACGAACCATGACACTATCTTCGACTTCGTCGGCGAACGTCGCTCCCGTTCCGTCCGGTCGTGACGAGAAGGGCCCGCGGCGGTTCGCGCGCTGGGTGACCATCGGCATCTTCGTCAACGTCGCGTTCGCGATACCGGCGCTCCTGACGCCGACCGTGCTCGGGGACTTTCTGGGGCTCTCCCAGGCCCAGACGCTATGGCTTCGCAACGTCGGGCTTCTGCTGCTGATCCTGTCGGTGCTCTACGCGCCCGTCGCCGTCAACCCGCGAGCGAACCGGACCTACTCGACGCTCGTCGTCGTCGCGCGGTTCATGGCGGCGGCGTTCTGGTTGATCATGGCGATCAAGACGGGTTGGCAGCGGGTCGTGGTCGGGTCGCTCGTCGTCGACGGCGGGTTGGGGATCATCCAGGCCTTCGCTCTGCGCGCGGCGTTCTCGCCGCCGGCCCTGCTCGGGCGCAAACCCTACCGGCGCTCGTTCCTCTCGCGCGCGATCGGCGCCGTCTTTCGGGCGATCAACCGCCTGATTCCCTGGCACCGGCTTCCCAAGTGGATCGGCGTCGCGAACCTCTGGTCGCTGCGCAACGACCTGCGGGAATGGAACCTGAAGGACACGTACCGCTTCACCGTCGACGCGAAGGCCAAGAAGACCGGCACCGGCTCCGGGTCGCGCGAGGAGCGGTCGCCGGACGGCTCGGGCAACGACGTCTTCGATCGGCGCATGGGCGGCGCGGGCACGCGCTTCGGGCGCAATTCACCCTTCGACGCGTCCTGGCCCGACAACGCGAATCTGTTGGAGCCCAACCCGCGCGAGGTCGCCGTCAAGCTCATGCAGCGGCGCGAGTTCGTGCCCGCGACCACGCTCAACCTCCTCGCCGCGGCCTGGATCCAGTTCCAGAACCACGGCTGGTTCAACCACCAGCGGAGCAAGGAGGAGGAGAACGCTCACCGCGTGCCGATCCCCGACGGCGACGAGTGGCCCCGGAACCCGAAGCTCGGGAAGCCGCGTTCGGAGATGGTGATCCACCGCACGAAGCCGGACGGCACGCGGCCCGCGGGCTCGGCGGGTCCGCCGACCTTCATCAGCACCGAAAGCCACTGGTGGGATCAAAGCCAGGTGTACGGCAGCTCCTTCGCGCAGCAGAAGCTCCTGCGCACGTTCGAAGGCGGAAAGATGAAGGTCGAGAAGGGACGCTTCCTGCCCCTCGATCCGCGCTCGGAGCTCGAGAACGGGATCGACCTGACCGGGTTCAACGACAACTACTGGGTCGGGCTGAGCCTGCTCCACACGTTGTTCGTGTGGGAGCACAACGCGATCTGCGACATGCTCGCGGGGCACTATCCCCACTGGGACGACGGCACGCTGTTCGAGAAGGCGCGTCTCATCAACGGCGCGCTGGCGGCGAAGATCCACACGGTCGAGTGGACGCCGGGCATCCTGGCGACTCCGGTCCTGCGCGTGGCGATGGACGCCAACTGGTGGGGACTGCTCGGCGAGGAGTTCTACAAGAAGCACGGCCGCGTCTCGAAGGGGGAGGCGCTCAGCGGGATCATGGGCTCCCAGGCGGATCACCACGCCGCCCCGTACTACCTGACGGAGGAGTTCGCCGCCGTCTACCGCCTGCACTCGCTCATCCCCGACGAGGTCGTGTTCCGCCGCGTCGCCGACCACGGGGAGATCGAGAGGCGCTCATTCACGGACATCCAGGGCATCCACACGCGCCCGGCGATGGAGAACCTCGGCTCGCTGGAAGACCAGATGTACACCATGGGCGTCGAGCACCCCGGCGCGATCACCCTCCACAACTTCCCGCGCACGTTGATGGAGTTCCAACGCGCCAACGGCGACGTCCTGGACCTGGCCGCCATCGACGTCCTGCGGGATCGTGAACGCGGCGTTCCGCGCTACAACGACTTCCGCAGGATGCTGCGCATGAAGCCCTGCCGGACGTTCCGGGAAATGACGGACAACGAGGCCTGGGCGCGGGAGCTCGAAGAGGTCTACAAGCATCCGGATCTCGTCGACCTCCAGGTCGGGATGCTGGCCGAGCCGCTGCCGAAGGGGTTCGGCTTCAGCGACACCGCGTTCCGGATCTTCATCCTGATGGCGTCCCGCCGGCTGAAGAGCGATCGCTTCTTCACCGACGACTACCGCCCGGGCATCTACACGGAAGAGGGCATGAAGTGGATCCAGGACAACACGATGATCGACGTGTTGAAGCGTCACTTCTCGAACCTCGGCCCGGCGCTGGAGGGCGTGGAGAACGCGTTCGCCCCCTGGAAGCCCCAGAGATAGCCCCGCTGTCCCATGCGGCAAACCAGCAAGGCTCCCCTCCTCTACCAGCTTCGGTTCAACCTGAAGTACCTGCTCCCCCTCATCCTTCAGGGGACCTTCAAGCGAAAGCCGTTCTGGAGCTCGTTCTTCGCACGCCATCACGGCGACCCCATGGGCGTGGAGTTCGAACGACGCCTGCGCGCCCGGTGCCACAGCTCCCACATCTGGATGCGGATGCTCACGAAGAAGTCGCTCTTCGTGTACTCCGAGGAGAGCATCGAGCGGATTCTCACGCTCTCGCCCGCCGTTTACGCCGAGCCGGGCTCCAAGCGACGCGGCATGGGCTACTTCATGCCCGGCGCCGTGACGATCTCGCGCGGGCGCGAGTGGGCCGAGCGGCGCCGGCTCAACGAGAACGCCCTTTCGTTATCGCAGAACCCGCGGCTGACCCGTTGGGCGGAGAGAGCGGTCCACCACGCGCTTGAGCGCCGGCCCGTTTCCCTGGAGCCGATGCTGCGCTGGGTCTGGTTCGAGCGGGTGTTCCAGGACATTGCGCTGGACGTCATCTTCGGTCCACCCGGGCGAAACGGCTCCGCCGTGTCGCACGACCTGCGCGTCTTGATGCTGAAGGCGAATCGCTTCGTCTTCCTCCGCAAAGGGAAGCGCTTCCGGCGCTTCTTCGCGGGCCTCGAAGCACTCCTGCTGAAGGCCGACGAGGAGAGCCTGGCCGGGGTGATCCGCCGCGAGGAGGTGACCGGCCGCACGCGCGCCGTCCAGCAGATCCCGCACTGGCTCTTCGCCATCCAGGACACGTTGGCGGAGAACGTGATGCGGGCCATGGCCCTCATCGCGGTCCAGGCGGAGTGCGCGGACCGCGTCCGCGAGCACGGCCGCGGCGCGGGCGAGGACGACGGGCGGTTCGTCGAAGGCTGCCTCCAAGAGGCGATGCGCCTGTACCCGACGACGCCGCTTCTCGTTCGGGAGGTCGTGGGCTCCGACGTGCTGGGAGACTCCGTGGTCGGCTCGGGGGATCAGGTGGTCATCCCGAGCATGATGCTCCACCGCAATCGCGCCCTCGCGGAGAACCCGGATCGGTTCGATCCCGATCGCTGGCGGAGGCGACCGCGGGACTTTCGTTTCAACCACCTCTCCAACGGGACGCAGGATTGCCCCGGCAAGGCGCTCGCGCTCTTCATCGGCCGGACGTTCCTGGCCGAGATGTTCGGCGGCTACGCAGTCCAGCTCGTTCGACCGACGCTGGACGCGAGCCAGCCGCCGCCCGGCGCGCTCGACGTGTTCACGATGGCGTTCCGCGCTTCCGCGAGCGAACCGACGGAAACCGAGAGGAAAACGCAATGAAGTGGTTTGCCCTCACCAACCGCAACGCCACCCGCAACAGCTTCGGGAACGAGCCCGAGCCGCACGGGAAACTCCACTTCCTGAGCGCGTCCACCACCAACGTCCCGGCCGATCCCAGCGACTTCGACATGGACTACGTCGGTCCGAGCTCGACCGAGGCCGCGGTGGAGCGCTTCGTCCGGGCGCTGCGGCGCGAGCTTCTCAATCGTCAACAGAAGCTGGAGAACCAGGGGCTCGACGCGAAGCCGGTGCTCCTGCTCTACACGCACGGCTACAACAACGACTACTACGACTCGATCGAGGAGTACCTGGAGCTGCGCAGGAACTTCCACGGCACGATCGGCCGGAACGAGTTCGAGCGGCACTGCCTGCCCGTGCTCTTCACCTGGCCGAGCGCGGGCGCGGTGACGGCCTACCTGGAGGATCGCGACGACGCCCGCGGCTCCTATCTGGCCGTCAAGAACATGGTGTACCTGCTCTACAAGTTCACCCACGACCTCCAGGACTGCATATCCAACGTCAGCGTCATCGCGCACAGCATGGGCAACTACGTCCTGCGCGAAGCGCTGACGGCGCTCGCCGGCGCACCCAACTCGCCCGCGGGAACCTTCGTGGACCAGTTCGTCTCCATCGGAGCGGACATCGGCAACACCTCCCTCGAGCCGAACGGGAAGGGCTTCGGGATTCCGAGGTTCTCCAACCGCGTCACGGTCTACTTCTCGGCGGGCGACGATACGCTCAAGAAGTCAAAACGAAAGAACGGCCGCAGGAGGCTGGGACGGACCCTCTCCAGCGGCTACCTGACGACGCCGGACTCGGTGGCGTTCGTCGATTGCAGGAACTGGGCGAACGAAGATCGCCTTAAACGGCTCTTCCCCGGCGACCCGCCCTCTCCGCACTCGTCGTATCGAAGCGTGGCCGCGATCCTGAACGACATGTTCGCAACGCTCCTGGGAGCGGATCGGGACTTCCTGCCGGGCCGCGAGCGCGTGGTGCAGAACAAGCACTACCTCCTCAGGTAGAAGGCGAGTGCTCTATGCCTCGCGCCCGTCGAGCAGACCGCGGATCCTCGCCGCGAGCTCGCCGTCCTTGAACGGCTTCTGCACGGTCGGCTGCCCCGGCTGGAGGCGGCCCTGTTCCACGAGGACCTCGTGCGGCAGAGCGGACATGAAGAGCGCCTTGACGCCCTCCCGCTTCTCGTGAATCGCCTCCGCGAGCTGCGCGCCGCCCATCCCGGGCATGATGCAGTCGGTGAGGAGAAGGTCGATGCCGTCGTCGTGCTCGTCGCAGACACGCAGGGCCTCGTTGCCGTTGCTCGCCAGCAGGACCTGATAACCCTGCTCCTGCAGGATGTGCCGGACGCCCGCGCGCACGAGTCGGTCGTCCTCGACGACGAGCACGGTCTCCCCTCCCCCCGTCGGCACCGACTCGGCCTCGACCTCTTCGGCCTCCGGCTCCGCTTCGGTGCGGGGTAGGAAGATGCGGAAGCAGGTGCCCTTGCCGACCTCGCTGTCGAGCTGCACGGTCCCGCCGAGCTGGGTGACGATGCCGTACACCGTCGACAGCCCGAGGCCGGTGCCCTCGGTGTCCTTCTTCGTCGTGAAGAACGGGTCGAAGGCCTTCGCGCGCGTCTCGGCATCCATACCGGTGCCCGTGTCCGCGACCTCGAGCACGATCAGGTCGTCGTCGTTGTGGTGCTTGCCGGTCGAGATGCGCAGGACGCCGCCCTCCGGCATCGCGTCGCGCGCGTTGACCGCGAGGTTCAGGAGCACCTGCTCGATCTGCCCCGGGTCCGCGACGATCGGCCCGCCGCCGGCGCGAAGCTCCAGCGACAGCCGGACGTCCTCGCCGAGCAGGCGGCGGATCATCGTCTCGACGCTCTCGATGACGTGGTCGAGCAGGATCGGCTCGGGCTCGCTCGCCTTGCGGCTCCCGAACGTGAGGAGCTGGCGCGTCAGACCCGCCCCGCGCTCGGCGGCGGCCTGGATCTCGCGCACCTGGTGCTCGGTGTCGCTGCCGGGGACGACGTCCTTCGAGGCGATCCGCGCGCAACCGACGATCCCCATCAGGAGGTTGTTGAAGTCGTGCGCGATGCCGCCGGCGAGGCGGCCGACCGCCTCCATCTTCTGCGCCTGCAAGACCTCCTCCTCGAGGCGCTTGCGGTCGGAGATGTCGGTGATGAACCCCTCCAGCGCCTCGACGCTCCCGTCGGCGGCGTGCACGGCGCACCCCTGCTCCGCCACCCAGCGCGCCTCCCCGTCGGAGGTGGTGACCCGGTAGGTGAGCTGGTAGGCGCTGTCCTCCTCGATCGCGTGCTGGACCTCGTCCCACACGCGCTCGCGGTCCTCCTCGTGGATGAGATCGGCGTACGAGACGTTCCCGCCGACGAGCTCCTCCGGCGCGTAGCCGATCAAGTCGACGCTGCCGGCGCTCGCGTACTCGATCGTCCAGTCGCGCTCGTTCTTACAGCGGTAGGCCATGCCGGGGAGGTTGGAGATCAGCGTCGCCAGCGTGCGGCGGCTCTGCTCCAGGGCCTCGTCGGCGAGCTTCCGCTCCGTGAGGTCGCGCAGCACGCCGGTGAAGCCGCTGCCGTCCGCGCGCTCGCCGACGCCGAGGTACAGCGGGAACTCCGTACCGTCGCGGCGCCGCCCCACGACCTCGCGGCCGATCCCGATGACCTTCTTCTCGCCGGTGCGGCCGTACCGCTCGAGGTAACCGTCGTGATCGTCCCGGTCGGGCTTGGTCATCAACATGCTGACGTTCCGCCCGATCACCTCGGAGGCCGTGTAGCCAAACATCGTCTCGGCCGCCGGGTTGAACGTCTCCACGATGCCCTTGCGGTCGATGGTGATGATGCCGTCGACGGTGGTATTGAGGATGGCGCTGAGCCGGGCCTCGCGATCGCCGACGTGCTCCGTGGCCTGCCGCGCCTGCTCGAGGTAGTGCCCGAGCTCCACGATCGCGACCACGGCGAGGACGCTGACCGCCAGCCCGCCGAGCTCGATCGGATTCGCCCCGAGCGAGAACGAGCCCGCCTCGAAGTCGCCGACGAGGAGGAACAACTGGCGCAGCGTCATCATCGCGAGCAGCGCCGAGAGAAACGCTATGCGCCGGTCGCGCAGGCGTCGCCAGACGACGAGCGACCAGACGAGCGCGAGAAGCCGCAGCAGAATCGAGGCGCAGAGGACGACGCTCACGACGCCATTATCCTATACGCGGGGGCGCGCGGGCCGCTACGCAGGGTTGCGTAGCGCGCCGAAACCCGCCGGCCGGAGCGCGGAGGCGGGCCGGCTACTCTCCGACGGACGAGGGCTCCTCCTCCGGAGACTTCTGGCAGTGGGCGGTCTTGTCCAGCAGGTTGGCCAGGTCGGACATCTCCCCGCCGAGGTGCGACAGCACGTCGTCGACGGCGATCATCCCCGCGAGCTCGCCCGAGTGTCCGACAACGGGGAGCCGGCGCACACGGTGGCGGCACATCTGCGCGACGGCCTCGTGCGTCGACACCGACTCGGACACGGTGGCGGGGTCGGGCGTCATCGCGTCGCTGACGGTTACCCCGGCGGGATCGTTGCCCTCGGCGACGACGCGAACCACGACGTCTCGGTCGGTCAGGATGCCGACGGGGTGGCGGCGCGCGTCACAGACGACGAGGCTGCCGACGCCCGCGTCGCGCATGCGGCGCGTGGCGGCCAGCACGTTCTCTTCGGGGGTCGCGACCTCGACGTCGCGCTGGCAGAGGCTTCCAACGGTCACAGCGCACCTCCTTCGCCCGTGAGGGACGTCGATGGGGATTCCACGTCGCGCAGGGCTTCCAGGCAGTGATCGAGAAGGTCGGTGAGCGTCAGGATTCCCACCATCCCGTTCTCGGACAGCACCGGAAGAGCGCCGATCTTGTGCTCGGACATCAGCTTGGCCGCGCGCGAGGCCGGGTCTTCCAGCCCGATCGTGAGCGCGTCCCTCGACATCGCCTCGTCGACGGGCGCGTCGTCCCGGCGCCCGACACCCATCGCGCGCCTCGCGTCGCGGTCGCTCAGCATGCCGATGAGCTCGCCGCGGCTCGTCACCGGAAGGTGCCGGACGTCGTTCACCTGCATCGTCTTCCGCGCTTCCGCCAGCGTCCGACCGGCGTCGACGGTCGTCGCGTGGCCCGTCATCAGGCGCGAGACCGGCGGGTCGGCCCCCTGTCCCCCGCCCTCGCCGCTGTGGCGGGCGTAGGCCCGGATCATGTCCATCTCGGTGAGGATCCCCACGAGGTTTCGGTCTTCCACGACCGGCAGACAGCCGATGCGGCGGCCCAGGAACTCCACCGCCGCGGTCACCACCGTGTCCTCCGGGGACACCGTGACCGGCGGCGTGTGCATGATCTCCGCCACCGTCGCGGGGACGCGGTCCTCCCCGCCGGGCCCGCGGGCGGCGTGCACGCGGCGCGGCAGCCAGCCGGTGTGCTCCAGGAGGTCCCGGTCCGAGAGAACGCCGGCGAGCCCTCCGTCGCCGACGACCGGGAGGTGGCGCACGTCGTGCGCGTCCATCTCGTAGAGCGCCTCGTCGAGCGTGGCGCTCGACGCGATCGTCCGTGGTGCGGCGGTCATGATCGCGGAGACCTTCATGCTTTTCTTCTCCTGGGTTAGGGGGCGGGCGGCCGGGCCGCCTCTCAAGAGTGTCGGCCTCGGGGCCCCCCCGCGCGGTTGGCCGGTCGCCGTACGGCGAGGGTGCTTTGTGCGTATCCGACTGCGCACGCGACCCGCGGCGCATGCGCACTCCGGCGCATGGCGGGCCCGGGCAAGGAGCCGATAAATAGTAGGTGAATGGAGCTTCTTCCATGGTCCTCGAATCCAAGCTCGAGCACGTGGCCACCCGTGGCGCGCTGACGCTCATCGCCATCGCCATCGTCGTGGCCGTCGGGTGGCTCTTGTGGCCGGACACCGGGGAGACGAAGGCCGAGGCTCAGGATCCTCCCGCCGTGCAGGAGCCTGACGCCGGTGGCTAACCCGCCCGCGTCCGCCAGCACCCTGACCGCCGCCCTGCGATCGCCGGACGCCTACAAACCACCCCCGCGGTCCGTCGACTTCGTCGAGACGCACATCTCGTGGATCTTCCTCGCCGACCGGCGGGTCTACAAGGTCAAGAAGCCGGTCGACCTGGGGTTCCTCGACTTCACGACGCTCGAGCGGCGGAAGTTCTTCTGCGAGGAGGAGGTCCGACTGAACCGCCGCCTCGCCCCCTGGGTCTACCGGGGCGTCGTGCCGATCACGCGCTCAGCGGGCGGCTGGATCGAGGTCGGCGGCGGGCGCGGGGAGGTCATCGAGTGGGCGGTCGAGATGGAGCGCCTGCCCGCGGACCGGATGCTCGCGCGCATGCTGGACCGGGGCGAGATCGACAACGGGCACGTGCGCGAGCTGGCGGGCCTGCTCGCGGGTTTTCACGCCGCCGCGGCGACCGGCGCCGGCGTAGACGAGCACGGAAGCGCGCCGGCGATCGCGAACAACGTGCGCGAGAACTTCGACCAACTCCGTCCGTTTCTCGGGGACTTCCTCCCCGCCGACCTGGTCGGCTACCTCGAGAGACGGGCGGAGACCTCCCTCGCGGGACACGCCGAGCTGTTCCGGCGGCGCGTCCGCAACGGACGCATTCGCGAGGGCCACGGCGACCTGCACGCCGGGAACATCTGCTTCGCTCCGGCGGGGCTCGCGATCTACGACTGCATCGAGTTCAACCGGCGGTTCCGCTGCGGCGACGTCGCGTCGGACCTGGCATTCCTGGCCATGGACCTCGACCTGCGCGGATTCCCGGCCTTCGCCTCCTACCTGGTGCGGGAGTACGCGCGCAAGAGCGGCGACCCCCAGGTGGAGCGCCTCATCAGCTTCTACAAGGCCTACCGGGCAGTCGTGCGCGCCAAGGTCGCGACGTTCACGGCGAAGGACATCACGAACTCGCGCCGCGAAGGGCTCCGCGTGGAAGCGCTCCGCTACCTGCAGCTAGCGGCGTCCTATGACCTCCCCCCGGCGATGATCCTCACCTGCGGGCTGCCCGGCAGCGGCAAGAGCTACCTCGCGCGGCAGATCGCCGCTCCGCTGCGCGCGTCGATCCTGCACAGCGACGTGCAGCGCAAGACCCAGGCGGGGATCACGCCGAAACGCCACGCGCCCGCGGGATACGAGCAGGGGCTGTACACGCCGGAGGCGAAACGTAGCACGTACCGCGCGCTTCTCGGGCGCGCGGTCGAGCAGCTCGAAGCGGGGCACTCGGTGATCGTCGACGCGAGCTTCGCGCGCCGCGAGTACCGGCGCCCGTTCTTGGACGCCGCGACGCGCCTCGGGCGCCCCTGCGTCGTCCTGCACGTCCGCGCGTCCGAGGAGGAGATCCGGAGGAGAATGGAGCTGCGGTCCCGCGACAAGCGCGCGGTCTCGGACGCGGACTTCGAAATCTACCGCCGCGAAAAGGAAGCCTTCGAGCCGCCCGTCGAGACGCCGGGGAAGTGTATCGTCGAGGTGGACTCCCCCTCGGAGCCGCCCGAGGACCCCGGTGTCCGGATCGTCGAAACCCTAATCCGCGCCTTGAGCGCCGAGAAGGTCGCACTGTGAACGCACCCGAGGAGAAGATCGAGTCGCTGGCCAACCGCATCGCCCGAGAGCACCGCGAGGTTCGCCAAGCCATCGAGGGAGTGCAGCGCGTGCTGCTGAAGGCCTCGCAGAAGGAGCTGGCGGCCGAGCTCTGTTCGGAGCTCGTCCGACCCCTGACCGCCTTCCGCGACCACCTGCGCCTCCACTTCGAGTTCGAGGAGGACGGCGGCATCATGGAGCGAGCGGGCGAGATCAGCGAGGGAACGAAGCGCAAGTGTGAGGAGCTCGTGGCTCAGCACCGCGATTTCCTGGCGCGCGCCGACGAGCTGGTCGAGGCCACGGAGTCGCTCGCGGCGTCCAACTCGCCCGTGCCGGCCGGAGTGATCGCGCGCATCGATCAACTCTTCACGTCGCTGTTCCAGCACGAGCACGAAGAAAACGTCCTGTTCCAGCACCTGGTCTACGAAGACCTTGGGGGCGGCGACTAGACGGCGGTATGCTCGCTCGCGTGGAACTCTCCGACGACGAACGCGTGCAGCTCCGGGAGGAGGCGTTGCGGCGCACGATCGAGTCCCTGGGCGACTCGGTCTCCATCCTCGCGCACGAGATCAAGAACCCGAAGACCGCGGTCCACCTCGCGCTCTGCGCGGTGGCGAGCCGGCTCGGCGAGGACGAGAAGGCGGTCCTCGAGGACCTCGTCGCGCGCCTCGACCGCCTCGAGCTGCGGCTGCGACGCGCGCTGAACCTGACCGGTGCGCTCGAGGTCGCGTCCGATCGCTGCGACGCCGCCGAGCTCCTCGGCGCCGTGGCGAACGGCGTGAGCGGCGCGGCCGTCGACGTCGCGCCGGGCTGCCCCGAAGTCGCCGGGGACGCGGCGCTGCTCACCGAAGCGCTCGGGGCGCTGGTCGACAACGCGGCGCGCGCCGGGAGCGTCAAGGTGCGCGCGGGCGCCGGGGGGGCGGGTCGCGTCCGTCTCGAGGTCGACGACGACGGTCCGGGGATTCCCGAGGCGCTGAAGGACACGGCCTTCCAGCCGTTCTTCACCACCGACGACGAGCGCAGCGGCCTGGGGCTCGCGATCGCGAAGCGGATCGTCGAGGCCCACGGCGGGACGATCGGTCTCGGCGACGCCCCCGGCGGCGGTACGCGCGCGTGGGTCGAGCTGCCGTCGGCGTAAGGCCGCTACGCACGATGTCGTAGCGCCGTACGCCGACCGGCCACCTGCTGCGTACGCGCCTGGTCGCAACCATTTGCGCCCATGCGACCCCTCTTCTGGCTCGTCGGGTTCGCCCTGCTCTTCGGTCCCTTCCTGCGGAGCCCCGACGCTCCCGACCCGGAAGGGAACGACCCGGGGCGACTGGTCTCTGAAATCGACTTCGAGTTCACGCAGAGCCTCGAGAACTTCGAGGAGGACTACGAGCTCGAGCTGGGCGCCCCGCTCGCGGAAGCGGCGGAGGCCTGGTTCGGACCGGAGTCCGCGCTGGCGCGGGATCCCGAGTTCCTGAACTTCGCCCGCGTCCGAGCCGGCGAACGCGCCTACGCCATGCACTGCGTCGGCTGCCACGGCGCCATTGGCGACGGCGCGGGCCCGGCGGCGCGCCACCTGTACCCCCGGCCGCGCAACTTCCGCCGCGGCGTCTTCAAGTTCACCAGCACGCCGTCGGGCGCGCGGCCGCTCCGCGAGGACGTCTTCCAGACGATCACCCGCGGTCTCTCCGGCTCGTCGATGCCCGACTTCCGGCTGGTGAGCGAGGAGCGCCGCTGGGACATGGTCGAGTACGTGCGCTACGTCGCGATGCGCGGCGAGTTCGAGGAGATGGCGCTCGAGTTCGCCTGGGAGGACGAGGAGATCCCCGACCTCGACGAGCTCGCCGAGATCGTGATCGAGCGCTGGCACCCCGACGAGCTGCGCGCGGTTCCACCGGCGATCGCCGAAACGCCGAACGACTCGGCGTCGATCACACGCGGGCGCGAGCTCTACAACGACACGACCACCGCCAACTGCGCGGCCTGCCACGGCGAGAGCGGCGTCGGCGACGGGCCGTCGGCCGCGGACTTCAAGGACGGCTGGGGCTATCCGATCGTGCCGCGCGATCTGACCACGGGCGTCTTCCGCGCCGGCTCGCGGCCGGCGGACCTGTATCGCTCCATCGCGACCGGCGTCAACGGCACGCCGATGCCGTCCTTCGAGAGCTCGATGACCGGCGAAGAGATCTGGGATCTCGTCCACTACGTCCAGAGCATGGCGAGGAACGAGCAATGACGGGCGACACCTCCCTGGTCAACTACCGCCTGGTCAAGCTGCACCTCGGCGCGGCGGGCGTCACGCTGTTCATCAGCATGGCGGCGGGTTTCCTGTACTCGCTGCAGTTCCTCGGGTACTTCCCCCACCCGGGGAACGAGTTCGTCTCGCCCGGTCACCTGAGGCTGATCCACACGAACTTCGCGGCGTACGGCTGGCTGGTCAACGGCTTCACGGCGATGACGTACTACGTCATCCCGCGGCTGACCGGCATCCGCGTCTGGTCGGACAAGATCGGCAGTCTGATCTTCTACGTCTGGCAGTTCATCCTGCTCGCGTCGCTCGGCGGCTACCTCTTCGACAAGGCGCAGGCGATCGAGTGGGGCGAGACGCCCACCGGCTTCCGTCCGGGCTCGTTCGAGCTGAACTGGATCCCGGTCGACCTCCTGATCACGGTCGGCGCGGTGCTCCTGATCGTCCAGTTCATGGTCCCGCTCTACAAGGCGCGCGAGCAGCAGTACTACGTCACGCTGTGGTACTTCACCGCCGGGCTCGTGTGGCTCGCGCTCACGTACCTGATGGGCAACATCGTGCCCGAGTGGGTGCTGCCCGGCGCGGCCGGCGCGGCGGTGACCGGGCTCTTCATCCACGACCTGGTCGGGCTCTACGTCACCCCGATGGGCTGGGGATTGATGTACTTCTTCGTGCCGCTGATCCTCCGCCGGCCGATCTGGAGCCACTCGCTCTCGGTGATCGGGTTCTGGGCGCTGGCGTTCTTCTACCCGCTCGGGGGCGTCCACCACTTCCTGTTGAGCCCGATCCCCGACTACGTCGAGTTCGGCGCGATCACGACGACGATCGCGATCGAGGTGGTGGTGACGACCGTCGTCGTCAACTTCTTCATGACGCTCCGCGGCCAGTGGGGCGCCCTGCGAAAGAGCATGGCGATCCGCTGGTTCTACGTGGGCGCGGTCATGTACTTCATCACGTGCCTGCAGTGCGCCTTCCAGGTGACGTGGATGTTCCAGAAGATCATCCACTTCACCGACTGGGTCGTCGGTCACGCGCACATGATCATGTTCGGGACGTTCACGTTCTGGATGTTCGGCGTGGTCGACTGGCTCTGGCCGCGCATCTGCCGGCGGGAGTGGTACTCCAACTCGCTCCGCGCCTGGCACTTCTGGATGTCCACGATCGGGATCACCGTCATGTTCGTCGATCTGACGGCCGCCGGCCTCATCCACGGGTTCATGCAGCGCGAGCTCAACCACTGGTCGGAGATCGTCGCCACATCGATCCCGTTCTGGTGGGTGCGCACCTTCGCCGGCGGCCTGATGGTCGTGGGGCTGCTCTGCGGGCTCTGCAACATGTGGATGACCGCGCGGGGGAAGCGCGAGTACGACGAGAACCAGCACCTGATGCCGGAAGGAGCGGAGTAAGCCATGGAACGCTTCAACACCCTGTTCTTCGTCGCCGGCCTGGGCTGCTTCGCGATCGCCGCGGTGCTCAGCATGGTCTTCCCGTTCATGACCATGCAGAGCTACCACGGCATGGACTACCAGACGATCGAGGACCTCGCGGCGGTTCCGTCGAACGAGTTCGTCCAGCTCGCCACGGACTTCCCGGAGGAGTTCCAGGCGGCCTTCGGCGAGGTGTCGCCCGACTCGTACGCGGAGGCGCTGCTCCTCGGCCGCGACCTCTATGTCGGCCAGGCCTGCTGGCATTGCCACAGCCAATACGTGCGGGTCGTCTCCAACGAGGAGCAGCGGTTCGGCAAGCCCTCGACGGCGCAGGAGTTCCAGAACGCGCTCAACCAGCCCCACCTCTGGGGTACGCGCCGCGTCGGACCCGACCTGAGCCGCGAGAAAGGCAAGCGCAGCAACGACTGGCACATCGCCCACCTGATCAACCCGAAGAACGTCGTTCCAACCTCGATCATGCCGCGCTACGACTTCTACTTCGAGGACGACGGCGCGCCGAAGAAGGAGGGTTTCGCGCTCGTCGCGTACCTCCAGTGGCTCGGAACGACTCTCTACGAAGAGGAGGTGACGCCTTGAGCGGCACGCGCACACGACGGCTGATCCTCGCCTTCTTCGTCACCGCGGTGACGGCGGCGGGCTGCATGTTCTTCTACAAGCTGTTCGCGTTCATGACGACGATCCGGAAGGACGAGCTCGCGGGCTTCGCCTTCGACCCGATCATCATCTACGGCGTCGTCGCAACGGGCTTCCTCTGCTTGCTCGCCTGGGCCTTCCTGTCGGGCCAGTTCCGCAACATCGAGAAGCCGAAGTACGACATGCTCGAGCGCGTCCGGGAGCAAGAGCGCGCCGAAGGGATCGGAGGTTCTGAATGAGCGGCACCGAAGCTTCCGACGCCAAGCAGTTCGAGCCCGGGTACGGCAAGGGCGGCGTTCCGTGGTACCTGCTCGCCTTCTATCTGGCCTTCCTCGTGTTCTTCACGTGGTACGTCCTGGAGTACCAGCTCCCGGACTACCTCGAGAGCCGGGAGGCCGCCGCGGAAGCCGCCGAGGACGCGGATTCGAGATGACCCGAGCCGCGGCTCCCTCCGCGGGTCTCTGCATCCACTGCGGGCTGCCGGCGGCCGGCGCACCGTTCTGCTGCACGGGCTGCTCGCTCGTGCACAGCTTGCTCGGCCGCCGCGCGGACGAGGCGGAGGGCGAGCCGGACCGCTTGCTGGCGCGCGTGCTCCTGTCCGCGTTCCTTTCGATGGGCGTGATGGTGTTCTCGCTCGCCCTGTACGGGATCGATCCGGCCGCGGACGGCGAGGCGCCGCGGGCGCTCCAGGGCCTCTACCGCCTGGGCGCCTTCGCGCTCTCGCTCCCCGTGCTGTTCCTGCTCGGCGTGCCGCTGGCGGACGCGGCCTGGCGCGCGCGGCGGCTGCTGTCCGCCGACGTGCTGATCCTCGCCGGGACCACGGCGGCCTGGACCGTCTCGGCGTGGAACACGCTGACGGACGGCGGGCGCGTGTACTTCGAGACCGCGACCATGGTCCTCGTGCTGGTCGCGCTCGGCCGTTGGATGGACGCTCGCGCGCGCGAGCGCGCCCGCGCGGACCTGCGCGTGCTGACCGCCGAGCGCGTGCGACCGGCGACGCGCGTGAAGGACGGCGCCGAGCAGGAAGTCGCGCTCGAACGGCTCCGCCGCGGCGACCTGGTCCGCGTCCGCCCCGGCGAAACCGTCCCGGTGGACGGCGTCCTCGTCGAGGGAGCGTCCTTCGTCGACACGGCCGACCTGACCGGCGAGGACGAGCCGCGATCCGCGCGCTCCGGCGACCGCGTTCTGGCCGGCAGCCGCGCGGTCGACGGCACCTTCGTCCTGCGCGCCGAGGCGGCGCCGGGCGACTGCGTGCGCGACGAGGTCGAGCGCGAGCTCGCGCGCGCCCTCGCCAGCCAGCCGTCGCTCGTTCGGCTCGCCGACCGCGCCGCCGGCGCGTTCCTGCCGCTGGTCGTGGCGATCGCCCTTGGGACGGCCGCGTGGCGCTGGCGGGTCGCCGGGCCGGAGGACGCGCTGCTCGACGCGCTCTCCGTGGTGCTGATCGCCTGCCCGTGCGCGCTGGGGCTCGCGACGCCGATGGCCTTCTGGGTCGCGCTCGGCGCCGCTTGGAAGCGCGGCGTCCTCGTCCGCGGCGGCGAGGTGTTTCAGCGGCTCGCGCGCGTACGGCGCGTCTTCCTCGACAAGACGGGCACCCTGACCGACGCGGAGCTCGAGCTCGTCGAGATTCAGCCGCTCGAAAAGGGCGACGCCGAAGAGCTCCTGGCCGTTGCCGCCGCGGTCGAGCGCGGGAGCGAGCACCCCATCGGCCGCGCCGTGCGGCGCGCCGCCGGCGACCGTCCTTCTCCCGCCGTGTCCGCGTTCCGGGCGCTTCCGGGCGTCGGAGTGGAGGGGGTCGTGGAGGGCCGGCGCGTAACCCTGCGCAGGCACGACGCGTCGGACGCCGCCGGGCGTACCTTGGTAAGGATGACGCGCAACGGCGAGCCCGCGGCGGACCTTCTCTTCGCCTCCCGGCTGCGGCCCGAGGCCGCCGCCACCGTGCGCGAGCTCGACCGGCGCGGGCTCACGCCGCGCGTCCTGACCGGCGACGGCCAAGCGGCCGGCGAGGCCCTCGCGCGGCGCCTCGACGTTCCCGTCGAGGCGGAGCTCCTCCCCCAGGACAAGGTCGCGCGCGTGCGCGGGGCCGGCGCCACCGGCGTCTTAGTCGTCGGCGACGGCCTGAACGACGCCGCGGCGCTCGCGGCCGCCGACGTCGGCGTCGCCCTCGCCGAGGGCTCGCCGAAGAGCCTCGAGAGCGCGGACGTGCAGCTCCTGCGCGGCCGGCTCGACGTCCTGCCCGGGCTCCTCGACCTCGGGCGCCGTGCGGTGACGACGGCGCGCGCCAACCTGGTCTGGGCCTTCGCCTACAACGCGATCGGCATCGGCCTCGCCGCGGCCGGCCGCCTGAGTCCGATCTTCGCCGCGAGCGCCATGGTGGTCTCGAGCGCCGTCGTGGTGCTGAACTCCAGCCGGCTGAGGTCCGCGTAGCGATGCCGGTCGGAGTCACGCGGCTGAAGACCCTGTACGGGCTCGCGAAGAAGCGCGGCTCCGTGCACCGCTACACCTGGATCCGCTGGGCGGTCGGCATCGCGTTCACGGCGGGCGTCGCGCTCCTGCCGCTGACCGGCGTGCTCCGGATCGACCTCTGGTCGGGCGAGCACCTCTGGCTCGGCGAGGAAGTCGGGCTCATCGAGGCGATCAAGGCCTTCGCCTTCCCGTTCCTCGCGATCAACATCGCGATCATCGTCGCGAGCCGCTTCATCGGCCGCTACCTCTGCGGCTTCGTCTGCCCGATCGGAGCGCTGAACCGGCTGGACGAGTGGTTCGCCTGGCGCTGGCGCAAGGGGCGCAGGCGCTGGCTCGCGCACGCGATCGTCTTCGTCGCCTGCGCGCTGCTCGCCGCCGTCGCGTTCAGCTTCTGGAGCGACTGGCGCGTGTTCGCGAAGGGCTCGCCCGCCGCCGTCACCGTCGCGGGCGTCGGCCTCGGCGGAACGACGCTGGTGCTCTTCGGCACGGTGCGCGGGCTCGGCATGCGCTTCTGCCGCGACTACTGCCCCTCCGGCGTTTACTTCGCCGTGCTCGGGCCGACCAGCATGACCACGGTCGAGTTCGCGCACCCGGAGGAGTGCACGGACTGCGGCGCCTGCGAAAAGAGCTGCCCGGTCGACCTGACGCCGCGGGAGCTGGCCGAGGAGGGCGAGCGCCCCGGCATGGGCTTCTATCCCGCCAACCTGAGCGACTACGCGCTGTGCCTGCGGTGCGGCGACTGCGTCGCGGCGTGCGAGGACTCGACGCCGGGTCCGACCCCGCTCCGGCTCGGCTTCAAGCGCGCGCCCGCCGAGGAGCCCGCGAAGTCCGAGGGGGTCGAGCGATGATCTCCCCGCTCGAGCTCCTGCCCTTCCTCGTCCTCGGCCTGGTCGGCTCGCTGCACTGCATCGGGATGTGCGGCGGCTTCGCGGTCGCGGTGGGCGCCGCAGCCCGCCGGCGGCCGCGGGCCTTCCTCGTGCGCCAGGGCGCCTACGCCGTCGGCAAGGCCACGACCTATGCCGTGCTCGGAGTGCTCCTCGCCGTCGGCGGAAGCGCGGCCATCGAGAGCTTCGACGGCGCTCGCACCGCCCTTCCGTGGATCGCGGGAGGAACGATGGTCCTCCTGGGCGCGGGCTGGATCGGGTGGAGCCTGCCGCTGCCCTCCCGGGCGGTGGCGCTGCTCGAACGACCGGCCTCCATCGCCCGCGCGGTCTTCCGGTCGATCGGCACCCTGCCCGGACCGGCCGCCGCCTTCGGAACGGGCATCGTCAACGGGCTCGTGCCCTGCGGTCTCTCCTGGGGCGCCCTGCTCCTCGCGAGCCAGGCGTCGCCGGCCGCGGCGCTTCTCGGCCCCTTCCTGTTCGGCCTCGCGACGTCGCCCGCGCTGGCGCTCGTGGGAGCGGGCTCCTGGCTCGCGACGGCGCGCGGGCGACGCTGGGCCCCCTACGCGGTGGGCGTCGCCCTGATCGCCTTCGGAGCCTTCACCTGCGTGCGCGGCGGCCCCGGTACGTCGAATTGCGTAGCGTGCGATTCCGCGATCGATACCTACAATTTGGCCGGGAGTGGTGACCAATGAGCACAACCATGGAAGACCAAGTCCGCGTCCTCCTCGTCGACGACCAGGCCATGCTGCGCGCCGCCTTCCGCGAGCTGCTGACGGCCTACCCCCGGTTCCACGTCGTGGGCGACGTGGGCGACGCGCGCGAAGCGATCGACCGGGCCGCGGAGCTGCGCCCTGACGTCGTCCTTCTCGACATCACGATGCCCGGGCTCTCCGGGATCGACGCGATCGCCCAGATCCGCAAGGCCTGGAAGCGCGCCCGCGTCGTGATGCTCACCCACCACGAGGGGCAGACCTTCGTCGAGCAGGCGCTCAAGGCGGGCGCGGAAGGCTATCTGTCCAAGGACTCCGACCCGGCGGAGCTCGCCCTCGCGATCGAGGCGGTCCACCGCGGCGACCCCTACGTGTCGCCCAAGGTCTCGCGCGGCCTCGTCGGGCAGGCCCGCGGCTCCGGTCCCGACGGCCCGGCGCCCTCGACGCTGCTCGGCTGCCTGACCGCGCGCGAGCGCGAGGTCTTCCAGCTCCTCGCCGTCGGTCACAGCAACAAGGAGGTCGCGCGCGACCTCAGCATGAGCGTCGGAACCGCGAAGAAGCACCGCGAGAACCTCCAGCGGAAGCTAGACTGCCACTCCGCAGCCGAGATCGCCCGCCTGGCGATCCGTGAGGGGCTGCTGGAGGCTTGAGGGGTTTTCAGAAGATACTCGTAGGGCTCGACCTCGATCCGGACGGCACGGAGGTCACCAAGAGCAGCAACGTCGCCTTGCTCCAGGCCCAGTGGCTGGCGGAGAAGATCGACGCGGGGCTGACGCTGTTCCACTCGACCTTCGAGCGGACTACGGCGCAGGAGGGCCTCGACGAGCTCGAGCGGCTGCGCCTGGAGTGCGAGACCGCCGGCAGCCCGACCGAGACGGTGGTGTCCGAAGAGCGCCCGTGGCTGGAGATCATCCGCCGCGTCCTCCGCGGCGAGAACGACTTCGTCGTCGTCGCCAAGCGCGACAAGAACGAGGAGGAGCAGGTCGGGACGACGTCGCGCAAGCTCCTGCGCAAGTGCCCCGCCCCCGTCTTCGCGGTCGAGCCGGACCACGAGCTGGTGCACGGCGACATCCTCTCGGCGACCGACCTCTCGCCCGTCGGCGACCGGGCCGTGGAGTACGGAGCGTTCCTGGCCGACGCGCTCGGCTGCGAGCATCACGTGGTGCACGCGTGGCAGGTCCCCTTCCAGCTCCAGATGGAGGCGGGGCGCCTGTCCGACGAAGAGGTGGCCGAGCACCGCACGAAGATCGAGCAGGCCGCCTTGGACCAGATCCGCGGCGTCCTGCGCCCGCTCGGCTACCAGCGCTCGCCGTCGATCGCGATCCTCTGCGACGCGCCGTCGCACGCGATCAAGTCCGAGATCAAGCGCCACGAGCCCGACCTCGTCGTCATGGGCACCGTGTCGCGCGGCGGCATCGCCGGCTTCCTGGTGGGCAACACGGCCGAGAAGCTCTTCGATCGGATCGAGTCCTCGCTCCTGACGGTGAAGCCCGAAGACTTCATCTGCCCGATCACGCTCGAGGACTGATCCGCTGACCGGGGCGCTCGGCGCGCCCGCGCGCGCTCAGCTCTTCGGCTGCGGGAAGCAGAGGACCGGCACGTCCGAGTGGCGGAGGACCGACTCGGCGATGCTCCCCAGCGCGAAGTGGCGGAAGCCCGTCCGCCCGTGCGTGGAGAGGGCGATCAGATCCACGTCGTGCTTGTGCGCGTAGTCCACGATCGCCTCGTGGATCTTGTCGCCGGTCACGACGGCGGTCTTCACGTCGACGTCGTCGCCCAGGACGAGCTTCTGGTCGTCGAGCGCCTTCTCGGCGTGCTTGACGTCCGCGGACACGTCGAGCGGAGTGATCGGCGGAGCCATCGGCGCACCGTGCGCGACCATGCGGAGCTCCTGGACGACGTAGAGCAACGTGACCTGGGCTCCGACCAGTTTCGCGAACTCAGCGACCGCCTTGCACGGGTGGAGCGATTCGGGCGAGAGGTCGGTCGTGAGGAGAATGTGCTTCAGCTTCATCAGCGGCCCTTCGGTGGGAGCCTAGTGTTTGCACTATCCCTTTTAGCTTGCTCCGCCCCGCCCCGCCCTCCGACGAAGGGCGTAGACGCGGCCGGCGGTGTCCCAGCCTACGTTCCGATCACCCCCACCGCCGGGGGCGTGAGCCCCAGGGTGGCGTCAAGGATCTGAAAACCGCCTTCGATGCCGAGCAGGACCGCGGCGGGGGGCACCGGGAACGCCAGGGTCTGGGGGGAGCCGGTCGGCACCGGACCGAGGCTCGCAAGCCCGACCGGATCGAGGAACGCGAAGCCGAAGCCGCCGCCGGGGTAGGGCTGGCTCAGGCCGGAGAAGAAGAGCACGGCCGCCGGACCGGGGACGTCGAAGGACAGGCTCCACGTGCCGCCGAGGGCGACCTGGCCGGAGCCCGTCGCGCCGGGGCCGAGCTGATTGACGACGGTCGCGATGAATGCCGGCCCGTCGGGCAGCGTCGTACACGCCACCTGGCCGCCCGAGAGCTCGTCGTTCGGGAACGCGAAGTAGGTCGCGCCCTTCCCGCCCTGCACCGTGCTCGCATCGTCGACGTACACCTCGTTCGCCACGACCCCGGGACCGCCGCCGCCGCCGGGCGGGAAGACGCCCGGGCAGGTGCAGAACACACAGCAGAAGTGCGCGTCGCCCCCGCCGGTAACTTTCGAGTCGAGGATCACCACCGTGCTCGCCGGCGCGTCGACGGCGGGATAGCCGTCGCCGAGAAGGAAGCCGGAGCAATGGTCCGAGTCGGGTTGGCTGCCCTTGATCGTCGAGCGCGAGATCAGGATGTACGGCACGTCCGCGCCGATCGCCGCGTTCCCGTCGCCGAGACCGGAGAGACCGGCGGTCAGCACGAAGGACGCGTCGTGCACGTGGAGCTCGTCGAAGCCGCCGCCGCCGATCGCCTGCGCGGGCTCGAAGCAGTCGAAGCTCGACGCGGTCACGTTTCCGATGACCACCGTGCCGCTGCCGGGACCGGCGAGGCGGAAGGCGTGGTCCGGCTCGGGGCAGGTGGGGCAGCCGCTGAAGTCGCACTCGATCGTGATCTGGAAGAACGGGTCCCCGAGGATGGTCAGCGGCTTGTCGACGACGACCGGGTTCTCGACCGTCTGCGCGACGAGGATGACGTCGCCGGGCGCGGCGACGTCGATCGCGGCTTGCAGATTCGGCTGGTCGGCGGGAACGCGGATGACGCCGGCCAGCGCGGGCGCCGCGAGGGTGAACAAGAGAGCACAGCGCAGCAACATGACGACACCTCCGGTGAGAGCGGACACCGGATCTTATCGCGGTTCGCCCCCTACCGGGTTCCGAAGACGACGTCGAGCGCGTTGGCGAGGAGCAGGCCGCCCACGGCGTCGATCGCGGCCCCCTGCGCGCTCGCGTTGAGCCCGATCAGGGAACAACTCTGCGGCACCGCGAGCGCGAACGGCACGCCGGGCGGGCTCGAAAAGGTGAGCTCCGGCGCCGGCGGCTGACAGAGCAGCGTCCCGATCGGGAGCGGGATGTTCGCCGGGCCGCTGGAGATCGCCACGAAGTCCGCCACCGCCGCCGGGTGGAAGCTCGTGTGGTCGAGGACCGGATCCCACGTCGCGCCGACGACCGGACCGCTCGTCCGGCCCGGCAGGAACGCGTCGGGGTTCGGAGGCGACCCGAGGCGCACGGTTTCCGTAGCGGTGACGCCGCCGAGCGGAACGAGCCGCGCGAGCGCGCGCAGGTCGTTCAGCCCGCCCGCGAGCGCGCTGCCGCCGCCGGTCGCGGTGTCGAACAGGAACAGCTTGTCGTTCCCTCCCAGGAGGCCGCAGCCGTCGGCGACCAGCGATTGCACGTCGAAGCCGCCCCCGATGCTCGGATTGACGTCGGTCGCGACGCCGGTCGCCGGATCGATCGCGACCAGCCCCGGGCCCGACGTGTCCCAGCCGTAGAGCTTGCCGTCCAGGCCGAACTCCAAGGCCTGAAGACCGTTCGCGGTGGGACCGATCAGCGTCCCGGCGCCGGTCACGAGATCGATCGTGTAGAGGTCGCGCCCGATTCCGTTCGACGGCGGCGCGCACGCGTACAGCGTCCCGTCCTGCGCGGCGGCCATTCCGCGGATGCCGCTGACGTCCGCGACGACGAGCAACGCACCGGCGCCGGTCGCGGCGTCGAGCAGGAAGAGCTCGTCGGGAAGGCCGGGGCCGGGGCTGCTGCTCGCGACGTGAACGCCGAGCGAGCTCGCCATCGCGTTGACGTTCGCGAAGCCCGTCGGGCCCAGCGCGACCTGCGCACCGCTCGACGAGTCGAGCGTGTAGGCGTTGCCCGACCAGCCGACCGCGAGGAGGTCCTGTGCGGACACGACGGGGGCGAAGAGACAGAAACCGACGGCGGTGAGGACGCGTTTGGACATGGCGCTGCGCGTACGAAGTCGCAATACGATCCTAAACGCGATCGCCCCGTCGCAGGCTCGCGGCTCGCGGTCGAACGCCCGATTCGACCCGGAAAAAAAGACCGCCTGCGCGGTTACGCGGCGGTGACCGCGCGCCCGCCGGTCACCGCTACGCTCGACGCGAAAGGAGATCCGTCATGAGCCTGCCCTCTCTGTCGCTTTCCGCCGGTCTCGCGGCCATCGCGCTCGCCGCCGGTGTGTCCTTGAACGCCGGCGACGGCGTCCCCCCGCCCGATGCCGAGATCGTCTTCTGGCCCGCGCTCGAACACGCGGAAGCCAACGTCCCCGGAACCCCCTACGCGCCGATTCGCCTCGATCGCCGCACGGGCGCGACGTGGTCGTACGCGGAGCGGGACGGGCGGCCCGTGTGGCGCCCTGCGCACACCGACGTGCCCGACGGGCGCTACGCGATCGTCTTCTGGCCCGCGCACGAAGCGAACGAGGTGGGCACCTCGTACGCGCCGATGCTGCTCGACGAGGAGACCGGGGCGACCTGGACGTACGCCTGGAGCGGCGGCCGGATCGTCTGGCATCCCGTGCCCCCCACCGCCAATTAGAGAACGAGCTAGGATCGCCGTCATGAAGCGCCTCCTCCTCGCCCTCCTCGCCTCGCTTCCGGTCGCCTCGGTTTCCTTCGCCACCCAGGTCTTCACCGTCGGGCCTCCGGGATCCGGCGCGTCCTTCAACGACATCCAGTCCGCGATCGACGCCGCGTCCCCCGGGGACGTCGTGCTCGTCGCGCCGGGGACGTATCAGGCCTTCATCCTGGACAAGCCGCTCCACGTGCAGGGCGCCGGACCGGGGGCGACGGTCATCGAGACGCCGCAGTTCGGGGCCGCGACGATGGCGATCGTCCTTGGAGTGCCGGCCGGTCAGACGGCGGTCGTCGCCGGGATGTCCGCGGTCATCGGCGGCGTGCCCCTCTTCCGCGACGGACTCCTCGTCGTGGAACCGCTTGCGGGAACGGTGGCGCTCCACGACCTCAACCTCGTCACGCATCCGGGCGCCGGAACGGTCTTCGCGACCGGCGTGGGGCGGCTGATCGTCTCGAGCTCGCTCGTGCACGGCGGAGCCGGCGGAACCGGGTCGGGGCCGGGCTACGCACTGGAATCGAACGACTCGCGGGTGTGGGTCGTGGATTCGGTGATCTCGGGCCAGGGCTTCCCGGGCTTCTTCGGCGGCGAGCACACGACGGTGGGGCTGTTCAACTCGGCGGCGTGCTTCGCCGTCAGCGCCGTGCTCGGCGGCGACGTCTGGCCGACCTTCGGCGGCGAGGGCGGCGACGGGATCGACGCCCAGAGCTCGACCCTCTTCTTCGACCGCAGCATCGTCCAGGGCGGCGTGGGGACGACCTCCACCGGCGCCTTCGCGATGCTCCTGGCCTCGAACACGACCGCGACCGCCCGCGCCGATTCCGTCGTGGTCGCGGGGCCGGGAGGCGGCGGCGTCCCGGTGAGCGCGGACCCGAGCTCGCAGTTCACCGTCGACCCGGCGATTCGGCCGACGCTCAGCGCCTCGGTTCCGCTCGCCTCGGCGTGAGACCTCGTTCAGCTCGACCTGCGCGGCGCGCCCGGCGCGACCGCCGTCCTCGTCGGGTCGCTCCACCTGGGTCCGGGCGCGGCCGTGCCGGGCGTCCTCGGCGAGGTGTTCGTCGACCTGGCCGCGCCGTTCGCGCTCGGCACGGTCGTCCTCGACGCGTCGGGCGAGGGCAGCGTCGCTCTCACGGCTCCGCAGGTTGCGGTCCCATCGCTCGCGGCGGTGCAGTGGGTCGAGGCGTCGAGCCCGCCCGTCGTGTCGAACGCGGCCTTCGTCAGCCTGCTCTAGCTACTTCCCGTTCTTCTTGCCGCGCTTCTTCCCCTTGCGGCGCTTCTTGAAGTCGACCTTGTCCGCCTTGAGGTCGGCCTCGAAGGCCGCGACGGCGGCGAGGATCTCCTCGCCGAAGAGCTCGATCTGCCAGTCCTGCATCCCGTCCACCGCCGCGAGACCGCGGTCGGACTTCGGCCGCCGGCTCGCGAGCCGCAGCAGCACGTGCCGGTTCAGGACGAGCGACGCGTCGATGCCCTCCTTCTCCGCGCGGCCCTTGCGCCAGCGCTTCAGGCGCTCGTGGAGCTCGTACTGCTCCTCGTCGAGCTCCCCGGTGCCGTCCTTGGACGGGAGCTGCGGGATCCCCTTCAGCGGGCCCTTCTTCTTCGCCCGCTGCACGGCCGCCACCAGCTCGTCCCCGATGCGGCGTGCGACGCGCGGCGAGAGGCTCTCCACCTTGCCGAGCTGGCGCGTCGAGCCGGGCTGCACGCGCGCGATCTCCACCAGCACGTTGTTGCCGAGCACCTTGAACGGCGGGAGGTCGCGGGCCTCCGCCATCTTGTCGCGGAGGATGTAGAGCTCGCGCAGGGTCTGCATCTGCGACGGGCCGAGCGTGCGCGCGCCCTTCAGCCGCAGGAACTCGTCGGGGTTGAAGAGCCGCGCCAGCGACTCCAGGGCCTCGAGCCGCTTGCATTCCCCCTCGACGATCATCGTGCGGCCGCGCTCCTCGAGCTCGCCCTTCAGCTCGTGCATGAGCGGCAAGAGGTAGTGCGTGTCGAGCCGCGCGTAGTCGATCTGCCGCTGCGTCAGGGGCCGGTTGGACCAGTTGGAGCGCTGCAGCGACTTGTCGAGCTCGACGCCGAAGCGGTCGGCGATCACGGCCGCCAGCCCGGGCGTCGTGAAGCCGAGCGCCGCCGCCGCCACGCGGGTGTCGAACAGGTTCTTGAAGGTGTACTTGAAGTCCCGCTTCAGGATCAGGACGTCGTACTCGCCGTCGTGGAAGACCTTGACCTTCTTCGGGTCGGCCAGGACCTTCCCGACCCCGTCGAGGCGGATCTCGGCCAGCGGGTCGACCAGATAATCGCGGTCCTCGACCGTGATCTGGATCAGGCAGACGCGCTCCCGGTAGCGGAAGAAGGAGTCCGCCTCGGTGTCGAAGGCGATCTCGGACTGCCCGGAGAGGTCCCTTACGAGCCGCTCGACCCCCGCGGCATCGTCCACCAGGATGGGCGGCGGGAGTCTTTGTGGCTTGCGTTGGGCCGGCACGGCTGGCCGAGGTTAGCCCACCGCCGGAGCACGGCAAGCGCCGAGCCCCCGATCGCCCTACGCTTTCGCATTTGCCCCGCGCCGGAACCTGCGGGATGATTTAGGATTCCGGACCCGGCGGTCGAAGGCCCCGAGGCTCGACGGAGGTCCTCCCGGCCGGAGCCCCCCTCGGATGAAGATCCAGCTCATCAATCCGCCGGTCTACCTCAACGTGCATGCGATGACGGCGCTCCGGCCGAGCATGCCGCTGGGGCTGGCCTACATCGCCGCGAGCCTGCGCCGGGCGGGGCACGAGGTTTCCCTGCTCGACGCCGTGGCCGAGGCTCCCGACCGCGTGACCCGCGACGGGCGGATCCACCGGCTGGGGCTTCCCCCCGACGAGATCCTGGACCGCCTGGACCCGGAGGCCGAGGCCATCGCGCTGACCAACATGTGGTCCTTCTCCTGGCCGCTGGTGCGGGAGATCCTCCAGAAGATCAAGGCGCGCCGGCCCGACGTCCCGCTGGTGTGCGGCGGCGAGCACTTCACCGGGCTGCCCGAGTTCTCGCTGAAGCAGGCGCCGATCGACTACGTCGTACTCGGCGAGGGCGACGAGACGGCGGTCGAGCTCTTCGCGGCGCTCGAGGCGGGCGAGCCGGTCGACGACGTCGCCGGCATCGCGTTCCTGCGCGACGGCGAGATGGTCCGCACGCCGAAGCGCGGCCGCACGACGGCGATCGACGACCTCCCGTGGCCCGCCTGGGACCTCGTCGACCTCGCGACGTACAACGAGTACGACCTCGTTACCGGCCTGCACGCCGGGATGACGGTGCCGATCCTGGCGACGCGCGGGTGTCCCTATCAGTGCACCTACTGCTCGTCGCCGAACATGTGGACGACGAAGTACGTCACGCGCGAGCCGAGCGACGTCGCCGACGAGATCGAGTTCTACTACCACACCAAGGGCGCGCGCAACTTCCCCTTCCAGGACCTGACGGCGATCGTGAAGCGCGACTGGATCGTCGCCTTCTGCAACGAGCTCCTCGACCGCGGTCTTCCGGGCATCACGTGGCAGTTCCCGAGCGGCACCCGCTGCGAGGTAATCGACGACGAGGTGGCGAACCTGCTCTACCGCACGGGCGGCCGCGCGCTGGCCTTCGCGCCGGAATCGGGCTCGGAGGAGACGCGCAAGCTCATCAAGAAGAAGATGAAGACCGAGAGCCTGCTCGACGCTGTCGCGCACTCGGTCCGCAACAGGCTCAACATCACGGCGTTCCTGGTGATGGGCTTCCCCCACGACGAGCCCAAGCACCTGCGCGACACGGAGAAGCTCGTCCGCAAGCTAGCGATCATGGGGATCGACGACATCGCGATCGGGTTCTTCTTCCCGATCCCGAATACGGAGCTGTATTACCAGCTCCTCGAGCGCGGCGACGTCGAGCTGACCGACGAGTTTCTCTTGACGCCGATCTTCGCCAACGACGAGAAGCTCCTGCCGGACAACAACTACTGCGACCACATGACCGCGGGACAGCTCACGCGGTGGAAGTACCGGCTGCTCCTGAACTTCTACGGGCTTTCCTTCGCGACGCGGCCGTGGCGGGTGTTCACGGTGCTGGCGAACACGCTCCGCGGGAAGGAGACGCGCAAGCTGGAGACCTTCTTGGTCGAGCTGAAGCGGAAGAGTTTGGTGTGGCTCCGCGGTAAGGAGTCGGCGCAGCCGGCGGGCTGAAGAAGAAGAACACCGCAGAGGAGCGGAGGTCAGCAGAGGATCGCAGAGGCGTGGGCGGCTTCGCCGCCCACGCGAATTCAATCGACTGGTTCCAGCGTTCGGCGCTTTGTGGCTTTGAGGCGCAGAGGCGGGTCGGCTTCGCCTCCCCGCATCTCTTGAGGCAAGCGAGGGAGCGGAGGGACATGAGCAGAGAAGGGTCCGGGCACTTCCAACCGATTCCTAGATCGTCCGGTCCCTCCAACACGACCGCCACGGTCCCCGGACTTCCAACGATCTCGACCAACCACCTCGACGCCAGATCGCCGTTCGCGCACGCCATACGTGCGAACGGAGACTAGGTGTTTGCTTGGGTCGCTCAGGGAAGAGAGACGGCTGGAAGTCCCCGTTGCTTTCTCTCCCTCTTGAGCCTCCGCCCTCTCTGCTCTCTAAGATCGCGGGGAGGCGAAGCCGACCCGCCTCTGCGCCTCAAAGCAACAGAGCGCCGAACGCTGGAGCCAGTGCCTTCAAATCGCGAGGGCGGCGAAGCCGCCCTCGCCTCTGCGATCCTCTGCTGACCTCCGCTCCTCTGCGTTTTTCTTCTTCTTCAGGGCCGCCGCTCCCCCCACTCACCCCTCCATTTCGTCAAGCCGCTTCCAAGCCTCCCGCTTGCCCAGCGCGCGGACCTCGCTCCATGCCTCCAACTGCTTCGCGCGCGGCCGGTTCTTGCCCTTTTCCCAGTTGTAGATCGTCAGGGGAGACACGCCGACCAGGGCGGCGTAGTCGGCGGCCGAGAGCTCCAGCTTCTCGCGGTGCTTCTGCAGCCATTGCGGCGAGAAGCGGGGTGAGGTCTCCTGGCGGCGCGCGCGGCCGTTCACCTCGGGCGACTTGCGCGATTCGAGGCTCTTGATGCGCCGGTCCTTCTCCTTGAGGTCGCGCTTGAGGGCCGCGATCTCGCGCCGGTACTGGGCTGAGGCCTTCCTCAGGCCCGATAGCTCCGAGCGCACTTCCTTGCGGGCGAGGCGACGAATCTCTTCCTTCAAGACACCGGCCAGGTTCGGCATAAGAACGCGATTCTCCTGCGCGAGCGCTGTGGTCTCGGGGGGTGGGGAAGCAGCCACCAAAAGAACCCATCGCGAGGGAAGCTCAGCGAGGGGATGGAGGATGGCGAGGACGACGGGACTTGAACCCGCAACCTCCGGCGTGACAGGCCGGCACTCTAACCAATTGAGCTACGTCCCCGCGCTTTCGGGCGGGAAGTATAGCCGCCGTCGGGGCCCGGTCAACCGGTCCGAACCGCCCGAACCGCGTCGAGCCGGTTCATCCGCCAGATCGGGTAGACGCCGGCCAGCGCCGTGACCACGAGCGCCCCCAGGAGGCACCACGCCAGGTAGGGGCCGGCGGAGCGGTGCGGCAGGGGAAGCCCGGACATCATCCGGAGCGCCTTGACGACGATCGGCGTCAGCGCGGAGCCGAAGACGAGGCCGAGCAGGCCGCCGGTGACGCCGAGCACGCTCGACTCCAGGAGCACCATCCCCGCCACCTGCCGCCGCGTCGTGCCCAGGGCGCGAAGCACGCCCAGCTCCTTGGCGCGCTCGAGCGCCGCGAGGAGTTGCCCGTTGAGCACGCCGATGGCCGCGAGCAGCGCGGTCAGGCCCAGGATGATGTCGAACAGCAGGAAGTCGCGCGAGATGTCGGCGACGTGATAGTCGAGCACCTCACGGCCCTGGATGAAGCGCATGTTGTCCGGCGGCGTGCCCTCCGGCAGCTTCCCGAAGATCGCGGCCTGGACCACGTCCGGGTCCGCGCCGTCCCGCAGCCGCACGGCGAGCCTGGTCGTCGTGGTCGCGTCGAGGCAGAAGTAGCGATCCATCAGCGCGTCGTCGACCACCCCGTACATGCGCTCGTCGGGCTGGGTGAAGTAGCCGTACTCGTCCGTGACCGCCGCCACGCGGAAGGTCTGCACGCCGTGGCCGCTCGTGTTGATCGCGAGGGTGTCGCCGACGTCGATGTTGCGGTGCCGGGCGAGCCGTTCCGAGACGATCATGCCCTGCCGCTCGCGCATGGCCTTGATCAGGTTCGGGTTCTCCTTGCACGGCCCCCAACCGCGAAGCTGACCGGGACGGACGCCGATCATGAGGAACGGGACGTACGAGCGCGTGTCGCCGCTCTCGACGCCGATCACTTCGGGGAGCTTGCTCAGCTCCGCCGTGATTCCATCGATCTTGACGTTGGGGAGACCGCTGACGAAGACCTTGTCGACGACCGCCTCCTGTCCCCAGGTTTCCACTTCGGCGCGCAGGCTGTTGGTCATGCCCTTCAGGCCGACGAAGGCCGCAGTGACGAGCGCGATCGCCGCGACCGACGCCGCGATGCGCGAGGGACCCTGTTCGATCGAGCGCGCGGCAAGCTTGCCGGCGAGCGGCCACGTGCGCTCGAAGAACCGGGCGACCGAGCCGCACACGAGGCCGACGACCGACGGGACGATCAGCGGCAGCGCGATCAGGAGCGCCGCGACACCGAGGCAGGCGAGGATGGGCCCGACGAGCGTGGCCTCCGCCGCGCCGACCACCGGAGCGACGGAGAAGTAGATCACCGGCAGGACGCCGATGAGCAAGATCGCCGTGAAGATGTGGAAGCCGCGGGCAAGCGACGCCTGCCCGCCGCCGAGCAGGTCTTCGCCGCGGAGCGTCGAGACCGTGTCGGACCGGCGCGCGCGCATCAACGGATACACCGAGCCCAGGAGCGCGATGGCGATGCCGAGCAGGCTCAACGGGAGCACGATGGTCCACGGCACGGAGAAGATGTTCACCGGGTTCTCGACGACCCCGAGCGTCGTGATGCCCTGCTTGAGCAGAAGCCTCGCGAGACCGAGCCCCCCGACGAAACCCAGCACCCCCGCCGCGACGGCGATGATCAGCGCCTCGAGGAAGAACACGCGCGCGATCTGCCGCCGCGCCGTGCCGAGCGCGTGCAGGACCGCCACCTCGCGCACGCGCTCGCGCAGCGACATCGAGAGCGTGTGGAAGATGACGTAGAGCCCGAGCGTCAGCGCCAGAAACCCCGCGAGGTGCACGCCGTTCCGAAAGGCGCGCTCGTCCTCCATCTGGCCGACGACCACGCTGCTGTTCAGCTCGTAGGAGAAGCTCTGCCCGAGGCTCGCGCCCAGGTTTTCGATGTCGACGTTCGGATCGCGCCGGATCCAGAAGCGCGGGTCGACGAAGGCTCCGCGGTAGAGCTCGCGGCCGACCTGGTAGTCCACGACCACGATCCGGCCGAGCGCTTTGCGGCCGACCCCGTCGTTCGTGATGACGCCGACGATGGTGAAGGCCTCCTCGACCGGGACGTCTCTCGATTCGACGACCTGGACCTCCCCCTCGCGGCAGACCTTGCGCGCCCCTCGCCGCGGGCGCGAGAGGTAGAGCTCGTCGCCCGGCTTCAGGTCGTGCTCGCGCGCGAGCCCGCTGCCGATCAGGACCTGGTTCTCCGCCGCGTCCGGCGCGAGGTCGGCGCCGTCGATCACGTGGTAGGCGCCGATCGCCTGTCCCGTGCCGGCGTCGAGGGCGACCATCTGGACGCGCTCCGGATCGGAGCGCTCGCCCGGACCGACCCGGGGCCGGAACATCGCGTCGTTCTGGAAGAAGGCCGCGACGTCGGTGACGCCCTCGGTCCCGCGCAGGGTCCCGCGCGGGTCCTGCACGTCGCGCCCGGCGCGAACCTCGAGGTCGGCCTTCCACCGATTGTCGACGAAGGTACGCGACTTCAGCGTCACGTGGTCGACCGTGAACACGGCGACCACGGTGGCGATGCCGACGGCGACGCCGAGGATCGAGAAGAGCGTCCGGCCGGGCCGCTGGAGCAGGCTCCGGCGCGCGAGGGTGATGGCGAGGCTCATCAGATGTGCAGCGCCGCCAGGGTCTCGTGGATCGTCTCGACCGGGATGTCGGGGCCGTTCAAGACGGGCTCCGGCTGCAGCTCGCCGTCGACCAGGAAGAGCACGCGATCCGCGTAGCCCGCGTCGCGGGGGTTGTGCGTGACGAGCAGCACGCTGCGGCCGTCCTCCCCGCAGACCCGCCGCAGGGTCTCCATGACCTCGCGGCCCGCCTTCTGGCTGAGGTTGCCGGTGGGCTCGTCGCAGAGGAGCAGCGGCTGCCCGCCCGCGAGCGCGCGCGCGATCGACGTGTGCTGCATTTGACCGCCGGAAAGCTGATGCGGGAACGATCCTCCCCGATCCCCCAGACCGAAGCGCTCGAGCAGCTCCCGGATCCGCGGCCGCTCCGCCGCCGGCCGCTTGCCCTGGATCGCGAGCGGCAAGCCGACGTTCTCCTCCACCGACAGGTTCGGCAGCAGGTTGAAGAACTGGAACACGTAGCCGATCGACTTCCGCCGCAGGAGCGTGCGCTCGTGGTGCGACAGCGCGCCGAGGTCTTGTCCGAAGAGCTCGACCTGGCCGGCCGAGGGCGCGTCGAGGCCCGACAGCATGTGGAGCAGCGTCGACTTGCCCGAGCCGCTCGGACCCATGATGCACACGAACTCGCCCTCGTGGACGTCGAACGTCACGCCGCGCAGGACCGCGAGCTCGTTGGCTCCCTTGCCGAAGAACTTGTAGACGTCGCGGGCGGAGACGATGGCGGTCATGGGGGCGTGGATCCTCTCGGAGGAGTGGAGAGCGCGCGGTCGCTTGGGGGGGCTTCGGTCGGCGGCCGGGTGATCTGTAGCAAATCCGCCCCGGCCCTGGGGGCACCGGATGGTAACGCGGAAGAGGCTATCCCACCTCGTCCTTCGCCTCGCGCCAGGCGGCGATTAGCTCCTCGAGCGGAGCCTCCCGAAGCCTCCCCTCGAGGCTCGCCTCCATCGCCCGGAAGCGCGCCTCGAACCGCCGCAGCGAGTCGCGCGTCGCGCGCTCCGCGTCGAGGTCCAGGTAGTTCCCGACGAAGGCGGAAGCGATCAGGAGGTCGCCGAGCTCGGCGCGCGTGCGCTCGCGGTCGCCGGCGGCGTAGGCCGCGCGCAGCTCGGCGAGCTCCTCCTCCACCTTGGCCAGCGCTCCCTCGGGGTCGTTCCAGCGGAACCCCGCGGCGATCGCCTTGGCGGCCAGGCGGTTCGCGCGCTGGAGCGCGGGCATCGCCTTGGGCACGCCCGCCAGGGCGCTCGCGTCGTCCTTCTTCTCCTCGCGCTCGGCCGCCTTGATCTTCTCCCAGTTGGCGACGACGTGCGCGGGGGAGTCGGCGTTCGCCTCGCCGAAGACGTGCGGGTGGCGGCGAACCAGCTTGTCCCCCACCGCGGTCGCGGCGCGCGCGAGGTCGAAGCGGCCCTCCTGTTCCGCGATGCGGCAGATCAGGAGCACGACCATCAGGACGTCGCCCGCTTCCTCGACGGTGCCCTCGTCGCTCCCGGTCTCGATGGCCTCGACCATCTCGTGCGCCTCCTCGACGAGCGAGGGCGCCATCGAGTCCACCGTCTGCTCGCGGTCCCACGGGCAGCCGTCGGGCGCGCGCAGGCGGTCGACGATCGCGAGCAGGCGGCGGAACGCGTCGGTGCGCGGCTCGCCGGTCGGCGCCGGCAGATCGAGCGGCCGGGGCGTCGCCTCCTCGGTCACCGGGAAGGCTCCGCGGACGTGGCGTACGGGATGGGATCGGCGCGCTCCGCCTCGCGGAAGCCCTTGAGCCGCAGCGCGCAGGCGTCGCAGCGGCCGCAGGCGAGCACGCGCCCGTCCTCCTCGCGGGGGTCGTAGCACGTGTGCGTGAGCCCCAGGTCGACGCCGAGCTCCTCGGCGCGGAGCACGATCTCGCGCTTCGTCATCTCGACCAGCGGCGCGTGAATCCGGAAGCGCGAACCCTCGACGCCGGCGGCGGTCGCGACCGCCGCGAGGTCCTCGAACGCGCGCAGGAACTCCGGCCGGCAGTCGGGATAGCCCGAGTAGTCGATCGCGTTGACGCCGAGGAACAGATCGGTGGCGCCGAGGCTTTCCGCCCACCCGAGCGCGACCGCGAGGAACACCGTGTTCCGCGCCGGCACGTACGTCGGCGGGACGCCCGCACCGATGTCCGCTTCGTCGCGGTCCTTCGGCACCTCCTCGGAGCCGGTCAGCGCGGAGTCCGCCAGCTTGTCGAAGTCGAGCGCGGCGACGCGGTGCTCGACCGCGCCCAGCGCGTGCGCCACCCGCGACGCGGCCTCGAGCTCGTGCGCGTGACGCTGCCCGTAGCGGAACGAGAGCGCGTAGGGGGCGAAGCCGGCGGCCTTCGCCTCGGCGAGCGTGACGGCGGAGTCCATGCCTCCCGAGAGGAGGCAGACGGCGGGCGCGGAGGGGACGGACACGCGAGCAGCCTAACGAAAAGCGCCCCGCGCCCGGAATCCACCGGGCGCGGGGCCGCTGGAGACGACTTCAGCTCCCCCCCAGGAGGTCAGTCGTCCTTCGTCTCGGGTTGCGACTCGATCAGGGTCCGCTGGTTCTCGCTCGCTTTCTTGAGCATGGAGACCCAGGCGGAGACCTCGCTCCCCGTCCCCGCGAGGAGCAAACTCGAGGCACCACCCATGGCGACGAGCTTCTGGTGGTTCGAATCCGTCAGAAGCGTGCGCATGCTGGTCGAGACCTGCCTCGCGTCCAGCGGGCTCACGTCGATCACCGTCTGCACGAGCAGCGCGGGATGGTCGGCGTAGTTCGGGAGCTTCGCCTCCTCGACCTCGATGAAGCGGGAGATGCCCTGCCCGTCGCGCGAGCCCTTGTGGTAGAGCGCGAGCAACGGTGGGTCGGAGTGCCGGAGCTCCGCCATCACGAAGCGGTGGCGGTGCAGAAGGCTCTCCATGAAGGAGTAGACCTCGCCCTCCGGCACGGTCACGCCTCCGATCAGGCCGACGGACGTGGCCGAGAGCATCTGCAGGGTCTCGTCCGCCATGCAGATGTTCTGTCCGGTCACGCGGCGAAACTCGCGCAGCACGTCGGAGAGCATCAGGTTCCCCGACGCGGCGTCGGGAATGACGAGCGGACCGTCCGGCTTGTCGAAGTGTGCCGTGGTTTCCTGGACGGGTTCGTGATTCGGCTCGAGAGCCGATCCGGGAAAGCTGCCTGCGAGCGCGGCGCAGCCGATGGCGACGGCAGACGCCAGAATCGTGGGAGAGTGCATTCCTGCCTCCTGTGGCGTTTGCGGATGGGAATGCGCTCAGGGACGTCCCCGCCGACAGGATCTTCCGGAGAAGGCTTCCGCTTTCTAGATTGGTCGGCCCGAATTCCCGGGCGAACCACCCACGAAAGCGAATCCCCGTGTCCCAAGTCACCCAGGCGCAAGTCCTCGACGCCCTCCGGACCATCCAGGACCCCGACCTCCACCAGGACATCGTCTCGCTCGGCTTCGTGAGGGAGCCGGTGATCGACGGCGGCTCGGTCCAAGTCACGATCAACCTGACGACGCCCGCTTGTCCGGTGAAGGACCAGATGAAGGCCGAGGCGGAGAACAAGCTCCGCGAGCTCCCCGGCGTGACCGCCGTCACGGTGGAGATGACCGCCGAGGTTCGCGGCAACGCGGGCCCGTCGCGCGACATCGCGCCCAACATCAAGCACTTCATCGCGGTCTCCTCCGGCAAGGGCGGCGTCGGCAAGAGCACGGTGACGGTCAACCTCGCGATCGCGCTTCAACAGACCGGCGCGCGTGTCGGCATCCTGGACTGCGACGTCTACGGCCCCGACATCCCGATGATGATGGGCCTGAGCGGCGAGCCGGAGGTCCGCGGCAAGTCGCTGATCCCGAAGACCCGCCACGGCGTCAAGACGATGTCGATCGGCTACCTGCTGCCGGACGACAAGCCCGTGATCTGGCGCGGGCCGATGATCCACCAGGCGATCAACCAGTTCCTGCGCGACGTCGAGTGGGGCGAGCTCGATTACCTCCTGGTCGACATGCCGCCCGGCACGGGCGACGCGCAGCTCTCGCTCGCGCAGATCGTGCCCCTATCCGGCGGCGTGCTCGTGACGACGCCGCAGGCGGTCTCGACCTTCGACGTGGCCAAGGCGATCGCGATGTTCCAGCAGGTCCAGGTCGACGTCCTCGGCATCGTCGAAAACATGGCCGGCTTCGTCGTCCGCGGCACCGTCGAGGGCTGCCCGGCCGGAACGCCCGTGCACATCGAGACGGGCTCCTCCACCGAAACCGTGACGACGGGCGAGGGCGGCACCTTCGAGACGGTCGCGCACATCTTCGGCGCGGGCGGCGCGGAGCGGCTGGCGGAACAGTACGGCTTCCCCGTCCTCGGCCGCGTTCCGCTCAACCCGGCGGTCCGCGTCGGCGGGGATGGCGGCGATCCGATCACGCTCACCGAGCCGGACTCGGTCGTCGCGCGAGCGTTCCGCGAGATCGCGGGCAAGTTCGCCCAACGGGTGGCGATCAAGGAGCACAAGTCGCTGCCGATTCTTCAGTAGGCGAAGAAGAAACCGCCACGGTCCCGGAACTATCAACGGTCTCGACCATCAACCTTGGATGTCCAGGTCGGGTGGGAAGTTCTCGCGCGTGTGAGCGGCCAAGGCTGTGTTCTCTCCGTCCAGTGGCTGCGAAGCCAGCGACTTACTCCGAGCAACGCCACGGCGTGTTAGTAGCCGAGTGCGCGCAACATCTCCTCCTCCGCCGCGCTCATAGGGCGCTCGACCTTTCGACGTTCCGGCTTGGCACGCCACTTCCGCAGGCGATCTACGTACTCAATCGCCAGCCTGGAGTCTCGAATCGGCTTCCCTTCTCCGGCATCTCCCGAGCCTAGAACCTCTCGCAGCTCGTAGTCCCCCGACTTGATCAGCGAGGCGGCGTCCTGATCCAGGTACTTTGCTCGCACCGAAAAGTGGTGCCGATCTGTCCGCAAACCAACCCTCTGGAGCCGCGCCCCCTCAAACCAAATGGGCTCCTGCGATGCGTCACGGTCGCGCGAATGAGTGAACATGTCGACACCCAGCATCTGCGTCGGTACGCCCATCCCTAGCTGCGAAAGCACCGTTGGTGCGATGTCCACGAGCGACACCGGCGACAAGACTTGACTCCCTTCTCCCACACCGGGCCGCCCAATTATGAGGGGGATTCGGACTATGCCCGGCGTCAGCCCCGTATGCCTGTACCAGACTCCATTGTCACCTAAGCCCTCACCGTGATCAGCAGTGATTATGACAAAGCAATCTTCGAGGTTGTGAACACCATCAAGAGATTCCAGCAGCACTTTGACCAGGCTATCGGCATACGAGACGCCCGCTGCATATAGGTACTCAACGTGGTCATCGTTGCTGATCCCCTCGAGCCATGCGTAGTCGGGCTGAGACCTGTCGACTGTGCTGGGGATTGTGGGCGGCGCGACCTCGCGTGGAGGTACCGCTTCCCCCTTCATCGACTCGAACTCGTGCATGAACGACTCGGGCGGCCCATAGGGCGAGTGTGGATCATAGAGATGTACCCACAGAAAGAACGGTATGTCCTCGTCCGCCAGCCACGCGAGAGCATCAAGGGCCTTCGAAACGGTGATCGCCCCGTCACCGTACGCACGCGCCTCGGGAAGAAGGAACTCGCAGAATCCTTGCCCCAGCCCCGTATTCGCCTGAACGTGATCCACGCTCACCGCGGCGACAGTCCAGTAGCCGTTCTCTCGCAGAATCTCGGTCAGTGTCTCGTGGCTTGACTCAAGGACCGATCGGTTCGACACCGCACCATGATCGCGCAGATACGTCCCTGTGAAGAGAGACGCATGCGCCGGCAACGTCATGTTCGTGTTGCTCCAAGTACTCTCAAAGACCGTTGAAGAAGCACCTAGCGACGCGATGTAGGGACTGACACGTTCGTCTCCAACATAGTCAGCCCTAGCGGTATCGAGTGTCACGAGGATGATCGACGGACGGCTGCTCCCGCGGCTAGCCGGAGCTACGATCGGACTTGCCCATAGAACCAACGCACGTTGATTGGCGTTGTCGTCCAAGTCATCTGCCGCCACCACACGAAAGCGGAGAGCCACCTCCTCGTTGGCGTATGAGGACAGATCAGCGCGAATCTTGGTCCAGTTGGCTGCCGTTGCATCGGACGCGACTGCTTTCGAACCGACCACCGCCCATGAGTCTCCTGACTCTCGTACGGCAACTTCGCACCGGTAACCTCTCGTCCTGTGGGAACGGGACGACACGGAAACCCATACATGTAACGATGCCTCACCAGGAATTCGGCAGTGAGAGAACAATGGGCCATCTTCGGTTGCGGGCCACGATCTGCGTGCAGAGTCGCCAATCTGAACAAGCCCGCCGTCTGCGGTAGACTCATCAACGCAAGAGCCCGGTTGAAAGCCGACGTTCAGAAAGGAAACCCTCTCGATCTCGTACGCGTGTGGAACGATCCAATCCGGTTCGATGGTCAGGTTCGAGACGGTACCTGACCACGAAGGCTCTGTCGCCGGGAAGAAGCGTGCCACCTGAAGTTCATCCCCGCCCGGTAGGCGCACGCTCGTATGGCCCCACGTCGAGGCCTTCTCGTTCCACCATGACAGACGTGCATGAGCGCTACCACCTAGCCGAAGCGCCAATTCGATGCAGTTGACCTTGGCGGTCTCTATCGGGTTGGTGTAGACAAGCTGTTGGCGAGCTCCTGAGCCCTTGGCCAGCGGTCTCCCAAAGGGAGTGAGCCGCGATTGCTCATCATCGGCGCCTCCCTTCGTTCGCCAGTCCTTGTGAGCGTCGCTGGCGCCCCAGGACGCCCAAGTGTGTTCTTCCGCCGCGAGCACCGCAACCGGAGAAAGCCCCTCGGCCGTACGAAGCTCCAAGAACATCACGTCTGCACAAACCGGATCCGCAGGCGACCCACATGCCGAAACGAAGCAACACGTCACGACGGCCAAACGCAACCGCTGCATCGAACTCAGACCGCCTCCCGGCCTGTGAGTTGCTCGCACCGGCCTCACGTCACCGCAGAATGTGTAGCGTACAAGACTCCTGTCGGCCTACGGTTCACTCACGGTCAGATTCGACGTGAACGACCCGGTTGAGGCGACTTCGATGTGATAGTCCAGAGACGTTCCACCGATTGCCAAGGTGTAGTCCATTTCCATTACGGAATCGATGCTCGTCATAACGGAAAGAAAGTCAACGTGCTTCTTGGCCGTGTCCCAGTGGAGAACGCCGGCACCGTGAAACTCCAGGCGAATGGTCACGTTGCTGTAGTCAAACGTGTAGCCACTATACTCCGCTGGCAGCCCGACGACATCTATCGCTTCGGTGACGTCTAGATCTGAGATCACGTCCAGCCTCATCGATACGACGGCGACTGTCTTGTCCTCCTTGGTCAGGCGGCCAAGGTACCGTGCAGACGCCGTTCCAGTGAAGTCGCCCAGAACAGTTGACAGCCCCATCGGGAAGTCGGGCATCACGACAACGTCGTCTTCTCCCACGGGGGGTGGAGAGACTACCGCTATTTTGAGGTCACCTGCGGCCGAGAACAGCCCTTTCAGCTTGGCCGGATCAAGCTGCCAGACCGCGCCGACCTCGACCGGGCTCGATGGCAGAATCGAAGGAAAGTCGATGTCTTCTTCCAGACCGTCCAACAGGTCGGGATCGTCCGGCAAGCCGTCGTCGAACTCGACGTCGTAGCCATTGCCAGCGGGGTTGGATGTGAATCTGACAACCCTCGACTGGAGGGCGCTGGCACCGGTCACTTCTGTTGTTGTTGGAACGCCAGCTTCGTCGTAACTCGTCTCGGACTTCTCACCCGCGATAGTCCCATAGGTCCTCCGCAGCTCTACGGTAGCTCCATTCTGCACGTCGACGTATTGGTCCACGGCTCTTAGCCGAATGGCGGCTGAGACACTGCGCTGCGTGTCGACCAAGCTGGTGTCGAGCGGATCTCCACCAAGGGTTCCGGTCACCTCGTCGACGGCCAGCTCTGCAATGGCTTCATACGCCTTTTGAATGGTTGTACCGATCTCCGGATCAAACTCGATGACCTGACCCGGTGCGTTCGCACCGCCGAGTGCAAGCCCCGTGACGCCCAAGACCACCAGAAAAGGCGCTTTCCTAGCCATGCCGTCGGACTCCTATAAAAGGGTGTTGCCGGTCGTTCGAGCGATCAGCCGGAGCCTAAGCGCGCCTCCCGCACCTGTCAAATGGTAGCAAGCGGGAGCGCTTGAGAGCGGTCTCCGCAGCCGCTTCCGTGCCATTACCGTCCTCTCGCCTCTTCGAATCTCGAGAGCAGCTTGAAGGAGACAAGCAGCCCGATGAAGAGCACCAGCGCAAGCAGCGATTGCCGTTGCGTCTCTGCTCCATACAAGACGAGCAATGAGAGAACTCCGAGGAAGGCGATGATTCCCCCCAAGGCTCCGGCAAGCCGGTGTGCTCCGCGACGTGCGGCTACCATCACGATCCCTCCAAGCAGTGCAAGCGTTCCCACGAGCCAGCCGAGAGCGCTGCGCGCGCCAATGTCAGATCCTCGTCCCTGCACCGGCGTAGCATCTCGAAGCTCCAGCTCTTCCCGCGTGGCACCCGGCGGCACGACAGTCGCCTTCTCAATCTCAATCCTCTCTTCAGGCCGATTGTTCTCGTCTCTCGGCGCCCTACAGATCTCGTCGAGTACATCCCATCCCCACTCCACTCGCCCGAAGACCGTAAAGTCGCCGTCCAGGTGAGGCGCGTCTACGAGCAAGATCGAGAAAGACGACTCAGCACTGTTGAGATCATCCAATCGCCGAGCCATGGTCAAAGAACCTCGACGGTGTAGGAACTCATTGCGTTCAAAAGGAATCGGCCGAAGGACCGACCGTTGTGCGGCAGACAAAGGGATTCGCCGATCGTTGGCGTCTGACGTCTGCACAAGGAACGTGGGTTCCACGCGATAGATATGGGTAGTGTCGTAAACACCATGACGAACAAGCTGGAGGATTTGTTCAACGTGAGCGGGCGCGGCGTCCGCGTAGAGCACCACAACGATGTCTCCGCAGGTCGTGCGCAACAAAACTCGATCGGCAGTGCTTTGTGCTCCGTGTCTCACCGCTCCGACCAATGCACCCTGGGACACCGCCAGCCCCGTCGAGCCGAGAACAGCCGCGAGGAGAAGGACCCCGTACAGCAGCCAACCGTGCCTACGGGGCAGATCCGCCCCGGGCGCCACAGCCGATGCTCCGCGCCACTTCAGACACCGACGGAGCTGCCTGGTTGGTTCCCCAAACCAGGCAGCGGGTGTGATTGGAGAGACAATAGACGTTTGGATCTTGCCCAAATTGTCGTCAACTCCCTAAGTTCATGGATGTGGACCTCAGGATACTGATCCCGGTCGCGAGCCAGGGCTGGATTCTGCACCACTGGGCGACCCGATTGCGGCTTCCCGCGCTAGCGCTGGGGCTGGTGCTCGCTCTCTCGACAGATGCCTTCGCGCAGGATACAGGCTCAACTTTCTCTCACGTATCCGCCAGCGAGGAGCACTCAATGCCACCTACGTCGGCGGCGGATCCGTCGACGTTCGTGAAGTGGCTCATGGAGCTGGCGCTAGAGGTCTTTGAGAAAGGCTCGGGAGACGTTCCGCCACCTCCGCCTCCACCTCCGCCTCCGCCTCCGCCTCCGCCGCCACCTCCGCCGCCACCGCCGCCGCCGCCGCCGCCTCCTCCTCCGCCGCCCCCGCCGCCGGCTCCCCC
>JANQEJ010000313.1 GCA_028278425.1 Planctomycetota bacterium | reverse complement strand
GCGTCCTTGTCCGCGAAGCGCTTGTCGTAGCGCGCGAAGCCGGGAATCGTGCCCTCCTTCGCCGCGTATTTGTCGTTGCCGCCGGTGTCGAGAAACACTGCGATGGAGCGGTTGATCGAGAAGCCGATGCCGCTCGCGGGCGTCGTGTACGTGTCGTCGCCGCCCTCGTTGATCAGCAGCGCGATCGTGAAGTCGTGGGCGAAGCAGATCGAGTTGTTCTGCCGCGACACGTGGGTGTCGTTGCCGCCCTCGTCGATCAGCGCGCCGATGCAGAAGTGCGCGCCCGTCGCCTGCGACCACACGTAGCCGTCGTACGTGTCGTTGCCGCCGCCGTCCCAGAGCACGCCGGTGCCGAACCAGTAGCCGGTGCCGTGCGCCCAGTTGCCGGCCGTGTAAACGTCGTTGCCCTCGCCGTCGATCAGCGCGCCGAGGCCGCCCGCCCACGAGTGCCCGTCAGCGCCGTCGCCGCGCCGCCCCATCGCACAGCCCTGCGCGTTCGACACGGAGACCTCGCCCTTGCTGTGGTAGCTCGGCCGCGCGCTCTTCTTCGGGTCGGGGTCGGCGAAGTACGTGTCGTTGCCGTAGCGGTCGGCGAGCACGCCGACGCCGGCGGGCCCGGCGAACCCCTGGCCGTCGGCGTGCAGCTTGTACGTGTCGTGGCCGTCGCCGTCCATGAGCAGGCCGATGCCGAAGTAGCCGCAGCCCTGCGCGGACCAGCGCGCGGTGTACGCGTCGTCGCCCGCGAGGTCGATCAGCGCGCCGAACCCGAACTGCCCGAGGCCCTGGCACTGCTGCTCCGCCTCGTAGAGGTCGTCGCCCGCGACGTCCATCAGGATGCCCACGCCGGTGAGCCCCGCGCCCTGGCAGGAGCGCCCGCCCGCGTACACGTCGTCGCCCGAAAGGTCGAGGCAGAGCCCGAGCGGCTGCGTCGCGGTTCCGGTGCCCGCCGGCCCGACGTACACGTCGTTGCCGCCGAGGTCGACGAGCAGCAGCGCGCCGTCGCACGGCGTCCGGTCGTGGCCCGGCCCGCGCACGCGGATCCAGCCGAGCGGCGTCTCCCAGTCGAACCTCAGCGCTGGGATCTCGTCGATCGCCGAGAGATCGCGCCGCGCGCGATCGAGCGCCTCGACGCACTTGCCCGCCGCGTACCAGAGCGAGCTCTCGTCCCACGCCGCCGCGACGTCGTCGCACGCCGGCACGTACTCCAGCGCGTCCACGCTCTCCATGCCGAGCTCGAGCCGGCGCGCGGCCTCGAGCCGGTCCTTCACGTCGACCTTGCGGAACGCGAGCTCCGCCCAGCGGTGCGCGTCGACGAGGTCGAGCACCAGGCGCCCCAGGATCGCGCTGATCTTCTCCGGCAGCTTCGCGGCCGCCTCCTTCAGCTCCTTCTCCAGCAGCGGGTAGGGCGATTCGGTCGCGAAGGTGACGAAGCGGGTGTTGCGCCCCGCGTACCGGTAGAGCCGCAGGATGGCCTCGTCGAGCGGCGTGGGCTCGGCGAGGAGGTTCGGGCTGTACGGCCGGATGCCCCCGTACCGCCGGTTGATCCCGAGGATGTGCACGAGCCGGTAGAGCGAGTGCGCGCCGCGCTCCGGCTTACGCGCGAGCCCCTCCGGGCCGAGGTAGACGGTGACCGCGCGCCCGAGCACGCGCGTAAACGGCACGGTCGCCAGCGGCTCGGCGAAGAGCGAGTCGAAGTGGTCGAGCTTGTGCGTCACCCCGCGCGGGAAGCGGATCCAGTGGCCGGGCGGCGACCACCCGAGGTCGGCGCGCGTGAATCCGGCGCGATGCAGCGCATCGTCGAGCGAGTCGGCGGCGGCGGGCAGGGCGAGCAGGGCAATCAGGGCGATCCGGCGCATCCCGCCGGTCTAACCGCCCGCGCCCGCGAATTCAATCGGCGGCCTTCTCGCCGACGACGAGCTCCGCCGCGCGCTTCTCGAGCGGGGTGCCTTCGAGCGCGCGCGCCAATCGCTTGAGCGGCGTCCGCACCGAGGCGCGCTTGCCGTCCGCGATCTGCTTCTCGAACCCGTCGAGCGCCTTGCCGGCATCCTCGAGGATCAGCTCGAGCGAACTCTCGACGCGCTCCTTGAGTGCCTCCGGCTTGCGCACCGTCTCCTTCGCGAGGTGGCGCCACACGCCGAGCGCCTCGGGGATCTTCCCCTTGGCGAGCGCGATGTCGATCTGCACCTGCCCCTCGGAGACCGTGTCCCAGAGCGCGCGCGCGATACCGGGCCCGTACTTGAGCTTGAGCTCCTTGACGTGCGGCTTGATCGCGTCGGCCAGCTGCTTCCCGTTCTTCGTCCCGCGGATCCCCTCCATCTCCTCGAGCGTGTGCGGGTTGACGACGGCGGTGTACGGAATGCGGTTGCCCTGCATGTAGTTCATGGCGGGCGAGTTGTTGAGCGACTGGAGCGCCTCGAGGGTGAGGCCCGGGAACTCGACGAGCTGCTGCTCCTCGTCGCCGTACGGATCGCGCACCGTGAACGTGCGGATGTGGCGGCTCTCCTTCTGGATCGCGACGTCGGTCTCCTCCATCGTGAGGACCTCGACCGTGTTGACCGCCGCGAACTTCATGTAGCCCTTGTTCGTGAGCACCGACCGGTGCATCGTCCAGCAGGGCGGTCAGTAGAAGCCGTGCCGGTGCACGATGATCGGAAGGTTGAGCACCTTCGCCTCGTCGACCGCGTCCTCCCAGGACGGCGCGTAGCGCACGGAGGGGATCGGCTTGTCGCCGGCGAGAGCGGGCAGGCAGAGCAGGAGAGCGAACAGGGCGATACGCATGTCACCCCATGTTACGCCCCGGGCGCGCCGGCCTCGCTCGGCTGGCTGATCGACGGCGCCGAGCGGGCGCGGCCGTGACGCGCCGCCCGCGCTGGAGCGAGTTCCGCGCGGCCCTCGACGCGGCGGGCTTCCGTCCGTCGAAGACGCTCGGCCAGAACTTCCTGCTCGACGGGAACATGGCGCGCTCGATCGCGCGCGACGCCGGGGTGGGGCAGGGCGACCGCGTGCTGGAGGTCGGGGCGGGCTGCGGGTTTCTGACCGAGCACCTCGCCGCGCTCGGCTGCCGCGTGCTCGCCGTCGAGGTGGACCGCCGCCTCTTCGCGGTGGCGTCGGAGCTCTTGGGCGGGCGCGACAACGTGCGGCTCCTGCGCGCCGACGCGCTTGCGGGGAAGCACGCGCTCGCGCCGGAGCTGGTCGAGGCGCTGCCCGCGAACCAGCCCTGGCACCTCGTGGCGAACCTCCCGTACTCGATCTCCGGGCCGCTTCTGGTGCTCCTCGCTCGCTTGCCCAACCGGCCGGAGACGATGACGGCCCTCGTCCAGCGCGAGGTGGCCGAGAAGGTGGCGGCGCGGCCCGGGGACTCCTCGTGGGGCGCGCTCTCCGCCCGCCTCGCCCTGGCCTATGAGCGCCGGGCCGGCCGGACGGTGGGACCCGCCCTCTTCTGGCCGCGGCCGCGCGTGGAGAGCCGGGTCGTCAAGCTGACCGCCGTGGACGGCGGCCGCCCGGGGCCGGAGGAGGTCGCGGCGTACGACGCTCTGGTGGAGGGCCTCTTCCAGCGCCGCCGGAAGACGCTCCTCGCCAGCCTCGCGGCGCTCCTGGGGGACCGGGAGGAAGCGGCGGCGGCCCTGGCGGACGCGGGCATCGCGCCCTCCAGCCGACCCCAGGAACTCGCGCCGGCGGAGCTCGTTCGCCTCGCCGCCACGCCCGCCTGGCGGGCCCGCGTGACGTCCCGGGGTGGGGGCGGCTAGCGGGCCCGAAAGCGGCCCTTTCGACCCCTCCAGCTTGTTTTTGGCCCTGGCGGTGCTAAGCTTTGCGGTCCAGGAGTGCGGCGCGGACCGACCAAGGAGGCGGGCCCACCGTAGCAGGCGGCCAGACGTCTCCGCTCGCACCTAGGATCCCCAGTCCCCAGTCCTCCAGAATCCCCGCCCCCGGTCCCAGGGAACCGTTCCGTCCCCACCCCGGCGCGTTCCCGCGCCGCCTGGGCCGCCCCAACGCCGCCGTTGCAACCCCACGAGTTCCGAGAGCTCATCGAGCGCGTCAAGCTCCGCTCCCCGATCGAGGTGATCGTGGCGGAGCGCGTGCGCGATCTGCAGAAGCGCGGCGCGACGTGGAAGGCCCGCTGCCCCTTCCACAACGAGAAGACGCCGTCGTTCGTGGTGAATCCCGAGCGGGGGACGTGGCACTGCTTCGGGGCCTGCGACGAGGGCGGCGACGTGATCAAGTTCGTCGAGCGCTTCGAGGGCCTCACCTTCCTCGACGCCGTGCGGCTCCTCGCCCAGGGGGCGGGGGAGCCCCTCCCCGAGGACTTCGGCCGGCGCGGGGCCGGCGGGCGCGGCGGAGACGGCGAAGAGCTCCGCGAGCGGATGCTCGAGGGGCTCGCGCGGGCGGAGCGGCTCTACGCGAGGCGTCTCTTCACGCCGGAGGGCGACGAGGCTCTGCGCTACGTGCGCGAGCGCGGCTTCGACGACGAGACCCTCGACGCCTTCGGCATCGGGTTCGCCCCGGCGTCGGGAAACCCGCTGCTCGACGCGGCCCGCGAGGTGGGCTTCCCCGAGGGCGTCCTGGTCGAGGCGGGGCTCGTGCGCCGGACGGAGGCCGACGGGCGCGCCTACGACTTCTTCCGCGGCCGCATGATGATCCCGATCCGCGACCTGCTCGGGCGGCCGGTGGGATTCGGCGGGCGCAAGCTCCCCGGTGACGAGCGGCCGGGCGGCAAGTACATCAACACCGCCGAGACGCCGCTCTTCAAGAAGTCGCGTCTGATCTACGGGATCGACGTGGCGCGGGCGGAGGTGCGCCGCACGAAGGAGCTCATCCTGATGGAGGGCTACACCGACGTGATGGCCGCCCACCAGGTCGGGATCAAGAACGCGGCCGCCGTCCTCGGGACCGCCACGACCGCGGACCACGCGGCGGTCGTCCGCCGGACCGGCGCCGAGCGCATCACGCTCGTCTTCGACGGCGACCAGGCCGGCGATCGCGCCAGCCTCAAGGCGCTGGCGGAGCTCCTGCCGCTCGGGGTCGAGCTGCGGGTGCTGGTCCCGCCGGCCGGCAAGGATCCCTGCGACCTCTGCTTGGAGGACGCGGGCGCGACCTTCCGCGCCCTCGTCGAGGCGGCGCCGGACTGGTTCGCCCACGCGCTGGACGGGATGCGCGGCCTCCCCGGCCCGCGGCTCGCCGCCGCGGTGGACGAGGTGCTCCTCCTGCTCGAGAAGCTGCCGCGCCCGGTCGAGCGCGACGTGCGCCTGGCCGAGATGGCGCGCGCGCTCGACCTGCCCGAGGAGGGCATCCGCCAGCAGGCGGCGCTCCTGCGGCGGAAGCGCCGGCCCGCGGACCCCGAAGCGGCGGTGGCCGATCGCTACGCCGGCGCCGGGGGGTCCTCCGAAGGCGAGGAACCGACCGAGCCCGCCGACGCGCGGCTGGCGGTGGCCTTCCGCGCCCTGATCGGCGCGGCCCTGCTCGACAACAGCCTGATCCCGGGCATGAAGCGCCACCGGGAGATCTGCCCCGAGGGCGATCTCCGGGAGCTTTCGAGGGTGATCCTTGAACTCTTCGAGGGCGGGGACGATACGGACCCGGTCGACGCCGGCGCGGTTCTGACCGCCCTGGCCGATCACCCCGCACGGAACCTGGTCGTCCCTCTCGTCGAAGAAGCCCGCCGCGCCGAGAGTCCCCAGGTCCTCGCCCGAGACCAACTTGCCTGGCTCGATCGTCGCGCGCAGGAGCGACAGGTCCAAAGCCACCGGAAGACGCTGAACCGCCAAGCCTCCCTCGACGACGACTCCATCCTGGACGCCCTCCGCGGGCTGCACACGGATCTCCGCCAGCTCAAGGTCCCCGGCGCGTCCATCCACGAACCCCACACGACCTAGTCATGGCCGAACGGATCGAAGACATCACCAAGGCGCTGATCGAGGAAGGCAACCGCAAGGGCTTCCTCACCTACGCGGAGATGAACAAGCTCCTCGAGGACCAGTTCCTGCCACCCGACCGGATGGACCAGGTCTTCCTCGCCCTCGAGGACCGCGGCATCGACGTCGTCGATGACGAGGACGCCTCCGAAGAGGAGGACCTCGTCTCCGGCAACGTGACTACGTCCAAGAAGGCGAAGCCCGTGACCGAGGCGGCCCGGGCGGTGCTCGAGCGCGTCGTCACGCCCGAGAAGATCGACGACCCGGTGCGGATGTACCTCACCCAGATGGGCGAGATCCCGCTCCTGACCCGCGACCAGGAGATCTCGCTCGCGAAGTCGATCGAGGTCACGCGCAAGCGCTTCCGCAAGAAGTCCGTCGGCTCCGGCGTGTGCATGACGTCGGCGCTGAAGACGCTCGAGCTGGTCGAGGCGGGCGAGCTCGCCTTCGACCGCACGCTGAAGGTCAACCCGAACCCGAAGCCCGACGACGACCCGAAGATCGTCGAGACGCTCGGCAAGCAGTTCCTGGCGATGCGCCTGCCGGTCAACCTCAAGACGATCCGCGTCCTGATGCAGCGGATCCGCGAGGAGTACCGCCCGCTGCTCGACCCGCGGATCTCGAAGAGCAAGCGTTCCGAGACCCTCACCCGCGTGCAGAAGCTGCGCCGCAAGCTCATCATCCTGCTCGAGGAGTGCCACCTCCAGGTCAAGAAGGTGCGCCCCTACATCCAGATGCTCGACGACCACTACCGCGAGATGCGATCGATCGAGCGCAAGCTCGCGCAGATGCGCGGCCCCAAGCGCAACACCGCGGCGGCGCGCGAGCTCCAGGAACGTCTCAACGAGCTCGAGATGATGGCCCTCGAGCCCGCCGAGCGCCTGCGCCGGCGCGTCGACCAGATCAAGCTGCACTACTACGAGTACGAGGAGGCCAAGCGCCAGCTCTCCAGCGGCAACCTGCGCCTCGTGGTCTCGATCGCGAAGAAGTACCGGAACCGCGGCCTCTCCTTCCTCGACCTGATCCAGGAGGGCAACACCGGCCTGATGAAGGCGGTGGAGAAGTACGAGTACCGTCGCGGCTACAAGTTCTCGACCTACGCCACCTGGTGGATCCGCCAGGCGATCACGCGCTCGATCGCCGACCAGGCGCGGACGATCCGCATCCCGGTGCACATGATCGAGACGATGTCCAAGCTTCGCAACGTGACCAAGAAGCTCGTCCAGCAGAAGGGCCGCGAGCCCTCGGTCGAGGAAGTGGCCGAGGCCTCCGGCATCTCGGTCGACGAGGCGAAGCGCGTGATGAAGATCTCCAAGCACCCGATCTCGCTCGACCGCCCGATCGGCGACTCCGACGACTCCTACTTCGGCGACTTCATCGAGGACGAGTCCGCCGAGTCCCCGGTCCAGGCGGCCGGCCACGAGATGCTGAAGGAGCGCATCTACGACGTGCTCAACACCCTGACCTTCCGCGAGCGGGAGATCATCAAGCTCCGCTACGGCATCGGCGACGGCTATACCTACACACTGGAAGAGGTCGGGCGGATCTTCCGCGTCACCCGCGAGCGGGTGCGCCAGATCGAGGCCAAGGCGGTGCGCAAGCTCCGCCACCCGGTCCGCGCGCGGCAGCTCGCGAGCTTCCTCGACGGCCAGCAGACCGACGAGAGCATGGAGTTCGAGGGCGAGCTCGAGCCCTTCAACTGACCCGGCTCCGGTACCATCCGCCGGGGGGCCTTGTCCGAGCGCTCCCCGGCGCTAGACTGTCGGGACTACACCCCACCCGACGAACTTGAACGTGCCGGAAATACTCGCCCTGTTGCGCGGCTTGCAGGGCCTCGACCACGACCTTTACCAGGTGAGGCGCGAGCTCAGGCGGCTTCCGGAGGAGCGCGACCGGCGGCGGGCGAGCATCACCTCGCTCGGAACCGAGCTCGAGGAGGTCGACCGCAAGCTCCTCGACCTCCGGACGCGGGTGAAGGAGATCGAGGACCTCACCACCTCGCAGCGCCAGCGCGTCCGCAAGCTGGAGGGCGAGGCCGCCTCCTCGCGCGGCGACACCGCGCTCCTCATGGCCTTCCAGCACGAGATGCGGACCCTTCGCCGCCAGATCAGCGAGGCGGAGGAGGAGGGCCTCGGCCTGGTCGAGGAGAGCGAGGGCGTGAACACGCGCCGCGCCGAGCTCGCGGCGGCGATCGAGGAGGCCGAAGCGGAGTTCGCCGAGTACGCCGGCAACGTCGAGGCGGAGATCGCGGCCGCCCAGGCCAAGCTCGAGGGTTTAGAGGCCGAGCGCAAGTCGAAGCTCACCGGCGAAGGCGTCTCGCCCGACGTGCTCGACGAGTACGAGAAGCTGCTCGAAGCGCGCGAGGGCCAGGCGATGGCGATGCTCGAGGGCCGCATCTGCCAGGGTTGCTACACCGAGGTGCCGAGCAACATCTACGTGCGCCTCGCGCGCGGCACGGACATGGTCAACTGTCCGAGCTGCCGGCGGATCCTGTACCTGCCGGACTGACGCGGCTTCCCTGGCGCGTTCCGCGCCGTTCGAGCTCGCCCGCGAGGCGCTCGCGGATCGCGTTCTTGTGCACGTCCCAGCGCGGCGCGAGCCGTTCCTCCGGCGGCGCGTCGGCGGTCAGGCGGTGCAGCACCTGGTCCGGCGCCAGCCGCTCGACGAAGTCCGCCAGCCAGTCGACGTAGGTCTCCGGGTCGAGCGCCCGGAACCGTCCTTTCCGCCACCAGGCGGCGAGCTGCGTTCGACGCAGGACGAGCACGTTGTGCACCTTGACGCCCTCGACCCCGGTCTCGGCGAACACTTCGGCGGTGCGCCGCGCGCCCTCGCGCCCGTCGCCCGGGAGGCCGAGGATCGCGTGGCCGACCACCTCGAGGCCCGCGGCGTGCGCGCGCGCCGCCGCGTCGCGGAAGTCGTCCACGGTGTGGAGGCGGTTGATCTCGAAGAGGATCCGGTCGTCGGCGGTCTCGAGGCCGAGCTCGAGCCACACCGGAACGCGCGCGTTCAGGCGGGCGAGCCGCGCGAGCGCCCAATCGGGCAGCGTGTCGGGCCGCGTGGCGAGCGCGACGCAGTGGACCGGATCGCCGAGGCGCGGCTCGACGGCGGCGAGCACCTCCTCCAACCGGCTCTCCTCGACGTAGGTGTTGGAGTACGACTGCAGGTAGGCGATCACTCCTCCTCCGGGATCACGCCGCGCGACGCGGCGGATCCCGCGCTCGAGCTGCTCCCGCAGGTCGACGCCCGTGCGCAGCGCGCCGGTGCCCGAGCCCTCCACGTCGCAGTAGACGCAGCCGCCGCGCCCCTTCGCGCCGTCGCGGTTCGGGCAGTCCGATCCGGCGTCGAGCGCGACGCGGTGCACCGGAACGCCGAAGGTCCGCAGCAGGTGGGGGCGCAGGGTCTGGAACGGGAGCGCCATCCCCTCATCGTAGGGCCGCGGCGAGTAGAATCCGCGGCCCGCATGGAGATCCAACCCATCGTGATCGGGACGGCCGGGCACATCGACCACGGCAAGTCCACGCTGGTCCGCGCGCTCACCGGGGTGAACCCCGACCGCCTGAAGGAGGAGCAGGACCGCGGGCTCACGATCGACCTCGGGTTCGCGCCGCTGACGCTGCCCGACGGCCGCAAGGTCGGGATCGTCGACGTCCCCGGCCACGAGCGCTTCATCCGCAACATGGTGGCGGGCGCCTCGGGCATCGATCTCGTCGTGCTGGTGGTGGCGGCCGACGACGGCGTGATGCCGCAGACGCGCGAGCACCTCCAGATCATGGAGCTCCTCGGCGTGCGGCGCGGCTTCGTGGCGCTCACCAAGGTGGACCTCGTCGACGACGAGCTCGTGGAGCTCGCCGAGGCCGACGTGCACGAGGCCGTGGCGTCGACCTTCCTCGCCGACGCGCCGGTGATGCGCGTCTCCGGCACCACCGGCGAGGGGATGGACGCCCTGCGCGACGTCCTCTTCACGATGGCGGCCGAAACGGAGCCGCGCTCCGCCGAGGGCGTCTTCCGCATGCCCGTGCAGCGAGTCTTCAGCAAGGCGGGGCTCGGCACGGTGGTCACCGGCATCCCGGTCAGCGGCGAGGTCAAGGTGGGGGACTCGCTCCAGGTCCTCCCCTCGGGCGCCAAGGGCAAGGTGCGCGGCCTGCAGGCCTATAAGGAGAAGACCGACCGCGGCCGCGCCGGCCACTCGACGGCGATCAACCTGGCCGACGTCGACCGCGGCCAGGTCAAGCGCGGCGACGTCGTGGCCACGCCGAACTTCTTCGCCCCGCAGCGCATGATCGCGGCGCGCCTGACGACGCTCGCGGACCTCGGCCGGCCGGTGACGAACCGCATGCCGATCCGTCTCCACACCGGGACGGCCGATCCGCCCGGGGAGGTCGTGTTGCTCGACCGCGACGAGATCGAACCGGGCGGGAGCGGGCTGGTCCAGCTCCGTCTGGACGAGCCGGTGGTCTGCGCGCCGGGCGACCGCTTCGTCCTGCGCATGCTCTCGCCGGTCTTCACGCTCGGCGGCGGGCAGGTCCTCGAGGAGAGCCGCTACCGGTTGAAGCGCTTCAAGGGCTTCGTGCTCGAGGAGCTCTCCCGCCAGGAGGAGAGCCTCGATTCCCCGGTGGCCTTGCTCGAGTCGATCCTCGCCCGCGGCGGCGAAGGCCTGCACACCGTGGACGAGCTCGCGGTGGCGATGAAGCGCTCGCGGCAGGCGACGGCGGAGCTGCTCGACGAGCTCGCCGGCGCCGGGCGCGCGGTGGCGCCGCGCGAGGGGCGCTGGATCCATCCCGACCGCTTGGAGTCGGCGCTCGCCCGGGTGCGCGCCGCCCTGGACGACTTCTTCCGGGACGAGCCGCACCGGCTCTTGGTCGACGTGATCGAGGTCCGCCGCCGCTCCGGCATCGACGAGGCGATGCTCAAGGTGCTGCTCGAGGTCGAGGAGCAGCGCGGCGGGCTCGAATTGCTCCCGGGCGGGCGCCTCAAGCCCGCCGGCCGCGAGGGCGAGCTCGACCCGGAGCTCAAGACGTTGGGGGCCGAGATCGAGAAGCGCCTGGTCGCGGCGCGCTTCCAGCCGCCCTCTACCGAGGAGCTCGCCGCCGTCTGCGGCGCGGACGAGCCGGCGACGCGCCGGGCCCTGGAGCACCTGGTCGACCGCGGGGTGGCCGACCACGTGGGCGGGGGCCTCCACCTGTCCGCGGCCTGCGTCGAGGAGGCCCGCGAGGCGGTTGTCCAGAACTGCGAGCGGAACGGCCAGCTCATGATTCCCGAGCTCCGCGACGAGCTCGGAACGAGCCGGAAGTACCTGATCCCCCTCCTGGAGGCCCTGGACGCCCGCGGGGTGACCCTGAGGCAGGGCGGCCACCGGGTGCTGAAACGGCGGTAGGAAACGGTTTCCGAATTACGCCATCCCTGAAAGACTGAGGGTTCCGCGCCCTTCCGTCCGATAGGGGGGACACCCAAAAGACGGGTACCCGTCCCCGCTCCCGAATCGCGGTCCGGATGCCGCGAGGCGGCGGATGTCCCCACGGAAGAACAGCAGCCAGGACTGGGAAGCGATGTCCGGCAACGAGCCGACCTGGAACGACAAGAACGACGAGAACGACGGTCTCCCCTCCTTTGACGAGGGCGGGCACGACGACCTGTACGACTCGCCCTCCGGGTCTTCGGACATGGCGGGGCCGCTCTACGAGCCGGACCCGCTCGATCCTCCGGAGGAGCTGGACGACACGCTGGAGCTCACGCTCTCCGACGACGACGATCCCTACGCCTCCTACGCCCGGGACGCCGAGCCGGAGCTCGACCTGGCGGCGGACCTCGGCCTGGAGAGCGAGCCAGAGCCGGAGCCCGTGGTCGCGGCCGGACCGGACGAGCCGACCGGACTGGACGAGTCGGCCGGCTTCGACGCCTCCGCGGCGCCGACGAAGAACCGTCCGGCCGAGGGCGCGCGGCAGGCCTCCCCGGACGACGTGCTCTCCAGCGAGTTCATCGGTAGCGAGGGCGCCTCGGACTTCCTCGGCCTCGACCTCGAGTTCGAGGCCGAAGCCGACGCCGCGGGCGGCCTCGAGCTTCAAGAGGCGCCCTACGCGGGTACCGCCGTCGCCGAGGACGAAGAGGACTCGCTCTTCGCCGCCCCGGAGGCCGGCCCGATGGACGCCGAAGGCGACGACTACGGCGACCTGGTCGACGACGAGCTCGGCGAGCTCGCGGAGGAGGAGCCGGAGGAGAGAAAGCCCAAGATCCTCCTCCTGGCCGGCGGCGCGTTCTTCCTCGGCCTCGCCGCGGTCCTGGTCGTGCTCCTCGTGCCGCGGTTCCTCGGCGGCGACGGCGGTACCGGCGGGCCCGACTCGTCGACGACCGTCGCGACGCGCCCGCAGCCGCCCACGCCGACGCCCACGGTCGACCCGACGCCGGTCAACGACGCGCCGCGCTTCGGCGCGGGCTTCCCGTACGACCCGCGGTTCAGCCTGCCGGTGGTTCTGGCGCTCGCGGAGAACGCGCCCGACATGCCGCCGAAGCCGCCGCCGATCGAGGACTTCGTCACGGGCGACCCGAACGCCGGCGACATCGTCGGTCCGGTTACGGACGCGGCCGACCCCGTCGCGCCGCCGACTCCGGGTGCGGAGGGCGGCGGGGCCGGAACCGAGTTGGTGTACGACCGCGACCAGCGGGTCACCGAGCTCACCTTTGAGGATCTGATCCTCGAGGCCTCCAACAACGAGGCGTTCCTCTCCCGCAGCCTCGCGCAGCTCGACATGGTCTGGCGCGGCGACACGGTCCCGATGGACGCGATCGCCTCCCCGGCGATCGTGATGATGCCCAGCGTCGGCAGCGTCCGCACGCACCTCCACTCCGGCGAGATCATCGAGGGCCGCCTCTTCGCCCTCGGGCAGCACAAGGTGTGGCTCGACATGGAGCTCGGTCGCATCGGCCTCGACGGTCGCTCCGTCGAGCGCATCGAGCGCCTTCCCGAGGAGGGCGAAGGCACCCAGCTCGACCCCGACGAGCTCGCCACCGGCCGCCGCGTCCGCGCGCGCGTGCCCGGCGGCGTGATCTACGGCCGCGTGCGGTCGGTCAAGGGCACCACGGTGACGCTCGTCACCGACTCGGGCGGGCGGATCACGCTCGACGACCCGTACCTGGAGCCGGTCAGCGACCGCAAGTCGGTCGTGCTGAAGTTCTAGGCGCCTACGGCAGGAACTGCACCTCCACCGCGTTGCTGGTGGAGAAGCTCGCCGGCTCGTTCTGCACGACGGCCTGGATCACGTAGGAGCTCGGGTTGCCGCCTCCGGGCAGGACCTGGCTGTACTCGCCGGCGACGTCGGTCGCGATCGGGAGGAGAACGATCGACGGAAGCGCGGCCAGCGTCGCGTCGAGGAACGGGATGAAGACGGGGTTCGCCGTGAGCGACACCGACAGGACGCCGGCCTTGTTCGACTGGGCATTGAAGAGGCGCAGCGTCGCGTCGTTGCCGGGGGAAAGGTCGCCGCCGCAGACCTCGAGCACCGGGGCGCCGACACCGTAGCCCAGATCGGCCTGGCAGAAGGAAGGCGTCTTGCCGCGGAGGACGACGTCCTCGTACCTGCGGAAGGCGAGGATGTCGTTCAGGCCGTCCATATCGATGTCGAACACCGCCACGTCGTGGACGTTGGTCAGGTCGGACTCGGAGATGCCCGGCGCGCCGATCCAGTCGTCGTCGCTCGCGCTCGCGCGCTCTTCCCGCAAGTCGACGTCGCCGCCCACGACGCCCCCGAGGTTGTGGTAGAAGTGCATGCGACGGGCGTAGTTCTCGACCTGGGGGTCGATGTCCGCGATGAGGACGTCGCCCCACCCGTCCTGGTCCACGTCCGCGATCACGCTGTTCGCGGCGAAGCCGTCGTCGCCCCCGGCGAGGAAGTCGAAGGTCTGGGGCGCGCCCCACTGCACCGCCCCGCTCGGCAGCGTCGCCTCGTTCAACACGAACTTGTCGTCGCCGTTGTCCGAGATGACGAAGTCGATCCGGCCGTCGCCGTTGAGCTCGCCCGTGGAGATGAAGTACGAGGAGCCCGTGTAGATGACGTCGAGGGTGGGGAAGCTGCCCGGGCTCAACGGGTTGTTGTACGCGAGGTCCGTGCGCGGGCCGAGTCCGGTCTGCTTCATCCGGTCCGGCGTTCCGTCCTGGTTGAAGTCCGCCAGGGCCACGGAGTTGCAGAAGACCGAGTCCGTCATCGCGGGCGTCATCGCGAGGGCCGTCTGGTCGACGAAGAAGCCGCCGCCGCTGTTCACCAGCAGTCGGTCGTTCAGGTCGTCCGCGGGCGGCTGGAGGATGATCGCCGCGCCTGCGTCCTGGTCCTGGTCGCCGAGGTAGAGGTCGACCCAGCCGTTCAGGTCGACGTCGGCGGCGTCGACCGCGTTGAAGCGCGGCGGTTTCGGGAGCCCGGAGGTCGCGTGCAGGAGCAGCGGCACGCGCGCGTCCTCGTGCCGCAGCCCGAGCCAGCTCCCGGCGGAGCCCAGGTTCACGTAGACGCGCGGGTGCGACTCCGACTTCGGCAGGCCGTCGGTCACGTCGCAGGCCGTGATGCAGTCGAGCAGCCCGTCGTTGTTCACGTCGGCGAGGACGACGTCGCGGTCGGGCGTCAGGTCGAGGAACCCCATGCCGCCCGGCAGGTCCGAGGCCGTCGCCAGCGTGGACGTCCGATCGGTGAGCACGCCGGTCTCGTTCATCAGGAGGACGTTCGTCCGCGGCCCGGCTTCCATGATCGGCTCCTTGCGGACGACGACCACGTCGGTCCACCCGTCGCCGTCCAGGTCGCCCCAGTCGATGTCGACCTCGTGGTCGTCGTCCGCGAGCGGGCTCGGAGCGGAGATCATGCTCGGCGTCTTCTCGAAGCTCGCCCAGTGGTCGTTGAACTGAGCGGAAGACGGGAGCGCCAGGGCTAGCACGGCGCAGGCCGTCGCGGAGAGCGGGAGGAGGGCGCGGACCATGTCGTTCTCTTGGGGGGTACGGGGGGCGGAACGGTGAGCAGGAGAGGCTCCAACGCAGCCTACGGGCAGTCGCCGTGCGTCGATACCCCGGAATCCACACGACCCGAACGGGCGCTCCTGTAGGTACCCGGGCCGCTGGGACTACACTGGGTGCGTCCTGGAGCTCCACACATGAACCTCGCCCTCGCCGTGCCGCTGCGCGCTTCCCTTTGTGCGCTCCTCTGCCTCGCGATCTCGCCCGACGACGAGATCGTCAAGGAGTTCAAGAAGTACTTCAAGAAGTACAAGGACACGCCGACCCGCGTCGAGGCGATTCTCGCGCTCGAGGACGTGGAGTCGAAGGCCGTCGTCGACGTGCTCCTGCCGGTTCTCAAGGACAAGGAGAAGGAGGTCGTGCGCGCGGCCGTGCGCGTGCTCGCGGGCTTCGAGTCGCGCGGCCCGGTCGACCACCTGCTCGTCATGCTGGAGGAGAAGAAGGACGAGGCGATCCGCGTCGGAATCCTCCGCGCGATGGCGGACGGCAACTACACCGGCACGCAGGAGGCGGTGCTGCCGCTGCTCGAGGACAAGTCGTGGGAGGTGCGCCGGCGCTCGATCCAGGCCTTGACGCGGACGAAGGACCCCGCCGTGGCCGAGCCGATGGCCGCGCTCCTCACCGACAAGGAGAACGCGGTCCGCTGCGCCGCCTTCGGCGGGCTCGCCACGCTGCGCTCGGACCTCGTCGTGCAACCGGCCATCGAAGCGTTGAACGACGAGGCCTGGCAGGTCCGCGAGAGCGCGATCGACGCCCTGCGCGACGTGCGCCGCAAGGAGTCGATCGAGCCCCTGATCCGGCGCATGGAGGTCGAGGAGGGACGGCTCCTGCTCGACATCGGCGAGGCCCTCGCGAACATCACCGGCCGCGACTTCGGCCAGCGGCTCGACGGCTGGCAGCGCTTCTGGGACACGTACAAGGACCGCTTCGAGATCCCGTCCGACGCGGAGCTCAAGAAGCTGCGCGAGAAGCAGAAGGAGCGCCAGGAGACGTACACGCCCCCGGGCACGGTGTCCTACCACGGCATCTCGACGCCGAGCCGCTCGATCCTCTTCGTCATCGACGTCTCCGGGTCGATGGAGCAGGAGGTCATCGAGAAGGAGCGCTTCAAGGACGGCGACTATCCGAGCTACAAGCGCATCGACATCGTCAAGACCGAGCTGATCCGCACCATCCAGGGCCTGGAGCCCTACGTGAAGTACAACATCGTGTCGTTCGCCACCGACACGAAGCGCTGGAAGAAGACCCTGGTGGGGGCCAACGTCTTGAACAAGTCGAGCGCGAACACCTGGGTGCGCCGCCTCGAGGCGATCGGCGGCTCCTCCAAGGAGGACCTCGCCTCGGTCGGCCTGACCGGCTCCGCCAACCTCGGCGCCGGCCGCACGAACACCTACGCCGCCCTGATGGACGCCCTGGAGGCCGGCGGCCAGGGCGTCAAGGACAAGAACTACGAGGTCTCGGTCGACACCATCTTCTTCCTCTCCGACGGCCGCCCCTCCTGGGGCGACTACGTCGACACCGAGGACATCCTCCGCGAGGTCAACGCCGCCAACGAGCTCCGCAAGGTCGTCATCCACACCATCGCCATCGGCGAGTTCGAGAAGAACTTCATGAAGCGCCTCGCCGACGACAACGGCGGGGTCTTCGTCGACCTCGGGAAGTAGGCCACCCGCGCTTGACGGCCCCGGGGGGCGGCCCTAGTCTCTCTGCCCCTCATCGGTCGGGGCGTGGCTCAGCTTGGTAGAGCGCTGCGTTCGGGACGCAGAGGTCGGAGGTTCAAATCCTCTCGCCCCGACCATTACGACCCGGTGTCGTTCCCGCACCTGCGGCTGAGGCGTCCTGTCCCCGTCCGCGGGCGGGCGGAGCTCCTGAGCGAGTCCGTGGATCGCGACCGTGAGAGCTCCCGCGGAAGCGCTTGCCAAGGTGCGGCCCAGGAGCGTAGGGGAATGCGCGGGAACGTGGAACATGGCAGCTATGCGAGTCGTCCTGAGCACTGTTGATTCGGGCAGGAATGCGCTCGATACGTGGGTGCAAGCTAGGCGCGGCGCGCTTACCCGCACCCGCTTCCCGTCGTTACTTATCCGTTCTCGGAAGGGAGATGCCATGGTCTTCGTGTCATCCGTGGAGCCTCTAATGAGGCGACTGGCTCAGGTCAGCGTCGTGTTCGTTGGGATGTTCTCTGCGCCTGTGTCTGCTCAGGTCATCTACGTTGATGACAGTGCCGTCGGGGGGCTTGGAACTTCGTGGGCGGACGCGTACGTCGATCTTCAGGACGCGGTCGCTGCGGCCGTAGCAGGTGATCAGATCTGGGTAGCGGAAGGCACGTACATTCCGAGTATTCCACCGGGTCGTGGTGCGACGTTCGCGCCGGCGCCTGGAGTCGCCATGTATGGCGGATTCGCGGGTTTCGAGGGCTCCGTTGCCGAGCGAGTGGGTTCCGTCGAGGAGACCAAGCTCTCCGGAGATCTCGGCACGCCGGCGTTGGCCGATGACAACGCGTACCACGTGCTCAGCATCCTCGGTGCAGTGCCCATCGGAGAGATCTCCGTGGTCGATGGCTTCCACGTCAGCGGCGGCAACGCGAATGGAGCGGCGCTTGCGGACCAGCGCGGGGCCGGCATCACCATCTCCGGGGCCGGCCTGACGAGTGCTGTGCGGATTGAAGGGTGCATTCTCGAGAGCAACTCCGCCATCTCAAGCGGGGGCGCGCTCTGGTGTTCGCAGTCCTCCCCCCAGATCCTCGCATGCACCTTTCGAGCCAACCACGCCGAAGGAGGCGGCGGCGCCATCATGGTGACCAAGAGCTCGCCGACGCTGGAAGACTGCCTGTTCAGCGAGAACACGGCAGGCCACGACGGGGGAGCCTTGATCGCGGAGAGCTTTCCGCCCGCAGAGACCACGTTCTCAACGCTGCGTCGCTGTACGTTCGAGCGAAACATGGCGGGTTTGAGCGCGACCATGCGTCAGGGCGGTGCGATCTTCTGTTTCACCGACCCGACGTGGATTGAGTCCTGTGTGTTCCTTGGCAACGAGATCCCAACGGGTAACGGTGGCGCGCTGAGCATTCAGGAAGACACCGACCAGACGCAGATTGCGGTTGTCGTCAACAGCCTGTTCGTGGGTAACACGGCTGAGCGTGCGGGCGCCATGTACGTGCGAACGGCAACTCCTGATCCGCCGGTGCCGCTCATCGTGAACTGCACGGTCTTCGGGAATCACGCCCTGACCGGTGGTGTGAGTGCCGGAGGCATTGAGGCGGCTAGCTCAGGCACACCGGAGACCGTCAACTGCATTCTCTGGGGCAACACTCGGACGCCCGGATGCGTTCAAGACGCAACGGCTCAGTTCATTCCCGGCAGCACGCTCAACCTGGAGTTTTCCTGTGTCGAGGATCTGGCCGGCCTCGGGTCACCGTCAGCCACGAACATTGGTGCTGATCCGCAGTTCGCACTTCCCGCGGGGTGTGACTTCGCCTTGGCGACGCTTGATGATGACCTTCACCTGGACGCACTCTCCCCGTGCGTCGATGCCGGGGATAGCGCCGCCGTGCCGACCGGCGTTACTACCGATCTGGATGGAAGTCTACGGGTTCAGGGGGCTGCCGTGGACATGGGTTGCTACGAGGACACGGTGACGGTGATAACGCCCAGCGAGACCGTACGGGCAGGCTCGCCGCCCAACCCGATCGTCCTGTTGCCGGCGGTTTCGGGGGCGCCGGTACTAGGTGGGGTCTGGGATCCGTTCATCGACCACACGTTCTTTGCGGGAGACGCGTTGAAGGACGTGCTTGGCATCTTCGAGTTTGGTCTGTCTCCTGGAACTGCGACGGCGTTTGGGACGCTGCTGTGCGACATCACCTCCGTAGGAATCGCGGTGGAGAGCCCCGGTGTCGGCCAGCCCTTCGCGGTCCCGGTGCCATCGACCGATTGTGCGCTCCTCGGTGTTTCGCTGTGTGCGCAGGGCGTCTCGATCACGCCGAGCACCGCGGCTCTGACGAACGCGTTGGACATAGTCATTGGCCCGCCGCCGTATCCGGGCAGCGCGTGCGAATGAGCACACCAGATCCGCGGGCTGTAGACCTCCTCGGACGCGCTTGGCGAGGTGATGTGGGGGATGGACACCTCACCGCCGAGGGCCATGGGATTGTGGCGGGTGTGCTCCGGGCTTGGCTGATGCAGCATCCGGGCTTCGGCAAGTGGTGAGCTTCATCACCGGCGCTGAGCGGCCGTCGCCTTTCGCTTTGTGAGCACCTTCTCGATGTCCTTGGCCATCCTCTGAGCGGCGCCAACGTCTCCGGACGCCGGGAAGCCGGCGAGGTTGATCTGACGAAGCTGTTCCTTCGCATCGGCAATCGCCCTGCGGACCTCGGGTGGGTCCACTTTGTACTGATCGCGAAACGCCTCCTTCAGGCGATACTTCGCAAGAGAGAGGTGCGCATAGTCACTGTAGACGTTGGGCAGGTAATCGGAGGCCAACTTCTCGATAGGCGCTGTTGGACAACCGGTATAGAACATCCAATCGGACTCAAAGAGACATTCAGGTTGGTCAAGATTCCGAACATACTCCAAGGCGTGCCGTGCCGGTTCAGATGTCGGCTCAATCGCACGGATGTGTAGAGTGTTGCTCGTAGCGGTCGTCTGCTGATCAATTGAGTAGGTAATCGAAATGGTGTAGTTGCCCGGCTCACCGAACCATGGCGCCCATCCTCCATCTCTACGGAGCCCTCTGCGCCCCGAGAGGACGAAACGTGCGCTGACCTCATCGCCCGGTGCCAGCGCGGCCTCACCTTCCTTGATGTCCGGGGCGTCTGGGTTGATACGCCGCCAGCCAGGTGCGACTCGCACGTGCTCTTCGCCCGGCCGTTGCACGAGCAAGCGAACTTGGACCCCCTGGTACGGCAGGCCATAGAGCAGTTGGTCGGTGAAGACGACATCGCGCGTGCTCAGGTTGACCGCATTCAGATTGACCCCGAGGCTGCCCCAGGTGGGCACGGTCGCGCTGTCGGCAGTGAGGGTGACTTGGAGCTCGCCTGCTTGGGCTGCGCCGGTAGGCAGGGCAAGCAGGCAGACGACAGCAGTCGCAAGTCCCAGGAGTGCGCTCTTCATTGCTTCAATCCTCACGGGATGGATTTGATCGCCACTGTGCGTGAGCGGAGGATGTGCCTTTGAAAGTCGATCAGGTTGGCTGTCATCGTGCCACCTGGCGTGGTCCGCGGCATCAGCACCGGGATCGGAGCACGTGAAGCGAGTCACCTCCTCTCAGCCTGCGCCCTTTTCAATAGGACTTTCTCGATGGCTTTGACTTCTCGCTGGGCCGCCCTGATTTCTCCGACCATTGGGAAACCGATGACGTTGATCTGGCTCAGGTGCTGCTCGGCAAGCGCAACCACCTCGCGAACATGCAAGGGCTCACGCTGGTGACGATCACGAGTTGCTTCTTGGAGACGGTACTTCGCCAGACAAAGATGTGCGTAGTCGCTGTACACGTTCGGCGGAAACTCGGTTGCCAGCTTCTCGATCGGAGAGATAGGTCGACGCGAAAGGTACAGATCCTCCCCGTCGAAGAGCCACTGTGGCTCCTTCATGCCTTGCACGTACTCGAGAGCGTTCAGCGGAGCGTCATTCGTGGCTGTACTCACTGCAACACGTACTGCATTGCTGGTTGCTTTGACCTTGTCATCGACGGAGTACGCCAACTTGATGGTGTATTCGCCTGCCGTCTCAAACCAGGGTTCCCAGGTCCTTCCGCCGTCAAGTCCTGGGCGGCCAGCCAGCACGAACCTCTCGCGCAGTTCTTTGCCTGGCTCAAGCAACCCAAGTCCCCTGACGGCACCGGAGTTGGAATCACGCAGGCTCCAAGCTGATGTGACCTGCGGTTCCTTTTCGCCCGGCCGATGGATCAGCACCGAGAGGCGCGCGCCACGGAAGTAACCGCCGTACAGCAGTTCACGAGGTAACACAACATCCTGAGTGCTGTTGTTTTTGATGTGGAGCTCGAAACCGAGCGCACCCCACGTTGGCATTCTCGTGCTATCAGCAGCCAGGGCTATTTCAAGCGAACCGGCGTTCTCATGTACTCCGTTGCACGGGGACGTGGCGGATCCTAGGAGGCCTGCGAGAACGAAGATTGACTGCTTCATTGTGTTGATTCCCCTGCCGGTCAGAGACCCGTGGTGCGACACCGCAAGACGTGCTGTTGAAATTCGTTGAAGTCCATCGTTTTCTGCTGAGCCTCCCCTGCCATCAAGGTCGTCGTCAGTTCGACAAGTCCCGGTGCGTTGAAGTGAGTGAGGCCGAGCTGATGCCCCAACTCGTGGGCGACGGTCATTTCAAGCGGATCCATAGGCAGCGACCACCCCGGGAAGGCGCCCCAGTCGCGAATGGTCTCGACAAAGACGAACTGGCCCCAGGAGCCCGTTCCGATTGGGCCGCTTGGATGCTGGAAGAACGCGCCGGAGAAGAAGGGGGTAGCTCCCATGAAGGCACCCTCCACAATGATCTTTTCAGGGCCTGGGGCTGGGTCCCAGAACTGGACGCCTGCCGGGTTTCGCGGATCCCAATCCAGCTTGAATGGCCGATCCGGATCCTCGGTTGTGGCGGACTCCTTGAGCTGATGCGCTAGCACAACATGGGCAACCCAGAACTCGAAGGTATCCGCTGACGAGGGAGTGTCCTGTAGGTTACCGAGAGGCGGCATCTCAGCTACTTCCACGTGTGAATCGAAGTCGGCAGACTCTTGGTTGTTCAGCATGTCCGACCCGCCATCAAGCTCCGGCAAGATGTACACCTGACGGTAGATCGAGGCAGTATCGGTGAGATCCATCGGGCTCAACTGAGGGTTGAGTCCTGCAAGCTGGCTGTCGTCATCGTCGTCGTGAAGTTCGAAGGGAATGCGGAGCTGCTGAGTGACGATCAAGGAGTACGGCTGAAATTGGCCGACCACCGAAACGGCAGAACCGCCTTCGATTGACATTGATCCACCCACGAAGTCAGGCCAGCTCACCACGCCTGAATCATCTTGGATGTCGAGTACGTATCCATACGACGAGCTCGGCCCATCGTAGCCTAGCAGAGTCACAAGGCCAGTTGCCCACTCGGGATTGCCGCCAGACGTGTAATCAAGGCGAAATCCGAGCGGAAGGAAGTCCTGTGAGACCAGGAACTGGACATAGTCATCGCCGTTCGCCTCCACGGGAACGTCCTTGGAGCCAACGCTTAAGATCCCATTCTCCCATTGCCCACTGAGCGTGTGTGGATGGGGAGTGTTGAGGTTGGGCGAGCCATCCCAGAGGGGCCGGGCGGGATCAAGTACAAACTCTAGGGGCGCCAGGGAGACTGGCCACAGCATGCCGAGGGTGTCGGACATGAGGCCCCCGACGCCGACGAAGTGTGTGAACTCTCCAGTGAAATGGTTCTCCGTACCCTGAGGCCTCCTCATCGTGTCCATCTCAATGTGCAAGATGCGCCACACGTTGATCACGGGGGTCACTGGGAACTGGACCTCTGATTGATCGGGGTCTCCTGTAAGGACCCACCGTCCAGGATCGACGACCCGGTGACCGTGGTCCGCGTCGAAGTTCTGCCAAAGGAGCATGTCGTCGTCATAGCCCACTGCGACGCGGTAGTTGTCTCCCGCCATCAAGGATGTTTCGAGAAAACAGGTTCGCACTTGGGCCGCCGGCTCGAACTGAAGCTCGACCAGCCCGGATGGTGACTCTCCAACCTCGCTTCCCCCGAAGTCCTCGTAGACCAGGTAGCCGTCTTTGTCGCCCTGGACCTCGCCGCGATTGTCCTCATCCGCCGTGTACGTCAACGGCGGCATCGTGTACGAGTAGTTCCCCCCTGTTCCCGTGTCGTTCGGATCGACCAAACTCGTGTCTGTTGATGGATCATCGACATCCCACGACGCGATAGTCACGTTCTGCTTCCAAGCGGGCGCCCGCGAGAGCCTGATCACGACCGCCACTCTGTTGCGGGGGGTCGTAAAGGTCGGTGCGCGTCCGCCGGGAAACAGCCTTACGGCTGGAACGCCCGTGCCATCCCAGGCCGGATCGGCGTCCAGCGTACTGCTCGTATGAGTCGGTGGGCCGAAGCCGTTGCCTTGCCCTATGACGGTGAGATCGTCGATTCCCAGGACGTAGATAGACTCCGTGTCCAGGTTGTTGATGCAGGCGGAGGAACTATACGCAAGCTCGATCTCCGTGTCGGGGTCAGCCGGGGTGTGTGGTTTGATCCCCTCGATCCACGCGTCGCGCACCAGCCACTCGCCGTCAACCGTCCAGCCCGAACCCGGCACGGTGGTAGGGATAGGGATAGGGCTGCCAAGCGAGTACTTCTGCCCTTTTTCGTGGGTGTCCCAGATCACGATGTGCCCGGTACCGTTCGGGATGTTCATACTCAGCGACAAGCCTGTATGTACCGCCGGATCGTTTGGCTGGAGCTTCAGCTTGATGCGAGCCATGTCGTTGTCTCCGCCCAAGACCTGTAGATCAGAGGCGGTAGGATCGTCGACATCAAAGTCCCAGAAGTCGTCGTTGTCGTCGTTGTCAATGTTGAACCAGACCATGCCGACAGCCCCGTCTGCTCGTTCTTCTTCGGTGTCGCTCATCGACAGCGGTTTGTGTAGAACGAGTTCCAGCTTCGCCGAGTACAGGAACTGAACCTTGATGCTGTCGTTGTTCAGCGTCGTGCTCTCTGCGCCGGCGTTGACGAAACGCAGGAACACCCATCCCGACGTTCCGATGGGCATCGAGAGTGTAGGTGGCAGCGTTACGACGTAGTTCGGTGAGGTGAGTACACCGGACGCGCCGCTGATGACGGGGTTGGTCAGCTGGAGCGTGTCGATGAGCACCGGATTGAGGCCGAGCGCGTTGTCCGCGACGTGCACTTCGACCTCGGTCGTCGGTGCGGTATCGGCATTTCCCGCGTTCTCGTACTCGAAGTAGAACTCGAACGGGTCTTCTGGGAGTAAGAGCGGCGGACCGGACGGCTCAATTGGATCGACCCAGACGAGGTTGGCTCCGGCGAAACGGATGTCGGGCTGGAAGAAAATGGCGTCCAGCGGGCTCCAGTTGTCGATCGTGGCGACTTCAGTACCAACGGTTCCGGTGACGTGGACCTTGAAGTACTTCAGGCCCTGCACGGTGCTTGGTATGGACACGGATTGAACAAGCGTCGTCTGTTGCCCACCCGCGATCGAGGCATGCGTCGTTTGTCCGAGAAGGACGTCCGTGGCATCCACGATCGCGTCATCCGACATGTAGACCCTGCTTGTGATTGTCCCAGAACCCAACTCTCCATTGTTGACCACGATGAAGCTTGTGATTGCTGTGCTGCCAGCCACTGCTGTTGCTGGTACGTCGAACGTGGCTACCGCCAAGTCGGACGTGTTGGGATAGGTTAGGTGAATAAAGAGCGGCGACTTGTGGTCAATGGTCAGGTCGTACCAGCCTGCCTGCACGGAAGGCATCGTGAAGAAGTAATCATCCGGCCAAACGGCTCCAAAGTTGTCAGGATCACTTAGCCAGGACAGATCACAAGTAATGCAGTTGATACATACCGGGGTGGGATCTGGGCAGCACCAGAAGACTGATTGCAGGAGGACGGTTGCCATTCCCTCCTGCTTGAGGTGGAGCAGCGCTGTATCCGACCACGCCGTATCGGGTGTCGACGGCGTGAGTGCTCGGTAATCCGGCGCGTAGACCGCTCCCATCGGAACGTTGGAGTAGTCCGCTAGCACGGTTGGCGTCGTGGAAAAGAGCTTGAGGCAGCCGTAATTGAAGAACGTGGGCAGGCAGGTCGGCGGACACGGGCTCCCGTCTGGGCCGTCGCCAGCGGGCGGAGATCCACGATCTGGCATGTCGGGGCGAAGAAGCCGCGAGCGATCGCGGCCAGGCTCCGTGTAGGAAGAGGGAACGACGACAGCAGGAGTCTCGATTGCTACGACCCCAGCCGAAGCACTTCCATCCGACGCTGGGTCCGCTGCCTCTGAATATGCTGTGACGTTGGTCGTTTGTTGGGGCGCGGGCTGTTCGGCAAGTTCGGGCGCGGGCTCCGGCGCCGGGTGCTCCGGTGCGCTCGCCTGAGCTGCGGGATCCTGGATGCCTGGCTCGTCGAGGCCTCCGTCGTTCTCGGTGCAGGACGCAACCGCGAAGAGAGCGACAGTGACAAGGCGTAGAGTCTTGATGAGTGTCCACGAAGCAGGCTGTCTCATCACTCGATTCCTCGACGGGGTCTGGTGACTGCGGATCGAGAGAAACTCAGCCTGATCTCCGTGACAACCGTCTCTCTTGGTAACACGCTGGAGCAGGTTCAGATGGCGTTCGCAACCCCGGTATGCGTGAGAGGTTAGGCGCGACAGTGTTGATGTGCCTGTGATTGTGTCGACGTCTACGACGGAAGTGAGTCCGGGCGGGAATGCCCAAGCCCTCCGTGCAGCAAGCACAAGGCGCCATCGGCGTGATGACGGTCTCGGGCCCAAAGGCAGAATCGGCCCCTGCGGATGATGGAGGGGGCCGGACCTGACGCGAGCGGACCCGCCGCGCTTTCGGTGAGCACAACCCAACGCGCAGGCCCAAGTCGGTTGGACCGCTCAGGCCTCGCGCTGGGTTTCGTACCCGTCGGATCGATGCGGTTACTGGAGCATCGGCGCCCTCAAGCCGGAGACCAGGTCGGCCTCCAGCGGCGAGTAGCGCTCGATGACGTCGGCGGCGTAGCGCCGCAGCATCCCGTGGGTGGAGAGGTAGACCGTTCCTCCGGCCTCGGCGAGAGCCCCGTCGACGGTCGCCGCGCTTTGCGCGACGGCGTTCGCGTCGCGCGCCGCGCTCCGGGCGTCGTCCGGAGTGAGCGACTCGGGCAGGATCTCGGGCTTGGCCCAGAAGAGCGGCGTCTCCCTCAGGTCGAGCGTGGGCTCGCCGTCCGCGCCCTGGGGCGAGGGAAGGAGGCCGACGTAGATGCCGGACTGCGAGCCGTCGTTGAGGCGCTCGAGCGGCATCTCTCCCGCGAAGAGCAGGGCGTTGTGCACCTGCCGCGGGGGGAGCAGCTCCGCGTCCGCGGAGACGGCGACGAGATAGCCGGCCGAGACCTGCGGCTGGTCCGCGCGCCAGGCGTGCCGGTAGCTCTCGTCCAGGACGAAGGGCTGGACGAAGAGCAGGCGCACCTCGCTCTGGGAGACCTGCGAGGGCATGGGGGCTTCGACGCCGGGCGTCTGGACGGCGGAGGCCGCGGCGGCCAGCGCCGCTCCGGAGGCGACGGAGATCAGAAGGGCGATGGAAAGGTTGCGGGTTTTCATGGTTGGTTCTCCTTTCCTCAGTCGATCAAGAGTTCCACGTCGTCCACGCCGATCCGGCCCCGGGCGGAGCCGTGAGACGGCCCGAACTCCATGCCGAGCCGCGTGATCTTGTTCAGGTTGATCCCCGTCCCGCTGTACGCGAAGGCGTCGATCGGGATGCGGATCGTCTCGAACTCGTTGGCCCAGCCGGCGCCCACGCCGCAGCCCGTGCGCTGGTAGGGCTCCTCGACACCGCCGCCGAAGGCGCCGATGTTGATGCGGGAGATCGTGCCGCTGCTGTCGACCAGCGTGAAGTCGAAGGTGAGGTCACCCAGCGTGCCCGTCGTGAGGACGTCGCGCGTCACCTGGCAGGCACGGAAGGAGATCGTCTCCCACTTCGTGATGTCGAGGCCGAGCGGCGGCACCCAGATGTAGTTGGCGTCGCCGACCCATTCCATGACGACGCCGGCGCTGTCGTCGGCGCCGAAGCCGTTCACCGTCATCCCGTTCATGGGGTCGGTGGCCAGGTCGGTGAAGTTGGAGTTGTTGTCGTCGAGGTCGCCCTCGGTGACCGCGCTCGCCGTCGTGAAGACCGCGAATCCGGAGCTCGCGAGGTTGATGCTCGGGTTCGACTGGTAGTCGTCGACGATGAACTTGCCCTTCACCTTGCCGTCGCGGTACATCAGGTCGACCGTGACGCAGGGGTTCAGGACCGGCGCCCCGATCGGCCGGAAGGACTCCCACTGGCGGGTCAGGTAGTCCTTGGCGGGGATGTTCTTCTTGACGTAGCGGTCGACCAAGGGCCGGAAGTAGCCCTTCATGATCTTGTGCGTGTCGGGCGTGCCCACCAGGCACGGTCCCGTCGCAAAGGGGTTCCCGCCGCCGTCGTGGAAGTCGCCGTGTCCCACGCCGTGGAGCGAAATGGACTGGCGGAACTCCTGCGCCCGGTCGTGCAGGTGGAACGTCTGGCACAGGTTGCAGCTCGCGCACCCGTTGACGTCCGAGTCGGCGCCGCCCGTCCACAGGTGGTAGTTCACGCCGTGCGGATCGGTGTCGGGCAACGTCAGGAAGTCGGTCGGAGCGATGCTCGAGATAAGCTGGATGTAGCCGGGCTTGAAGTTCTGCGGAACGTAGGTCCCGTCGATCAGGCGGTCGTACGCGATGACGACGCCCTCGCCGCCGCGGCTGTGGCCGAGCCAGGTGATCTTCTGCACGTCGATTCGGCCCTGGAGCACGCCCCCGGCGATGGTGCCGAGGTTGCTCAGGAAATCCTCCGTGTTGCTCAGGGTCGTCGTGGCGGCGAAGTTGACGCCTGGACCCGTGTTGTTGGCGTGGCTCATCACCACGTAGCCGTAGGAGGCCATGTGGTAGCCGATGTGGTCGTACCACTGATAGTTGTGGCCGTTGCCGTGGCTGATGATGATCAGCGGCATCCGTTTAACCGCGGTCAAGAGCGTCGGATAGTAGAGGTCCTGCTCGTCGAACGCGGCCGGGCTGAGGTCGTAGATCACCTCGGTGACCGGCAGGGGGCCGGGCGCCGCGAGGTCGTGAACGACGTAGCACCCCGCCTCGGTGTTGTCATAGCCGTCGATGAAGTCCTTGGAGTCGAGCTTCCCGTTCTGGTTCAGGTCGATGATCACGTCGAACGGGACTCCCAGCGTGAGGCCCGAGCCCCCGCTCAGGGTGCCGCCGTCGACGACGATCCGGTTGAACTGGATGTCGGGAACCAGGAACGTGTGGGTCTCCACGGCGGCCGTCACGTCGTTCAAGGTCGGGTTGGCGTTCCAGCCCGCGATGCTCTGGGACTTGCAGACGTAGAGGTCCCCGGTCTTGCCGAGGAGGCTTGGAAACACGCCGGGATCGATGCCGAGGGTGATGGTGGAACCCTCGTTGATGGCCCGAACGTACTCAAAATGCGGAAACTGAGAGATGCTGTTGCCGGCGAGCTCGGTCGACGTCGGTGGAGCGGCGGCGAGCACCTGCGCAAAGGCGGCGCCGGACAGCGTAAGGAGCGCGGCTGCGCTCATGGGGGGAAAACGGTGTCTAGGTATCACCTGTTCAACTCCTTCCAATTGTTAAAGCACCCGCCCGCACGCGAGCCGTCCGGGCTGAGCGCGCTCAGTGTAAACCAACGCCGCGATCGCGGCCGGTCGACCCGCGGGGAATCAAAGGGTGTGGGGAAACCGTTAGCGCGCCCTTCGAGACGCTCCGCGCCGACCACGAAGTTTCAAGCCACGGGTGCAAAGAGGGGCGAGGCCGGCGCTAGGCGGAGGACGATCCGCTCGCTCGATCCAGCAGGTCGTCCAGGTCTCTTGGCTTCACGATGGCGCGGTGCTTGACGGAGCGGTCGAGGCGCACGCTCGACGCGAGCACGACGGCGGTGGGCCCGAATTGCTCGAAGGAAGACGCAATCTGCGCGCCGACCACTTCCGCGGAAGTCACTTGGTTTTCCAACGAGCGCAAGTCGACCTCGGCCACGAGTACGTCGGGCGCGAGCCACTCCTGCAGCTCTCGCCATCTCCCCCCGGAGGCGAGGCTCTTCACGAGCTCCATCGCCGTTCTCTCGTCTTTGAGGACGATCGCTCCGTGGCGTCGCGAGGGCTTCCACGCGTCGTTCAGCGGCTTGGGTCCGACGAGTAGCCACGCGGTCACGCCCGTTTTCGCGCTCGGCGGAGGTTCCGCGAGCTCGATCCGGCGGACGAGCTGTTCCATGGGAAGATCTCGTCCCAGGTTGAGCGCCGCGAGCGCGGCGGCCCGAGCCCACGTCGGGGCGTGCCCAACGGGTTCTTCGATGAGGATCTGGACCAGGACCTCGGACCACGCCCTCAGCGTCATGTTCTCGAGGTTCCGATCGACGAGCGAGGAGGGCAGGCGGTTCGCGACGAAGCAGAGATGCTCCTCAAGCGTCGCCCGCGCGGGGTCGGTCGGTTCCCCGGCGAGAAAGCTCTCGATCTGGCTCCTGCGTTGCGACCAGGCCTGCACGCAATCCTCCTTCAAGCGCTTTTCGGGGATCTCCAGCCCCGTTCTCTCCACGTCGAGAACGTCCTCCCACGCGGCGAGCTCCCCGGGGAGGAGCTCCAACCCGCGGACCCGCGACGTCCGCTCCTCCAACGCCGGAAACCGCTCCTTCACCCGCTTGAGCAGATCGTCGATGATCGCTTCCTTCCGCGGCGCGTCGAGCGCGTCGAACCCGTTGAGCTTGCTGATCGCCTGGAGGCCGCGTTCCACGGCCGCGCTGCGGTTCGCGCCGCGGTCGGCGAAGCTGATCGCTTCCGCGCAGAGCAGGGCCTTCGCCAGGAAGTTCCCGCGTCTCTGGAGGATGTCCGCGAAACCCTGGACGGTGTAGGCGTCGTCCGCCTTCTTTTCCTCGCTCTCGTAGCTGTCCTCGTCCAGCCGCTGGATCGCGCGCTCGATCTCGCCCCAGGCGTAGGTCGTCTCGACGTAGTTGAGCCCGGTCACGATGCGACCGAGGTCGAGTCCGCTCGATCGGGCTTCTCTAGCCATAGTTCTCCAGGAAGTCGCGGAAGCTCGTGATCAGGCGGGTGGCCGCCTCCCAGGACGGCTCCTCTTCTTGTTCAGCGAAAAGGGAGCGGTCCGTAGGGTCGAAGTTGAAGCGGTAGACGGCTTCATCGGTCGCGGTCAAGAACGCGCGGTGGCCTCCCGGGGGCCGCAGCGTCAGCTCCATCGGCGCGTAGAGCTCCTTGTCCAACTCGTCGGTTGCTTTGTCGAGTGCCTCGGGATCCGCGAGCAGCCCGGCCATCTCGCGCACGGCGTCCAGGCACCTGCCGGCGATGGACGAATCCACGTCGTCGTCGCGCCGCCGCAGGTAGGCGTAGAACGCCTCGGCGTCCTCGGCGTCTTCGCCGATCGCGCGCAGGTCGATCTGCGACCGCTTCGCTCGCCAGAGGTACTCGACGTAGTCGAGCGCCACTTCCAAGAGCTCGATCGCCCGCGGGTGGACGATCCCCTCCGGGCCCGCGGTATGCCGGACGAAGACGATCTTCGCGGCGATCTGGAGCTGAAGATCGAGCAGGTGCGCGCTCGGGGCGCGGCCGCGCTCCGCCGCCACCGGGAAGCCCGAGGGCGTGAAGCGCCACGTGTACACGCGTTCGACCGCCGGAATGCGTCGCAGCAGCAAACCGCGCACGTGCAGCGACGGGAGCAGGTACAGAATGCGGGTCAGGTCGGGGCCGGGATCGTCTTCCTCCCGAAGGCGCGCCAGCTCGACTTTCCTTTCCCGCCACGTCGCAAAGCGGCTCAGGAGCTCGAAGGGGTCGGAGAGGAGGACGGCGACCTCCCGTGCGTACCCGAACAGGAAGTCGCGGTCCGGCTCGCCGATGCTCGGGCGCTCGAGCTCCGACGAATCCGCGGCCGGGCTCTCCGCCGCATCCTCGTCCTTCGACGTTGCCTTCTTCGAGGAACCATCGCCGATCATCCGTCGTTCGAGGTACTCCTCGAACCCGCCGGCCGCTTCCGGACCGAGGTCCAGCACGGTTTCCCCGCTCTCCCACATCCTCGTCGGATAGAGCAACGCGTCGAGAGCGAGCTGGAGGAACGCGGGACGCCGCTCGATCGCGTCCTGGAGCTCGGCCGAGCTGAACGTCATCTCGATCGCGACCTGGAGCAGGAGATCGAGCTTGTTGGCCGTGGCGGTGGACAACTGGCCCGGCGGCAGGTCGATGAAGCCTTCGCTGCCCGTGAGCATCGAGAGCCGGGCGCGGATGTCGCGCGAGTGCATCCGGGCCTGGTGGAGGAGGATGTAGGGGAGGGCTATGTAGTCGAGCTCCGTGTCGCTCCCGTCGCGGGACTCCCGTTCGTCGTGTTCCGCCTGCTCCTGGGACTCGACCTCGGCGGCTCCGTAGCCATGGGCGTCCTCCCCGGCCTCGCCGGGTGGAGGCCCCTGCGCCTCGGTCCGGTCCGACACGAGCGCCAGCACTTTCGAAAGGTACCGATGGATGTCGTCGGGACCGAACGCGATGAAGAGCGGGTGCGTGAAGAAGGTGTGCTCGATCGGGTAGGCGCCCGTGCGCTTCTTGGTCTCAAGTTCCTCGAAGTAGCTGCGGTCGGTGAGGAAGCAGAAGAACGCCTGTTCGGCCACGAGCTTCTTCAGGTGCTTGACGAGCTCGCGGATGGACTCCGAGGGCTTCTCCGCCTTGTCGAGCTCGTCCACGACGAAGATCGGGTGGAGCCCGGCCCGCTTGATCTGCTCGATGAGCAGCGGCAGCTCGCGGTCGAGCGTCTGCACCGAGAAGTCGCGTTCGAAGTTGAGCGAGCGACCGGCCGCCTGGTGCCGCGAGCGCTTGCTCGAGAGCTTGAAGACCGTCAGCGCGCCGAGCGAGGCGACGAGTCCCGACGCCACCGCCGGGAAGGCCGTCGCGCCTCCGGCCGTGACCCCGGCGCCCGCGAGGAGGCCGGTGAGCACGGCGGGGATGGCCGGCGTCGCCTGGGCTTCCTTGCCGCCGGTCTGGACCTCGCGCGTGTGCGTGGCCTGCTCTTCGTTCTTGTGCGTCTGCGTGAGCGAACCGGAGATTCGCTGGTACATCTCGGCGGCGTGCGAGAGCGCCAACAGCTCGAGCCACGCCTGATCCGCCGGCGGGTCGGAGTGCTGCAAGAGGCCCGCTTCGAGAAGACCGGCCCGCTTCCAGAAGTCGCGCAGGCGGGCCGGGCTGACGTAGTCCAGGAGCTCCAGCTCGAGCTCGGCGGAGCGCTCCGGAGCGTCGCGGCCCGCCTCCTCAAGGGCTCTCACGCGATAGCGCTCCGTCACCTCCTTGACGAGCGCCTGGTACAGCGCGAGCACGATCTGCTCGAGCGCCCCCTGGACGTAGACGTTCTTCCCGGCGGCGCGGGGGTCCGGCGTCCTCGGGTCGTGCAGGCTCCTTTCCTCGCTGAGCAGAATGTCGGGGCCGTGGAGCGGGACGAGGATCGGCAGCTCCTCCTCGCGGTCCAGGCGCTCCTCGCGCAGCTCGTGAAACGCTCCGTGCACCAGCGTGGTCTTGCCCGAGCCGCGGTGCCCGGAGACGAGAAAGGACTTTCCCCCGATGCTCCCCTCGCAGTAGGCGCGGGCCGAGTCGAGAAAGAGCTGGTAGGAGCGCGGCCGGATGAGGACCAGCTCCTTCTGCTGATCGATGGCCGCGCGCGTCAGGGGCTCGGTGAACTCCTCGACTTGGATGGGCATCCGCTCGCGCCCCCTAGTCCGCTCCGACCGACGGGGCCACGACCAAGGCGGACGCCAGCAGGCCGAAGAGCGCCGCGGCGATCAGGTAGACGAGCGCCTTGGAGACCTCCCACCCGTTCGTGCCGCCCCCGAACCCGCCCCAGTGGGAGGTGTAGGCGAGAGTCTTGCTCTCTCTGGCTTCGTCGAAGAAGCACTTGAGGAAGAACAGGAAGAGGAGGAAGAACGCGATCGCAAGGATGGACCGAACGATGAGGGGAACCAACTCGTCCCAGTTCGGGGCGTCTCGCCCGGCGGCCCCTTGTTCCCCGTCCGTCTGCTTGGGTGCGCCCTCTTCCCGGTCCCCGTCCGGCGGGGTCTCCGCGGGCGGCTTCGACGTCGACCCTTCCCCCGACGCGTCCTCGTCCTGGTTCGAATCGAGCTCGCCCGGCGGCTCTTCGGGCTCCGGCTCGCCGGTGTCCTGCTGACTCGGTTCGCCGAAGTGCTCGGCGCCGGCGACGACGCGCGCGAACAGCGGACTCGCGCACGCCAGCCACGCGAACAGGATCAAGCCCAGGACGGCGGCCCGATGACGTCTCACCAACTCCCCCTTTCCTCCCGGGCTCGGCCCGGCGCTACGAGGCGCATCGTACCCGCGGGTAGAAGCCGCGTCGAGGCGCCGCCGTCGTGAGAAGGAGGCTCGAGCGGCTCGTTCTTTCGTCCGGGAATGAGACCGTGTGCAACGCCCGGATCGAAGCGCGCGCGTGCTCGCGCCGATTCTCACAAACCGATGCCGACCGCGCAGTTGCGCCGTTCGGCGAACGCGGAGCTCGCCGCGCGCGGGGCTCCGCGCGACGCTTGCGCGCATTGACTTCGGAACGAACTGCATTATGGTGGGCGCGTTGGCGCAGCCAGCCGTGTTTGAGGCCGATCGGTTCCTTGCGCTCAAGAGGAGGACATGACTCGCATCATTCCCGGTGTTCAAGTCACCGTTGTTAAGGAGGTTGTCCCGCCGCAGCTCGCGCCGTCCGGCGTTCTCGGGGTCACCGGCGTCACGGAGAACGACACGGGCGCCGTCGAACGCGCGGCGTCGTGGTCGCGCTTCGTGGAAGTCTTCGGTCCGGGCAGCGCCTACAGCATGCCCGAGGCCAAGCAGGCCCTGCAGAACGGCGTGTTCGAGCTCGTGGTTTCCCCCGTGGCCGCGGGCGCCGCGGCCGCGGCGCGCGCCACGGTCGCCAAGGCCGCCGAGGGCTCCACCGGCGATCTCTTCGAGCTCGTCGCGCGCTCCGGCGGCACGTGGGCGAACGACGCCGAGGTGCAGATCGCGCACCGCGCGAAGGACGGCGAGATCCGCTCCTTCGATCTCAAGGTCCAGAACCCCGCGACGGGGGAGTGGGAGACGCACCGCGACCTCGGTCTCGTTCCCGGCACCGCCAACTTCGTCGGGCAGGCGCTCGCGGAGAGCTCGGGCACGCTGAAGGTCGACGGCATCGCCAAGAAGCCGGTCATCAGCACCTACAACCGGGAGACCTTCGGCGACGAGGAGGCAGAAGAGCTCACCATCGTGACCGGGGACGCGGCGACGGTCGCGATCGTCCACGGCGAGGGCTCGCCGCGCTTCAAGATCTCGCTGAGCGAGGACGCCGGCAGCGGGCTGATCGCGCTCCGCGTCGAGGTGCAGGGCCCGAACCCGAACAGCCCTTATTCCGACCTGCTCGTGCGCGACGGCCTGGAGTCCGCCGGCGATGTCATCGCCGCGTTCGGCGAGGTCGAGGGGATCGCGGTCAAGGCCGAACAGGTTTGGCCGCGCGAAGGAACCGTGACGCTCGCCGGCGGCGCGGATCCCAGCGCGTCGGCCTTCGGCCGCGCGCTCTCGCGCCTGGTGAACGAGGCGGACGTCGACATGGTGCTCGCCTCCGTGCCGGCCGCGGTGGCCGAAGCGGACCTGGTCAAGATCCACTCCGCGATCATCGCCCACTGCAAGAAGATGAGCGCGGACAGCAAGGGGCGCGTCGGCTTCGGTCAGGTGCCGCCCGACCTCGCGCCGCGCGCGCAGGGGGAGCTCGCCACCGGGCTCGTGTCCGATCGCTTCGTGCTCGTCTCGCCGCACGGAACCGCCGGCGCGGTGGCGGGGCTGATCGGGAGCCTGCCCTATTACCACTCGCCGACGTTCAAGACGATCAGCGGCCTCGGCGCTCTCGCCACCGCGTGGGGGATCGAGGACCAGCGCGCGCTGCTCAAGAGCAACGTCGTGCCCGTCGTCGTCGAGCGCGGGCGGGGCATGATCGTCCTGCGCGGGCTGACCACCGACGGAGACCAGATCAGCGTCCGCCGCGTGGCGGACCGCGCGGTGCGCGGCGTGAAGATGATCGGCGAGCTCTTCATCGGACAGTTGAACAGCGCGGACGGCCGCGCGGCGCTCAAGCAGAAGCTGGCGGAGTTCCTGCTGCAGATGGAGAAGGACGGAGCGATCGTGCCGTCGACGGACGGGACCGATCCCTCGTTCAAGCTCGACGTCTATTCGTCCCAGGCGGACTTCGCCAAGGGAATCGTCCGGGTGGACGTCGCCGTCCGGCCCGTGCGCGCCATCGATTACATCTACGCCACCATCCTGGTGCAGGTCTGAGGAGGAAGCTGACCCATGCCGACCGTCTTCTCGGCCAACCGTAGCAGCGTTCTGGTCGACGGCGACCCCGTCGAGGGACTCCAGAGCCTGACGTTCCGCGTCGTCACCGAGCGCGAGGACATCCGGGCGATCGGAAGCGACGAACGCATCGACGTGAGCTTCGGCCTCCGCACCGTGCAGGGCGAGATGGTTCTGCGCTCGTCCTCCGACAAGCTCGACGAGCTGCTTCACCAGAAGCAGAAGTTCCAGATCGTCGCGAACCTGAAGAAGGAATACGGGATGGAGACCGAGTCGGTGCGCACCGTCTCCTTCGACGACTGCTTCGTCGAGGGCAAGAGCTTCGGACTCGACGCGAGCGCGCCGGCCGCGACCACCTACTCCTTCACCGCAACGCGCGTCCGCGAGGAGTAGCTCCATGAACGAACCGCGCACCGTCGAGGTGGACGGTGCTCGCTTTCGGGTCGACTTCCGCGGGTTCGGCCGCCCGCTGGAGGTCCGGGGCCAAGGCGGCGGGGACGTCGCGCTCGCTCCGTGGCGACTGGGCGGTCATCTCGACGCGCTCGGGCGCTGCGTCCATCGCGCGGGGGACGGCGACGGACGCCTGGCGCTCGATCGACGCGCCTTCGCCGGCGAGGTGCTCGCGGGCTCGGGCGTTCCGGAGGAGCGCCGGGCGGAGCTCGAGCCGCTCGCGCTCTGGTGGGCGGCCGGCGGCGGCGCGCCCGGCGCCACTCCGGACGCGGACGGCTGGCTCGCGACCGGCGGCGCGCGC
>JANQEJ010000092.1 GCA_028278425.1 Planctomycetota bacterium | reverse complement strand
TGCGCGATCTCGCGGCGGGCGGCATGAACGTGATCGTCTCGTCGCACGTGCTGCACGAGGTCCAGGGTCTCACGGAGGAGATCGTGCTCTTGCACCGCGGCCGCCTCCTCGCACAGGGAACGGTGTCCGAGGTGCGCGAGCTTTTGACGCGCTTCCCGCGCAAGATCGAGATCCACGCGCGCGACGCGCGGCGCCTCGCCGGCGACCTCGTCCCCTGGCCGGACGTGCGCTCGCTCGCCATCGCCGAGGATCGCGGGCTCGTCACGGTGGAAACCGCGGACGTCGACGGGTTCCACCGCAACCTGACCGAGCTCGCCGCGCGCGACGGCTACGGCATCCGCGGCCTCGAGAGCGTCGACGCGGGCCTCGAGGCGGTCTTCGACTACCTGGTGGAGTAGATGGAAGCCCTCCGCAGCACCTGGATCGTCTTCGCCGCCCACCAGCGGCAGATCTTCTTCTCGAAGCGCGCGCTCGTCTGCGTCCTTTTCTGCCTCGGGCCGGTCGCCGCCGCGGTCCTGGCGCTTCTGTTCTCCGAGCAGAAGGGTGCGATGCCCGCGTTCGAGATCGGGTGGATGCTGATGGTGCAGGGCACGGTGCCCCTGATCTCGCTCATCATCGGCTCCGCGGTCGTCGCCGAGGAGATCGAGGACCGGACGATCACCTATCTCTTCTCGCGGCCGATACCGCGCCTGTCGGTGCTGCTCGGGCGCTGGGTCGCGTCGCTCCTCCTGATCGAGCTCCTCCTGGGCGCCAGTGCGGTGGTCACCTTCGGGGTCCTCGAGGTCGCCGCCGGCGCGGACGCCGAGATGGCGCTTCCGCAAGGGATGGCCGCGTCGATGCGCAACACGTGCCTGATCGGCGGCGCGGTCTACTCCGCGCTCTTCGCCGCGATCAGCGCGCTGGTCAAGCACCCGATGATCGTGGGGATCGGCTACGCCTTCGTCGTCGAGTTCTTCGTGGCCAACTTCCCCGGGCAGAACCAGAACTTCACGGTCCAGTTCCATCTGAAGAGCTACCTTGCGGGGAGCGGCGAGGAGGTCCTCGCCCGGATGCGGAATCTGACCCAGGATCAGATCCTCGTGCCGGCCGACGAGTCGTTCCGGACCCTCCTCGTCGTGCTCGTGGCTGCCCTGGCGATCGGATGCTGGACGGTTTCGCGCAAGCAGTACGTGCTCACTTCTTAGTGGCGCCATAGCCCCTGGTACAGCCCGGGCATCCGTGCTACAGACTTCCTCCGCCCGGTTGGCCCCGGAACCTTCGAGGACGTCTCACATGCGATCGATCGTGCTTCTTCTCGCCCTGCTCTTCGCCACGACCTCGATCGCCGAGGGGCAGATCCTGGCCGTGCACTTCAAGGACGCCAAGGCGGAGAAGAAGTTCAAGAAGTACACGATGGACTGGAACGGCAACAAGGTCCTCCTCGGCGAGGCCGTTCCGGGCGGAGGCATCCGCATCGAGCACAAGCGCGGCGAGATCGAGAACATCTCGTACAAGAGCGGAAGCGACAACGACTTCTTCATCTTCGACACGAAGAACCCCGAGAACGTGCCCTACCGGATCAAGGACGGCGAGCCGGTCGCGAAGAGCAAGAAGTCCATCGTCACGGTGCACGGCAAGTACATCGACCGGCTGCAGGTCTTCAACCGCGGCGAGACCATCGAGACGATCGCGCGCGAGTACCGCCTGCGGAAGGGCCGGGTCGAGGAGTCCCGCGCCAGTCGCGACGAGCATCCCAAGGGCAGCCCGGAGTGGTTCGCGGCGCACCAGCGCATGCTCAACGACTACGAACGGCTGGTGAGCTGGCTCAAGAAGAGCTCGTTCGTCGAGGCGGCCAAGGGGCTCGAGAAGGAGTTCAAGAAGGAGGCGAAGGCGATCGCCAAGGAAGCGATCGCCGAGCGGGCGAAGCGCGCACAGGAGTCCGTCCGGATCGTGGACACGCCGCAGGACCTCCTGGCGGCGAGCCTCAACGTCGGCGGCGAGCCCGGCCTCCACAAGATGGCGGAGAGCCAGCACATCCGCATCGTCTACCACACCGGCTGGGGCGAACACCCCGGCTACAGCGACTCGCGGATCAAGGAGGCGCTCGTGCTGGGCGAGCAGGTGATCGAGGCCTTCCGCGTGCAGTACGTCGACCCGTACGTCGGCGAGGACTTCAAGGACCAGATCCCGGACGGGCTCTTCCACGAGATCTACTGGGGACCGGACGACGTCTCGTTCTACGAGAAGTTCGTGCCCGAGTACTTCGGCGTCTCGTGGGGCGACGAGAAGAACAAGAAGCGCCGCCTCGAGGCCGGGGGCAACTGGTTCTTCCGGGGGACGGACCCGAAGGCGCTCCTCGCGCGCAGGACCGTCGTCGACTCGGACCTCGACGGTGACATCACCCACACCCTCGGCCACAGCCTGGCGCACTACCACTACAACGGCTCGCCCTCCGGCTTCGAGCAGGCGTGGCTCGAGGAGGGGCTCGGCTACTACCTCGCGTTCGAGTTCCTCGGCCGCAACAGCGTCTCGTGCTTCGAGTTCCGCGATGGACTCTACACCGAGGAGGAGAACCAGAAGGGCCGCCGCGCCAAGGCGGAGATGGGCTACCGCGACAAGCTCAACGCCGCCGCGCTGGATGGTGGACCGCGCATCGACCGGCTGATGATCAAGTACCTGGCCGACTTCGAGAACCCCGACGTGGCCAAGTCCTGGAGCTTCTTCGATTACATGGCCCGCAGCCACGACAAGACCGGGCAGCGCTGGCTGCGCGCCTCGAGCGAGTTCGCGCGCAAGCGCAACACCTTCATCGCCGACCTGCGCAAGTTCAGCGAGGAGCTCTTCGGCGTCGCCGGCGAGGACGTCTACCAGGTCCTCGACGACCGCTGGCGCGCCTACGCGGAGTCCGAGCAGGACACCACCTTCTAGCTCACGCCAGCTCGTGGGCGTGGTCGCAGTGCCCCGGCTCGGCGTCGTGGTCGCAGTGTCCCTCTTCGCCCTCGTGGGAGTGCGGCGCGATCACCTGACCCACGAACCCGCGGACACCCAGTCGGAACATCGACGCCAGGTAGAGCGCGGCGAGCAGGCCGAGGCACACCTGCTGGAATAGCGTCGCTTCGTGCTCGTGCAACGCCGGCAGCTCGGCGGCGGTCACCGCGGGAAGCGCCAGATTGACCGCGTAGCCGAGGCCGATCGCGAAGAACACCGTCAACCCCGCGAAGAGCAGGGCCGTTCGCCGCCCGTGCATGCGCGAGAGCATCCCGAAGGTGGTGATGTTCGTCGCGGGGCCGGTGAGCAGGAACGCGATGGCCGCGCCGGGCGAGACGCCCTTGGCGAGGAGCACCGCGACGAACGGCGTCGAGCCGGACGCGCAGACGTAGATCGGCATCCCGATCAGCGCGAAGAGCGGCACGTCCGCGGCCGCGGGCAGCCGCGCGAACTGGTCGGCGGAGAGCAGCGGTCCCGCCACGGCCGCCATTGCGAGGCCGACCAGGATCCACGGGCCCGTGTTGTCGACCATGTCGCCGAAGCCGAAGCGCATGCCGTCGGCGAGGCGCCGCGCGAGCGGCGGTCGCTCGCCGTGGGGCGGCGCGGCGACGGTCTCCGTGCGCAGCGGGGCGCGGCTTCCGACGAGCCACCCGACGAGGAGCGCGAGGACGAGCGCCGCGGCGAGGCGCGCGACCGTGACCTTCACGCCGAGCAGCTCGAGCGAGAGCACGACCGCCGCGATCTCGAGCTCGGGCGTCGCGACGAGGAACGCCATCGCCGCCGCCGCCGGCACGCTGCCGACGACCAGGCTGCGGTAGAGCGGGATCACGCCGCACGAGCACACCGGCACCGGCAGCCCGACCAGCGTGCCGCGCAGCGCTTGCGACAGCGATGAACCGCTCTTCAGGAGCTTGTACAGGTCGAGCAGGAGCGCGTGCGCGAACCCCACCGCCACGTAGGCGAAGAGCAGCGCCGGCGCGCTCTCGAGCGCGAGCGCGAGGAACGTCGAGCCGGTCCCATCTCCGCTCGCCGCTTCTCCCTCGTGCAGGTGCAGGCTTCCCATCCCGACGACGACGAGCAGCGCGGCCGCGCCGCCGAGCGCGGACGCGACGTGCCAGCGCTTCGCCGGCTCCTCGCCGGTCGCGGTCGGCGGGTGGCGGAGGATCACGTGGAGCAGCGAGCCCGCTAGCAACGCCTGCACGACCGCGATCCACTCCTCCGGCGTGCCGGCGACGAGCGCCTCGCCGAAGTGGAACCCGACGACGCTGAAGACGGCGATGCCGCCCAGGAGCGACGCCGCCGCGCGCAGCCCGTACAGCGGCCGGACGAGCCACCAGACGCCAAGGCCGACCGGCAGGCGGTGAAGCACGACCGCGAGCGCGAGCTCGCGCGCTCCGTGCTCCGCCGATTCCGTCTCGGGCGCGAGCGCCACCCCGTCGAGGATCGCGTGCAGCGCGATCGCGAGCAGCGCGAGCGGCATGGCGATCAACCGCGACTCCCGGCCGGAGAAGAGCCGCGTCCCGCACAGCAACCCCGGCCCGAAGAGACCGATCAACGTCACCGGAATGACCGCCCAGCCGGCGAGCGAGAAGCTCTGCGGCAGAACGTGCACCAGGACGAGCCCCCCGACGCCGACGAGCGCGAAGGCGTCGACCGCGGCGGCGGCGCGCCGCGCGCGCGCCCCGCGGTAAACCAGTGGGCCGACGAAGAGCGCCAGGATGCTGAAGAGCAGCGGGAGGCTCATGGGGCGGAGGATCCTAGATCCGTTCGACCCACCCTGGGAGCGGTCGCCCTTCAAACCCCAAAAAAAGGGAGCCCGCATCCATAAGGGGTGAAGGACGCGGGCTCCGCGGCCGGCATCGATGCCCGTCGAACCGGCCGCCCTGCCGACGAGGGGGGGATTGAGCTGGAAAGCGGGCGGCCCGAATCTCTGCCTTGTGAATCGAGCCGCCCTGAGGGAGAGAGGAGGAATCTCTGCCCGCGGAGATCCTCGGCGACGGATGTTGTCGTCCTGTGTCGGAGATGTTGCGGGTCGCAATTCCGCGCCCGCGGCTCCGGCGGGGCCCTTCCGGGCCGGGCTAGAATCCGCGTGGCGGCCCCATGCCCAAGACCGAGCCACAGATCCTGGTCGTCGAGGACGACTCGCGCATCCGCAAGGAGCTCCTCGACGCCCTGCGCGCCTCCGGTTACGGCGTCGAGGTCAGCGTTTCGCTGGAGAGCGCGCGCTTCGCGCTCCAGCGCGAGCACGACCTGATGCTGCTCGACCTCGGCCTGCCCGACGGCGACGGCCTCGACCTCTGCAGGGCGCTGCGCGCCCAGGGCCGCGGGCTGCCGATCCTGATCCTGACCGCGCGCGATGCGCCCGACCAGCGCGTGCGCGGGCTCGACGTCGGCGCCGACGACTACGTCGTCAAGCCGTTCCACATGCCGGAGCTCCTCGCACGCGTCCGCACCCTGCTGCGGCGCGCCGGCCGCTCCGCCGGACCGGGCCCGGTCCGGATCGGGGAGCTGTGGGCCGACCCGGAGTCGCGCACCGCGGGCAAGGGGGACGAGACGTTCGAGATGACGCCGCGCGAGCTCGACCTCCTGCTCTTCTTCCTCCGCCACCCGGGCCGCGCGTGGACGCGCGACCAGTTGCTCGACCGGGTCTGGGGCTCGACGTACGACGGCGAGCGCCGCACGGTCGACTCCCACGTCCGCCGCCTGCGCGCCATGGTCGAGGACGACGCGAGCGACCCGCGCTACATCGAGACGGTGTGGGGCGTCGGGTATCGCCTGAGCGAAAACCCCTGATGGAGGCCCGTGCACGGCTTCGCTGGCACCGGCGCCTCGGCGTCCGGCTGGCGCTTCTCCTGGCCGTGCTCCTGGTGGGCTCCTACCTCGCGAGCGAGGTGATCGGGTTCTGGCCCGCCCTGGGCCTCGCGCTCCTGATCGCCGTCCTCGCGGCGCGCCTCGTTACCGCGCCGCTCACGCGGTTGGCGGCCGCGGCGTCCGAGCCCGTCGACGAGGACGGGAACCTGCCGGGGCCCTTCGACGCCACCGGATCCACCGAGGTGGCCGTGCTCGCGCAGTCGATGAACCTGATGCGCGAGCGTGTGGACGAGCTCGTCAAGGGGCTCGCGGAGCGCGATCGAACGCGCACCGACTGGGTCGCGCAGGTTTCGCACGACCTGCGCACGCCGCTGACCGCGTTGATCGCCTGCCTGGACCGCGCGGAGATGACGCTCGAGCGGGAGCCCGCCGAGAACCGCGAGCTGCGCAAGCTCGTCACCGTCGCGCGCATGGACGCCGATCGCGTGCTCGCGCTGGCCGACGACCTGTTCGTCATCGCGCGGCTCGACAGCGCCGACGACCTCGAGCTCGAGCCGGTCCCGCCGGGGGAGCTCGTGCGGCAGGCCGCGCGCTCGCTGGAGCCCTTCGCGGCGTCCCGCGGCGTCCAGCTCGAGTGCGAGGTGGGCCGCGAGCTTCCGTTCCTGAGCGCCGACGGCGACCGGCTGATGCGCGCGCTCGAGAATCTCCTGCGCAACGCGCTTCACCACGCGAAGGACCGCGTCGTCGTCGCGGCGACCGCCGCGGGCGAAAACGTGCGCGTCGAGGTACGCGACGACGGTCCCGGCTTTCCCGGCGACGGCGGCGAGGTCGACTTCGAGGCCCTGAAGCTCCGCCGGAGCCGCGCCGACTCCGCCGGGCTGGGCCTGCTCGTCGTCCGCCGCGTCATCCGGGCACACGGCGGCCGGGTCGGCGGCCACAACGCGCCGGGCGGCGGCGCGATCGTGTGGTTCGAGGTTCCCGGCGATCCGGTGCTTACAGCGGGTGCTGTAGCAGTTCGACCATCCAGAAGGGGAAGAGGGTGAAGTTCGCTCGGCTCGAAATCTCGCCCAGCGCGAGGTGATCGCGCCGCGAGAGCAGGATGCCGAGCGCTTCGGTCGCCGCCGCGCGCGACCCGTCGGAAAGCTTCGAGCCCTCGAGCTCCTCCGCGAGCCCTTTCGCCGCCGCGTGCGTGCCGTGGAAGCCGAGCGCGACCGCGATCTGCCCCTGCACGACCGGGTTCTTCGCGCCGCGGAGCTCCTCGAGCAGGACGCCCGCGTCGCGGTCGTCGCCGTGGAGCGCGAGCGCCTGGGCCATCGCGGCGCGGGCGGTCGGCGACGACTCCTCGGTGAGCGCGGCGTGGAGCGCGCGGCGCCCGCGCGGGTCGCCGGTCAGGCCGAGGCCGAGGGCGGCGTAGGCGCGCAGGGCCGGATCCTTGCCGGTGAGCGCGCCGGCGAGCATCTCGTAGGCGTCGGGGTCGCGCCCGATGCCGGCGGCGAGCAGGTAGGCCCCGCGGTGGTCGCGGTTTGCCTCGGTCTCCAAGCCCTTGCGCACCGCGCGCCGCGCGGCCGTGTCTTCGTCCTGCCGCGCGAGGATGCCCAGCGCCAGGGCGCACCACGGCCGCGCGCCCGACGGCCCGTCGGCGAGGACGTTGCGCAGGAAGCGGCGCGCGTTCTTGCCGCCGTGCTCGCCGATCGAGAGCAGGGTGAGCCCGCGGGTGAGCGGCTCGCGTTCGAGCTCGAAGGCGGTCTTGAGCGGCTGCAACCCGCCGTCGACGCCGCCGAGGGCGACCGCGGCCGAGCGCCGGTGTTGGAGGTCGTCGCCGCCGAGCTCGTCGAGGAGGTGCGACAGCGTCTCGTCGTCCGCCGCGAAGCGCAGCGCCTCCAGCGCGCGCGCTTCGGCGTCGCGGTCCTCGCGCTCGTGATCGAGGAAGTGCGCCGAGGGCGCCAGGGTGTGGTGCAGGAGCAGCGCGAGCTCCTCGTCCGCCTCCGCGCGGAGCAGATCGGGGAGCATGCGGTCGACGCCCGCGCCGACGCCCCGCTCGCGCGCGAGCCCCAGCGCGACGACGGCCACCGGCCGCGCGTTGGGCGCGAGCTCTTGCTCTTGAAGGAGGAGCTCCAGGAGCGCGTGGACGCCCTCCTCCGAGGCGGTGGCGCCGAGGGCGAGGATCGCGGCGAGGCGCACCTCACGCGCGGCGTCGGTGAAGAGCGCGCGGACCCGCGGGACCGCCGCCGGGCCGGTGAGGCGGGCGTAGGCCACCACGGCGGCGGCTCGCACCTCGGCGCTCGCGTGCTCGAGCTGGCCTTCCAGGAGCGCGCGGGCCTCGCGCCGCGCCTCGGCCAGCTTGTCCTCGCTCACGGTGAAGCCGTCCCCGGACGCGGCGCCGCGCAGGACGTTCGGGCGGAGCCAGGTGAGCTTGTTGTACTCCCACCAGACGCGCCAGTCCTCGCCGCCGTAGCGCGGGCCGGAGCCCGCGGGCGCGGCGGCCGAGGGCGGCGCGCTGGAGCCGGGAGAGAGCGGGCCGGCGCCGGGGGCGGAGCGTCCCGTGGGCGGGGCCGGCGCCCCGCCGCCCGTGGCCGGCGGCTCGTCGCCGCCCTCCTCCTGCGGGGCGGGCCCGTCGTCGAGGTCGCTCGGGTTGAAGCCCGGGACCTGGATCCGCGCGGCTTCCTCGAAGGTCAGGCCGACGCGGTCGAGCCAAGCGTGGAACTCCGGCACGCCGCGCAGATCGGCGACCCAGGCGTGGTTGTTCGTGCCGGCGACGGCGGCGACAAGCTCCCCATCACCCGTGAAGCGCAACAGGTTCGCGACGGCGCAGTGCCGTCCCGCGTCGTCGACGAAGTACGGCACCCGACGACCGGGGAAGTCGGTGTTCACCGTGAAGACGCCCGCTTCGCGGTAGCGGCGCAGCTCGGCGACGATCCGGCCCCTCTCCGCCCGCCGGCTCGCGTCGAGGTCGGAGACGTCGCGCTCGAGGAGCTCCTCCTCGACGCGGGCGTAGTGGGCGCGATCGCGCTCGCGATCGCCGCCGGCCGATTCCTGGGGGAGGGCGAGGAGCAGGAGGAGGATGCCGAGAGAGCTCATGGATGGGGTCTTTCCGGGGTCTGGGACGTGCTTTGTAAGGGCAATGGTCATGCCACTCCCCGCCGCCGCCCCGAAGCGCTCCGGGTGCCGCGTTACCCCCGCGATCGTGTTCCGGCGCCGGAACGAGCCGTTACCGTAGAGCCGTGAAGCGCGTCGCCAGCCTCGCCGCCGCGGTCTTGAGCCTCGCCCTGCCCGGCGCCGAGGTCCCGCCCAACACGAGCTCGATCACCTGCACGCCGACGTCGGTGCGGCTCCCGAACGGCAAGGAAGTCCAGAGCGAGAACCCGATCGCGCTGGCGCTCCAGCACGCCCGCGACGGGACCCAGATCCTGCTCCAGTTCGGGGACTACCCGGGGTTCTCCATCGGCGCCAAGAGCACGAACAAGGACAACGCGCGCACGCGCGGCGGCAAGCCGGGTTGGCCGATCGTCGTCGAGGGCATGGGCTACGTGCGCATCCTGAACCGCGGCTTGGGCGACACGATCTCGGTCGACCAGTCCCTCCGCAACGGCTACATCACGTTTCGCAACCTGGAGCTCCAGCCGGGCTACCGGAGCGCCGTCATCTTCAACAAGCTCGGCGGCAAGGGCGTCCACGCGGGCTTCGTCTTCGAGAACGTTGACATCAAGGGCGAGTGGGACCACGCCATGGACACCGGGCAGAAGTCGAAGTGGGGCGTGTGGGGCCACAGCCTGCGCGACTTCGCCTACCGGGGCGTCGGCCGGCCCGCGGTCATCGAGGACCTGAAGGACGAGCACGCCTTCTACCTTCAGAACCCGCGCGGCAACGTCACGATCGAGAACGTGGCCGCAAGGCGACTCGGGCGCACCTTCTGCCAGTTCACGGCGCGCAGCCAGGACGGTCCCCCGGGCGTCGGCCACATCCTCGTCCGCAACTGCGAGGTCGAGGACGTGGCCATCGCGCGTGGCGACAACTTCAAGGGCGGCGCGGCCTTCACGCTGGCCGGCCGGCACAACGGCACGGTCCTCTTCGAGGGCAACACGTACCGGGCGGGCTTCGACGCGTCGCTGAAGAAGCTCACGCGCGGCGCTCCCTACGGCACCGGCGCGTTCGTCGCCTGGGACGGCGGCGAGAGGCACCTCACCGCCAACCTGGTCCTGCGCGACAACGTGTTCGAGCTCGCCGAGGGTTGCGGCGACCGGCCGCTGGTCGCCATCGGCGCCTGCAAGTCGCTGCGGATCGTCGGGCGCAACCGTTTCGTGTCGGGTGGCCAGCAGCCGGCGCTCGCGCTCGACCCGACGTTCGGACCGGGCGACGACCGCCTGATCAGCGCGCCGAACGGCCGCGTGGTGATCGCCGAGACGACCGAGATCGAGGGCGGCGTGACGGTGTGCGGCAAGCCGGTGAAGGCGGAGGCGCTCGAGAAGCTGCGTCCCCGGCCGCGCGACGATTAGGATACGCGCATGCTTCACCCCATCCCGGGAGCCCTCGTCCTGGCCGTCGTCGCATCGCTCGCGCACGGTCAGGACACCGAGACGATCAGGGAGGCTTGGCCCGACGGCTCGCCCAAGGTCGAGCGCGAGGTGATCCGCGACGAGACCGGCGCCGCGATCAACCACGGCGATTACAAGAGCTGGCACGAGAACGGACAGCTCGCCGAGGAGGGGCGCTGCAAGAACGGGCTCAAGGTCGACACCTGGCGCTCGTGGCACGCGAACGGCCAGCTCGCCTCCAAGGGCGTGTACAGGCGCGGGCTGCGCCATCTCAAGTGGGTCTACAAGGACGAGAACGGCGCGAACAGCGGCGAGAGCGGCGACTACCGGGCCGAGTTCAACACCTATCCCGACGGCACGCCGGAGTCCCAGGGCGAGTACCGCCTGAAGTACAAGCACGGCGATTGGATCTTCTTCCATCCCGACGGCAGCGTGCGCGAGAAGGGGAAGTTCAAGAACGGCAAGCGCTCCGGCGGGTGGGTGAGCTACTGGCCGGACGGCAAGACGCTCTTCGAGGGCGAATACAAGCGCGGCGAAAAGGACGGGAGCTGGACCTTCTTCCACCCGAACGGCTACCCCGACCCGGCGTTCCTCTCCGGCGTCTACAAGAAGGGCAAGCGCAAGGGGCCGCTCCCCGAGGAAGAGCTCGATCCGGACGCGCCGTGGTTCGACCTGGACGCGCTGCCGGATCCCGCGCCCTACCCGCTGACCGACGGCGACCGCGCGCACCTGGACGATCTGTTCGAGCGCGTCCTGATGGGCGGCGAGGCGGTAAAGGAGGCGGCCCAGATCGAGCTCGCCGAGTGGGGCTACGTCGCCCTCCCGCTCGTGCTGAAGCACCTGAAGGGGCTCGACCTCACCAAGCAGAAGCAGGAGCTCGTCGGCTACCGGCTCCATCACGTGGTTTTGCACGAGATGCTCAACGGCCACTCGTTCGAGTGGAAGAGCGGCACCGCGCCGGCCGACGTGGCGCACAACCGCCGGACGATCCTGCGCTGGCTGACGCTCTGGCAGCTCACCGCGAGCGACGACGAGTTCTGGGATCGGATCGCCGAGACCGACGCGGAGGACGAGCCGGACCTGCTCTACCAGCCTCCGCTCACCTCCGTCGCCGCCGTCGTCGCCAGCGCCGGACCCGGCGATCCCGACGAGACCGACGAGGCCGTTGAGACCGGGCGGGGCGGCCTCACCACGCCGTCGGAGGACCTCCTGCGGCGCCAGCGCGGGAGCATGATCCGCGACTACGGCGGTCGCGGGACCGAGGAGGCGGTCGCGAAGGGCCTCGACTGGCTCGCCACCGCGCAGACGCCGCTCGGCTACTGGGACGCGGACAACTGGCACACGCGCTTCGAGGACATCGACCTCGACGTCTGCCACGGCGCCGGGAATCCCTTGTACGACGTCGGCGTCACGGGGCTCGCGCTCCTGGGTTTCCTCGGCGCCGGCAACACGTCGACCGTGGGCGAGCACAGCGAGATCGTCGAGAAGGCGATCCAGTTCCTGATGGGGCAGCAGGACCAGAGCTCGGGCGTCATCGGCTCGACGCGCGGGCACGACTACGTGTACAGCCACGCGATCGCCACGATGGCGCTGATCGAGGCCGAGCGCCTGTCGCCGTCGCCGCTGCTCGAGAACCGCGTCCAGAAGGCGGTCGACTACATCCTCCTCGGCCAGAACCCCGGGCTCGGCTGGCGCTACGGGATGCCGCCGCCGGGGCAGGACAACGACACTTCGGTCACCTCGTGGATGGTCACCGCGCTCGCGATGGCGGTCGAGAACGGCTACCGCGTGGGACCCGCCGCCTTCGAGGGCGCGATTCGCTGGTTCGACCAGGCGACCGAGACGACGACCGGCCGCGTCGGCTACGACGCCGCCGGCTCGCTCAGCGCGCGGGTAGCGAACAAGAACGACATGTACCCGAACGACCTCGGCGAGCCGATGACCGCCGCCGCGCTCTTCTGCCGCGTGCTGATGGGGCAGACGCCCGCGGAGCAGCCGGTGATGAAGCGGCACGCCGCGCTCGTGCTCGACAAGCTCCCCGTCTGGGAGCCCGAGCGGAACGCGAACGACATGTACTACTGGTACTACGGCACCTACGCCATGTTCCAGTGGGGCGGCGACGCGTGGGAAAAGTGGAACGCCGCGATGAAGACGGCCGTGGTCGACTCCCAGCGCCGCGACGGCGCCTGCGAAGGCTCGTGGGATCCGATGGGCCCGTGGGGACACGCCGGCGGGCGCGTGTACGCAACCGCGTTGATGGTGCTCACGCTGCAGGTCTACTACCGCTACCCGCAGTACCTGAAGTAGCCCGCGTGGAGCACCGCCCCCAAGGCTTCCGGACGACGCGCTGGAGCGTCGTCCTCGCCGCGGGGAAGAGCACGACCCGCGAGTCGCGCGCGGCGCTCGAGCACCTCGCGGAGAGCTACTGGTACCCGCTCTACTCCTACGTCCGCCGCCGCGGCCACGGCGAGGAGGAGGCGCGCGACCTCACGCAGGCCTTCTTCGCGTTGTTGCTCGAGCGCGACGACCTCGCCGGCGCCGCGCCGGAGCGGGGTCGCTTCCGCGCCTTCCTGTTGACCGCGCTGAAGCACTTCCTCGTCAACGAGGCGGAACGCGCCCGAGCCGTCAAACGCGGCGGCGGCCGCGCCCCGGTGTCCATCGAGGCCGGCGACGCGGACACGCGCTATTCCCTGGAGCCGGCGGACGAGCTCACCCCCGAGAAGCAATTCGAGCGCGCCTGGGCCCGCTCGGTGCTCGATCGCACGCTGGACCGCCTGCGCGCCGAATACGAAGGCCGCGGCAAGTCCGAGCTCTTCGAACGCCTGAAGGACTATCTGATCGCCGGTGACGAAGGGATGCCGTACAAGGCCGTCGCCGACGAGCTTGGTCTCTCGGAAGGCGCGATCAAGGTGGCGGTGCACCGGCTGCGCGTCCGCTACCGCAAAGCGCTGCGCGCCGAGATCCTCGACACCGTGTCGGATCCGTCCGAGGTCGAGGACGAGATGCGGCAGCTCTTCGAGGCTTTGGGGTGATTTCCTTCCTGGTATGATCCCGCCGCCGCCACCATGCCGACGCCGAAACCAGTCTTTGTCCTCGGTTGGGGTCGTTCCGGGACAACCTGGGTTTCCAACCTCCTCCTGGAGCACTCGAAGGTCGTCGGCATCCAACACGACCGCGGGATTCACGAGGCGGGCTACTTCGGCGTCGTCGACCGTCGCTACGGCGACATCGGGAACCCCGTCAACTACACGGAGTTCGCCAACGTCATGGCGGCGAGCTACCTCTTCCGCGCCGCCGGCGCCGACGTAGCGTTCCTCTATTCGCTGTTCCCGGCGAGCTACGCGGAGGTCTTTCGCGCCGCGATGCACCGGTTCGCGAACGAGCACGGTGCGGAGTGTTGGGTCGAGAAGACGCCGCTGCACACGCTGCACGGCGAGGCGCTCGCGGCGGAGTATCCCGACGCGCGCTTCATCGTCATCGAGCGCACCGTCGAGGGCGTGCTGGCCTCCCGCCTCGGGCTCTTCGACCGAGCCGCGATCCTCCGCGAAGGCAAGCCGCACGGGATGCTCAAGCGCTGGACGTGGATCGTCATGTGGGTGCTGCTCTGGCACCACTACCGCAAGGTCGCGCGCGCTCTGGCGAGGGAGCATCCCGACCGGACGCTCGAGCTGCGCTTCGAAGCGGTGAAGGCGGACACCGAGGCCGTTTGCCGGCGCATGTGCGAGTTCCTCAGGCTCGACTTCGAGCCCGACATGGTCGAGACCGTCCGCCCGGCGAACACGAGCTTCGACAAGGACGAGGAAGTGACCCGCCGTTCGGTCCTCTCCGGGCTCGACCGCGCGTGGCTCAAGGCGTGGAGCGCCCTCTTCGGCTTGATCCCCGGCGCGGTCCTGGGCTTCGCGTACCGGTGGGGGACGCGGCTGGTCCCGCAGAAGTGGAAGACGCTGCCCTACTTCTTCTTCCGCGACCTGCCGGACGCGCCGGAAGCGCTCGCGAGCCAGCTCCAGGGACCCGACGTGCGGGTCCTCGGTTCGTCTGGAAAAACCCCGTAACCCTCGCCACGATTCCCTGCACAGGGCCTCGACGGAGGCCCAACCATGGCGGAATCAAAGACTTGCAAGCGCTGCGGCGCGACGATGGAGCCCGGGGCGAGCGTCCAGGGCATGTGTACGCGGTGCCTGATGGAGCTCGGGATGGAGGAGGACTCCCACGTGGTGATCACGGGGTCCGCCGAGGCGCCGGCGCCGCCGCCGTCGCCCGAGGAGCTCGCGCCGCTCTTCCCGAACCACGAGATCCTCGAGCTGCTCGGGCAGGGCGGGATGGGGGTGGTCTACAAGGCGCGCCAGAAGGGGCTCGACCGCGAGGTCGCGCTGAAGATCCTGCCGGCGTCGGCGAGCCGCGAGCCCACCTTCGCCGAGCGCTTCGCGCGCGAGGCCAAGGCGCTGGCGAGCCTGAACCACCCGAACATTGTCAACGTCTTCGACTACGGCTCGGCGGGGGAGCACTACTACGTGTCGCTCGAGTTCGTCGACGGGGTGAACCTGCGCCAGATGCTCCAGTCGGGGCAGATCGCGCCGAAGCAGGCGCTCCAGATCGTCGAGCAGATCTGCGACGCGCTCCAGTACGCGCACGACGAGGGCGTCGTCCACCGCGACATCAAGCCCGAGAACATCCTGATCGACCGCAAGGGGCGGCTGAAGATCACCGACTTCGGGCTGGCGAAGATCCTCGGGCACAACGAGGGCCACAGCGGTCTGACGATGTCGCACCACGTGATGGGGACGCCGCACTACATGGCGCCCGAGCAGGTCGAGCACCCGACGGCGGTCGACCACCGCGCGGACATCTACTCGCTCGGTGTGGTCTTCTACGAGCTGCTGACCGGCGAGCTCCCGCTCGGACGTTTCAAGCCGCCCTCGGGCAAGGTCGAGGTCAACGTGAAGCTGGACGAGGTCGTGTTGAAGGCGCTGGAGAAGGAGCCGGGCCTCCGCTACCAGACCGCCGGCGCGGTCAAGACCGACGTCCACGGCATGGACCCGGCGGCGGGCGCGGGTGGCGGGCCCGTTGGCGCTGGGCATGGGGGCGGCGGCCACGGCCCGGCGGTGGCGGCCGGCGCGGGTCACAATCGCTGGCACGGCGGCGGCAACCGGCGCACATGGGTCTGGGTGCTCGTGGTCATGGCCTTGCTGATGGTCGTGCCGTCCGCGGTGATCGCGGGCTTCCTGCTCATCGGCGGCCTGACCTACCGCGAGGCCGCGGCGGTAGCGGAGGCGGAGCGCGATGCGGCGATGGTGGCCCAGGCGGTGGCGGAAGAGCAGAGCGGCGAGGCCGCGCTCGAGCACTTCGCGCGCCTTTCGGTGGTGACGCACGACTTCGGCACCCCGACCCTGACCGACACCTTTCGGACCTACTTCGGGATCGAGGCGGCGCAGGCGGATCGCGTCAAGAGCGCGCTGGGCGCGGCGCGGAGCGCCTACGGCGAAGCCGAGGAGGCGAACACGACGCTCGCGGTGGCGGGCGACCAGCACGCGCGCGCCACGATCGAGGCGTTCCCCGGCGAGCTGGCGCGGATCGAGGCCGAACTCTGGACGCAGATCGAGGCGCTCCTCGCGCCGGACGCGGTCCGCGTGCTCCGCGCGCGCGACCTCGCGAACGCGGAGCTCTTCGACTTCGGCGTCCAGGGGGCCGTCGTCGACATCCACAAGGTGGACGGCGGCTACTCCTGGTCCATCGCCTTCGACGGCGAGGTCGTCGAGGAGACGACCGCGGGCGACCTGCCCCGCGAACTCGAGCGCTTCTGGCGGATGCTCTTCGCGTACCAGCCGCCGTCGGCGGTGAGCGCCACGTCCGACTTCCTCGAGACCGTGGCCGAGCTCGACTCGCCGGAGCGGCGCATCGAGTTCACCGACCTCTACGCGAAGGGCGGCCAGCGCAGGCGCGGGAGCGAGAGGGGCATCGAGCTGCGCGCGAACATGACGTTCGTCACCGGCGACACGGTGAGCGCCACCGAGTTCTTCCAGGAATTCTGCGAGGCGCTGGCCCAGCGCACCGGCGCCGCGGTCCAGGCGCGGAGCAGCGAGGTGCTCGACGACATGAGCGGCATCGAGATCAATTCGCTCGAGGTCGCCTTCCCGGCGCTCGACGTCGAGATCGCGATCCCCGAACCGGGTGCCGAGACCAACGCCGACGTGTACATCCGCTCGGTCGCGCGCGACGTTGGCGGTATCGGCGAGCTCGACATCGTGTCGCGTTCGACCGCCGGCGGATACCTGTACGACGACGTCTTCTACTCCGTCGACCCCACGGACCCCAAGGCGACCTACGGCCTCGGCGTGGTGACGAAGTTCCTGGTGGGGCTGGAGGCGACCGACGGGGACGGATCGACGGTGACCGAAGTCAAGCTCGACAAGGTGCGGGAGACCGGCGAGTGGACCTTCGACGTCGGCCTCCAGGTTCGGCGCCGGAATTGACGGCGCGGTAGCCGTGAAACATCTTCCGGACCCGCGCGGGTCCGCTCGGGGGGTGGCGACGATTCCACCCCCCGCCTTCATTTCGGGCCGATAGGGCGTCGAAGAGCTGGTGCCACACGACGCGGTGTCACCCCCTGGGGGCTGGATTCCTCTCGTCCCGCGACGCGCGCGCGTGCTCGGTGTCCAACATGCCGCGCATCCACCGTCCGTACCTTCTCCACGCCCTCGCCGCGCTTCTCTTGACCGCCTGCGGCGGCGGTGGGGGCGGCGGCGGCGACCTGGCCTCGGGAGCCGGTGACGCCGCGCTCGCCGGGCACGTCCTGAACCGCATGGCGTACGGCCCGACGCCCGCGTTGCTCGCGCAGCTCACCGATGAGGGCGTCGAGGGCTACGTCGCCGCGCAGCTCGCCCCCGACACGATCGACGAGAGCGGAAACGCCGCGCTGAACACGCTGTTGGCGCAGATTCCGGTCCCGGCGTCCGAATACGACCTTGCGACCTACGAGGACCTCGCGCGCCATCAGATCGTGCGCGCGCTCTACAGCGAGCGCCAGCTCCTCGAGCAGCTCACCGACTTCTGGGAGAACCACTTCCACACCGGCTTCGACAAGACCGACTCCTACTTCGGCTTCGACGGACAGACGGCCACGTACCTCGAGTGGCGCGAGAACGAGCTCCTGCGCCAGGGCGCGCTGGGCGACTTCCACGGCCTGCTCCTCGCGAGCGCGACCAGCCCGACGATGCTGATCTACCTCGACAACGTGTCGAACCTCGCGAGCGCGCCGAACGAGAACTACGCGCGCGAGCTCGTCGAGCTCCACACGATGGGCGTGGACAACGGCTACGACGAGGACGACATCGAGGAGATCGCGCGCTGCTTCACCGGCTGGACGGTCTGCCAGGTGGCGCCCGGCGACGTCGAGAATCCGCTGGCGTCCTGTGCGCCCGGTCCGGGTTCGCGCTGGTCCTTCCACTTCGATCCCGCGAAGCACGACCCGGGCCCGAAGGTCATCTTCGCCGGCCGGCCGCACGAGCTCGCGTTGCCCGCGCGACCCGGACTCCTCGGCATCCAGGACGGTTTCGACCTGCTCGCGCACCTCGCGACGCTGCCGCAGACGGCGCAGTTCGTCTCGACCAAGCTCGTGCGGAAGTTCGTCAGCGACCAGCCGCCGCCGGCGCTCGTCAACGCGTGCGTGGCGGAGTGGCTCGCCACCGGCGGCGACCTGCGCGCGGTGATGGGCGTGATCCTCGGCTCGAGCGGGTTCCGCGACGAGGCCACGTTCGGCGGCAAGGTGCGCACGCCGCTCGAGAGCATGATCGCGACCGTCCGCGCCTTCGGCGGATCGACGGCCAGTCTTACGCCGATCGACGGCATCCGCGCGGAGCTCGACGGCATCGCGCAGCAGGGGCTCTTCCGCTGGCCCGACCCCGACGGTTTCCCGGAGACCGGCGACGCGCAGCTCGGTTCCGCCAAGTTCCTGAGCCGCGTCGACTACAACCTGTCGCTCGCCGCCTTCGACCCGGACGGTTTTCGGTACGACCTGCCGGCGCTCATGGCCGCGGACAACGTGCCGCCGGCCGACGCCGACGCGATTGTCGACTGGCTCTTCGACCTGCTCTTCCAGCGCCCGCTCAGCGACGAGGAGCACGCGCTCGCCGTCGACTTCCTGCTGACGCTGCCCGGCGGGCAGGTCGTGCCGCTCGACCCGCTCGCGCCCGAGTACGGGCTGCGCGTCCACGCGCTCGGCGTCCTCGTCGCCTCCTACCCGCAGGCTCTCCAGCAATGATGAACCGCCGTGACTTCCTCCGCCGGAGCGCGTCGGCGCTCGCCGTCGGCGGGCTGGCCTCCGGGCTGCCGTTCGGAGCGTTTCGGCGCGCCCTCGCCGCCGGGGCGGCGCCGGGCGACAAGAAGTTGCTCCTGATCTTCCTGCGCGGCGGCAACGACGCGCTCAACACGATCATTCCTCACGGCGACGCGGACTACTCGCACCCCGCGCTGCGGCCGACGCTGCACGTCGATTCCTCGGAGAGCATCGACCTCGGCAACGGCTACGCGCACCTGCACCCGAGCCTGGCCAAGCTGCAGACGATCCACACCGCCGGCGAGCTCGCATCGATCCAGCGCGTGGGCTACGCGGGCCAGTCGCACTCCCACTTTTCGTCGCAGCAGTTCTGGGAGACCGCGGATCCCGGCAACCTGACCCGCACCGACGGCTTCGTCGCGCGCTTCGTCCAGGCGACGGAGCCGGACGCTCCCTTCTACGCCGTCAACGTGGCGAAGCACATGCAGCGCGCGTTCCTCGGCGAGCAGGTCATCGCGCACGTCCCCGGCTCGCAGGTGGGCTCGTTCGGGGGCACCGGCACGCTCTTCTCGACCGTCATGGGCGAGCCGGGCGAGGACGGCGCCGGCCTCCTCGGCGTCTGCTCGACGCCGGCGAGCGGCGCCGCCTACGACGAGAAGGTGCGGCGCACCGGGCTGCTCACCGGCGAGACGCTCGACCTCCTCGGCGCGCTGCTGCCCTACGTGGCGCCGCCGAGCTTCTACCCGGTCGACCCCGCCGATCTCGCGGCCGAGGGTCTGCCGAACAAGGCCTGGGCGATCGACTTCTTCCAGAAGCTCCAGGTGGCGGTCCAGCTCCTCAAGGAGACCGACGCGCGCATCGCCGGCGTCGAGCTGCACGGCTTCGACGACCACCAGGCCCAGGGCGCGCTCACCGGCAACCACCCCGACCACCTGCACGTCCTGGCGCACGGCATGCGCAGCGTCGCCCTCGACACCCAGACCGACCTCTGGTCCGACCTCCTGATGCTCACGCTCTCGGAGTTCGGCCGCACGTCGATGGAGAACGACAGCGGCGGCACCGACCACGGCGAGTCGACCGCCGTCTTCGCCGCCGGCGGGGCCGTCATCGGCGGCGTCTACAACTGCGACGCGGCGACCTGGCCCTCGGGCGCGACGCTCTTCTCCGAGAACGCGAAGTACGTCGCCCACGCGACCGACTTCCGCGCGGTCTACGGCGAAGTGCTGACCAAGCACCTCGGCGCAACGCCGGCGGCGCTGGCCGCGGCGATCCCCGGCTGGGCGGGGCTGACCGGGCCGGCCTTCGACCCGCTCGGTTTCCTCGTTTAGGGGGCGTTCCGAAGCTCGGGTCGCGGACCGCGAGACGCTACCGTGGTAGGGGAGATGGCATCCGACGGCACCGGCCCCAAGATCCGCGCGTGGCGGCTCCTCGTGGAAACGTGGGGGGCCGCGGGAGCGCTGGTCGGCCTGGTGGTCGCCACCGACCTGATCCGCAGCAACCAGCCGTTCGGGCTCTCGCGCGACGAGCTCGTCTCCGTCGGCGTGGTCAACGGCCTGGCGCTTCTGATCCCGATGCTGATCCTCGGGATCGTCGCACTCCTGATCGGCGCGTGGATCGAGCGCCGCTCCGAACGGTCCTTCGACGTCCTCCCGGTCCACGCGGCGCTCGCCGCGGGCGTCGTCTGCGGCTGGTTCGTCGCTTGTCTCGGGAACCAGGCCGACGCCGACGAGGGCACGCGGCTCGCCGCGCGAATCGCCGCCCCTTTCGTCGCGGTCGTCGTCGCGGTGGTGGGCACTTTCGTCTTGCGCCGCATGCTCGCCGTCCCCGCCTGGCGGGTCACGGCGCGCGCGGCCGTGGTGCTCGCGTGCGCGATCCTGTTCCTGGGGAGCTTGACCGCGTGCCTCGCAGCGAGCGACCGCGACGACACGCCGCGCGTGGCGCGCTTGTCGGAGAAGGCGGGCTTTCCCGCCCTGTCGCCGCCGCTCGAGCGCGCGCCGGGCCGCGGGCGCGTGATCCTGCTCGGGATCGACGCGCTCGACCGCACGATGCTCGACCCGCTCCTGGCCGAGGGACGGCTGCCGAACTTCGCGCGGCTCGAGCGCGAGGGCGTCTCCGCCGTGCTCGACACGCAGATCCCGACCGGCAGCCCGCGGATCTGGAACACGGTCGCCACCGGCCGCACGCCGCCCGACCACGGCATCGCCGCCTTCGGCGTCATCCAGTTCCCGTCCATCGGGATCGAGCGGGTGTACCGGCCGCGCGCGATGAACCTGACGCGCCCGATCCTCCACCTGATCGCCGACGGCTGGCGCAAGCCGGTGTCCGGACACGAGCGCCGCGTGAAGGCGATCTGGGACTTGTGCAGCGAGGCCGGTATCACCGTCGGCGTCGTCGGCTGGTGGGCGAGCTGGCCCGCGGAGCCGGTGAACGGCTTCCTGGTCAGCGATCACATGTACTACGACTCGCTCGCCGAGCGCGAGTGGCGCTGGCGCGACGACGAGCGCACGACGCAGGGCCATTGGCTCTGCTATCCCGAGGAAGTGATCGCGGAGGTCGTGCCGTTTCACCGGTCGCTCGCGGACGCGAGGCTTGAAGACCTCTCTCCCTTCGTCAACCTGACCGACGACGACCGCGCGCGGTTCGGCGAGCTGATCGACCTGCGCCGGCGCGAGAAGGCGGAGCAGGCGGTGCGCACGATCGGGCTCGGCGTCCTGAAGGACGAGTTCTACGGCAACGCGGCGCTCGCGCTCTTCGACAAGCACCAGCCGGAGGTGATGCTCGCGTACCTGAACGCCGTCGACACCGTCTCGCACGCGATCTACGGGATGACGGTGCCCGACGCGCTCGAGCGGGGCCACTCGCCGGAGGACGTGGCGCGCTTCGGCGGATCGCTGGGCGCCATCGTCGAGCGCGCCGACGCGTGGCTCGGCGAGTGGCTGGCGCGAATGGACGACGACACGACGCTGATCGTGATCTCCGACCACGGCTTCCAGAAGGAGCCCTGCTCGAGCCGGCCCGACGGCTGCTACGGGCACTACAACGCGCCGCCGGGCGTCCTCTTCGCGCTCGGGAAGAACGTCCCCCGCGGCGCCACGCTCGAGCGCGCGCACGTGGACGACGTGGCGCGCACGATGCTCCACTTCATCGGGTTGCCTCTCTCCGAGGAGCTCTGCGGCGAGTTGCTCGAGGGCGTCTTCGAGCCGGACTTCCTCGCCGCCAACCCGCCGCGCACGATCCCGACGTACGAGTGCGGGCACCACCGACTGGCCCTGCCGCCGTCCTCGTCCGAGCAGGACGACGCGATGATGGACAACCTCCGGGCGCTGGGCTACGTCCGCTAGCGTGACGGACGCGCCGACCCCCGTCTTCGTGCTCGGGCTCCAGCGCTCCGGCACGACGTGGCTGGCCTCGCTGCTCGGCGGGCATCCCGACGTCGCGTGCATCGAGTCGGAGGACCACTTCGGGATCCACGAGAGCATCTTCTTCTCGCACTTCGCGCGCGCGTACGGCGACCTCGAGGACGACGCGTGCTTCGAGCGCTTCGCGCGCGACTTCGGCGACAGCGACTACTACCTTCTCAGCGGTCTGGAGGAGGACTGGCTGGCGAAGAACGGCCCGCGCAACTACGTCGACGCCTTCCGGTCCCTGATGGACGAGGTCGCGCGCCGGCGCGGCGCGCGCGTGTGGGTCGAGAAGTCGCCGCACCACACGCTGCTCGCGTACGAGCTGGCCGAGTGGTTCCCCGATGCGTGTTTCGTCGGTGTCGTACGCGACCCGGTGGACCAGGCGCGCTCGAGCGTCTTCGCGCCGGGCCGCGACCCCGGACGCTATCCCGGGCGCGCGCTGCCCATCGTGACCGCCGGCGCGGCGAGCGCGCTCTACGAGCGCTTCCTCCGCCGCTTCGACGCGGGGAACGACCGCTCGTGCCTGGTCCGGTTCGCGGACATGAAGGAAGACCGCGAACGCGAGATGCGCCGCGTGGCGGAGTTCCTCGGCCTCGACTTCGACCCGCGCATGACCGTCGAGCGCTTCCAGGCCAACACGAGCTTCCGATCGAGCGCAGATCGGGCCAAGGCGTTCTCGCCGGCCGATCGCGCGCTGGTGAAGCTCGCGCACGCCACGGCGCGCCTGCTGCCGATCGGCGCGCTCCTCGCCATCCGCAAGCGCCGCCGCGCGCAGCGCAACGTCGTGTGGCCCGACTGGTGTTGGCGCCGGAGGCCGCGGGCGTCATGACGAAACGCCGCCCCGCCCTGCGCATGGTGGGCTCGGTGCTCGCGCTCGTCGCGACGCGCGGCGTCGGCATCGCGCTCTCCTTCGGGATCTGGATCCTGCTCGCGAGCCGCTTCGGCGCGTCGGCGATCACCGACGCCTACTTCCTCGGCCGGCGGCTGACGAGCGCCCCGACCGACGCGATGGGTCAGGTGATCAAGGCGAGCTACGTGCCGCCGCTCGTCCAGGTCATGAACGAGCACGGCGGGGCCACCGTACGCCGGCTGTTCTGGACGCACGCCCGGAGGCTCTTGCTCCTGATGGCGGCGGTCGCGCTCGTCGTCGCCTGGCTGGCGCCCTCCGTCGTGGACGTGCTCGCGCCCGGTTTCGACGACCAGGCCAGGGAACTCTCGATCCGCGTGCTGCGCGCGCTCCTCATCGTGGTCCCGGTCGGCGTGCTCATCGCGCTGGTGACGGCGCTCTTCAACGTCACGCGCCGCTTCGGCGTGCCGGCCCTCATCGGCGAGCTCCTCCCGCCGGCCGCGCTGGTGTGCGCGCTTTTTTTCCTGGTGCCGCCGTTCGACGTCGTCGACCTCGCACTGGTGCTGTCCGGCGCCACCGTTGTCGGCCTGCTGCTGCTCCTGCCGGGACCGAGCCGCATCTTTCGGGTCGACGATCGGGAACCCGTGCCGGTCGGGCTGCCGTCGCTCGAGCTTCGAAGCCGCGCGCTGCCGTTCCTGATCATCTGCGGCTACGGACCGCTCTCGATGCAGATCGACCTCCTCTTCGCCTCGACCCTGGGCGAGGGCTCGGTCTCGATCCTCGAGTACGGCAACCGCCTGATCCAGGTCATCCCGCGCGTCCTCACCGGGAGCATGGGCGTCGTGATGCTGACCGAGCTCTCCCACCGCCTCCTCGACAGCGGAGTCGCCGGCGTCCGCAGCGGCCTGGTCCGCGCCCAGCGCGGCGGGCTCTTCCTGATCCTGCCGGTGGTGACGATCCTGATCGCCTGCTCCGATCCGCTGATCGACGTGCTCCTGCGCCGCGGGAACTTCGACGTCGAGAAGGCACGGATCACCGCCGACGTGATGAAGGTGTCGGGTTTGGCCGTCGTCTTCTCCTTCCTGATCGCCATGTTCAACACCGCGATCATCGTCGACGCCAACCTGCCACGCATGCGAATCCTGACGTGGTCGGCGACGATCGCCGTCAGCGTGCGGATGCTGCTCGACGTGACGCTGGCGCCGACCTTCGGCGTGCTCGGCATCGCCGCGGCCTTCAGCGCGACGAACGTCGTGCTGGCGGGAGTGCTCTTCTTCTTCGTGCGCCGCCACTGGGGAGCGCTGATCGCGGCCGCCGACGTGAAGGCGGTGGGCGCGATGCTGGTCGCGTGCGGCCTCGCTGCCGCCGCGATGGTCGCCGTTCTTTGGTCGTGGCCCGCGGACCCGGACGCGCGTCTTCTCACGCGTCTGGTGAGGCTTGTGGCGGTTGGGGGGAGCGGTGCGATCGTGTACGTCGTCGCGGCGCTCGGACTGCGCGTGCAGGAGTTGCGTTACGCGGGGTCGTTGCTTCGATCGCGAGGTGAGACCGCGGAGAAGAACGGAGAGCGCGGAGCCCGGAGTTAAACACGGAGAAGGAACGGAGTTATCGGAGGACACGGAGATCGGAATCTACGGAGCAACGTTCCTGCGAGGTCCACGACGCTGACCGTTCCAACGCAACTCCGCTCTGATACGGCGCCCATCTCCGCCGTCGCACGACACAGTGATCTAGGAACGGTCAGGGTCGTTCAAGACGCGGGGACGTACTCCGCAAATTCCGATCTCCGTGTCCTCCGATAACTCCGTTCCTTCTCCGTGTTAAACTCCGGGCTCCGCGCTCTCCGTTCCCCACCGCGGTCCCGCACGCCGGAACGCGAGAGCTCCCCGAACCGCTCAGTACCCGAGCGCGTCCAACTGCTTCCGCGTCTCCTCGTCGATCTCCGGGAGCTCGCTCACCGCTGGATCGAACGCTCTCTTCCACATGGCGCGTCGTTCGCTCAGTGTGCCGATCATGCGCGACAGCTCGTCCTCGTCGTCGAGCCGGATCCAGCCTTCGTCGATCGGCGGTGACGGCGGACCGGTGTGCCGCAAGAGCTCCGGTTCCTCGCGCTCGACGAAGTGGAGCTTCAAATCGCCCCGATAGATCGCGCTGCGCTCCAGACCCCAGTAGGGGTGCAAGCCCGGGCTGTGCTCGAGGAACTCCGCGAGCTCGACCAGGTAGCCGCCATACCGCTCCGCAACGCGGATGCGGTCGGTCAGCGGATCCGTCCCGATCGGCGGCAGGACGACGCCGGTTCGCCCGGGATCGGGCTCGAGCTGCGGCTGTCCCGCAAGATCGAGCAGCGTCGGCAGCACGTCGACCAGGCTCGCCGGTGCGGGCTCGCGGTGGCCGGCGGGGATCCCCGGGCCGCGCGCGATGAGCGGCACCCACAACACGCCCTCGTTCAGGTCGAGCCCGTGGAAGAGCTGACCCCTCCACCCGAAGTTCTCGCCGTGGTCGCTGGTGAAGACGACGATCGTGTCGTCGGCGAGGCCGGCGTCTTCGAGCGCGTCGAGCATCAGGCCGAGGATGTAATCCTGGTAGGCGACGCAGCCGAGGTAGAGCTGCCAGAGCTTCTCGCCGGTCTCCGCGTCCGCTTCGCCGTACTTGCGCTCGTGCGCCTCGATCGAGAAGCGGTGCGCCTCGGCGACGACGGGCTCCTCGTCGGTGAACATGCCGAGCCACGGCAAGGGCGCGTCGTACGGGCCGTGCGGCTCCATGAAGTTCACGAAGCAGAACCACGGCCGCTCGTCGTCCGCCCGGTCGGCGAACCAGCGCGCGAGGCCGCGCACGGTGCGCTCGCCGCCCTTGTCGAGGACGCCCAGGCCGAAACGCTTGCGCAGCGCGGCGCCCAGGCTGTCGTAGTCGCCCTTCCGCGCGCGCCACACCTCGTGGTACTCCTCGAAGCCGCGGTCGAAGCCGTACACGGGGTTGAGCTGGCCGTTGTTCACGAACGCGGCGGTCTGCCAGCCGAGCCGGTAGAACGTCTCCGCCATCGTGTCGAGCCTCGGCGTGCCCGGCCCGCCGGGATACGGGCGCAGCTCCTTGCGCCGCATGCCCGTGCCGTGGCGCGTCACCATCGCGCCGGTGAAGAGCGACGCGTGTCCGGGGATCGTCCAGTTGCCCGGGACGATCGCGTCCTCCCACAGAACGCCTTCGTCGGCAAACGCGTCGAGGCGCGGCGTCGTGCCCTCGACCGCGCCGTAGGCGCTGACCGCGTCGGCGCGCAGCGTGTCGAGCACGACCAGGAGCATGTTCGGTCCGTCCGGCGGCGGGTCGGTGCGCTCCGGGAACGGCTTCGGGCGCTGCGCCGCGAGGCCGAAGGCGAGGAGCGCGACGACGATGAGAGCCGAGGCGGCGCGCGGAAGCGGCTTCCCGCGTCCTTCGAGGCCGAGGACGACGAGCCCGAGAACACCCGAGACCGCCGTCGCGCCGAGAACCAGCGGTCCGCCGAGGTCGTACTTGTTCCCGAAGAAGAGCACGTGCAGCAGATAGACCGCCGCGAGCGATGGGAGCATCAACACGACGGCGCTCGCGGTCGCCGCGAGGGGGCCGGGAGGGCGCGAGCGCCGCAGGACGACGAGCGCCGCGATCACCAGAGCGATCAGGAGCACGAGCTGCGCGCCCGCCGCGACCCAGAAGCCGCCTGGGATGCCTGCGCTCTTCAGCCGCACGGTGAGCAGCGCGCGCAGCGCGTACCCGCCCAACCCCAGACACGCCGCCGACCACGCCCACGGGTCGACCCGGCGAAGCACCAAACGGCGAACGACCTCGGCCAGCGGCCCGCCGACCGCGCCGAGCGCGGCGCCGAGGCCGGGGTAGAGCACCGCCGACGCCGCCGGCGAGTCGACCGTCCACAGCATCCCCGCGACCGAGGCCGAGGCGATCTGCAACGCGACGAGCCAGGCTCCGGACAGGGCGCCCACCACCGCGCCGACCAGGCAGGCGGCCTTCATGCGCGAGCCGTCTCGGGAAGCGCGGGTTGTTCCGCTGTAGGCATACCCAGGCGCCCGGTCGCGAGCGCGATCCCGATCACGACCCAGGTGAACTTGTAGAAGTCCGACGGCTGGAACGCGCAGGCGAAGAGGTAGCTCACGAACGCGATCTGCACGGCCTCGACCAGAACGGCGGTCGCGCCCGAGGTGCGCTTGCGCGCGCGGTGCAGCCCGCGCAGCGCGACGACGAGCATTCCGGCGAAGCAGGCGAAGCCGACGAGCCCCTGCTCGACCGCGACGGACACGTACATGTTGTGGAGCTGCTTGCGCTTCGCGCCGCGCGGTGCGAAGCGGTGCTCGAACTCCGCGGAGCGCCCGGCGAACGTATTCGGCCCGATGCCGATCAACGGGTTCTGCGCCAGGAGCTCCATGCCGATGAAGGTCATCCCGAGCCGCGTCTGAAGCGTCGTGTCCTCCTCCGGCTCCTCCGCGAGCTGACCGAAGCGCTCCCACAGGAGGTCCGGCGCTAGCGTGACCAGCGCGCCGCCGGCGAGGGCGGCGAGCACGAGCGCCACGACGAAGCGGCGCTGCCGCACGAACCGGGCGCCGATCCACGTTCCGCCCACGGCGAGCGCGAGGGCGCCGCTGCGCGCGAACGTCAGGATGGTGCCGCTCGCGCCGAGCAGTCCCGAGCCGAGCGCCACGAGCCTTCCGCGCCGCCCGCGCAGGAACAGGTAGAGGGCGAGGAGCGTTCCCGTCGCCATCATGTGCGACGACGCGGTCGCGCTGCGGTTGGCGCTGCCGGCGCGGCGCTGGAGCGCCGCCTCGTCGCCGGCGAGCTGCTCCATCCGGATCTCGCCCTCCGGCGTGCCGAAGCCCGCGCCGAAGCGGCCGAGGTTCGTGCCGAGCGCGAAGTCGGAGACTCCGATCGCCGCCGAGGCCGCGGTCGAGATCACGAGCGCCCAGACCAGCAGGCGCACGTGGCGCTCGGTGCGCGTCAGTGACACGACCAGGTAGAGCATCAGGACCGCGCCGGCGTGCTTGGTGAGCCCGTTCGTCGCCTGCAAGCCCCCGTAGATCGTCGTCGCGCACGAGACGAGCAGGAACAGGACCGCGAAGCGGACGCCCAGGCTGTTCGCGGCGAAGCGGTCGGCGCGCCGTTCCCGGCAGGCGGTCAACCCGATCCCGGCCACCGTGAGCAACGCGAGCGTGTCCGTTCCGGACAGCGGGACGCCGGGGATGACCGTCTGCGTGAAGACCCCTTGCTGCGCGAGCAGCACGATGAAGAAAACGCCGAGGAACGGCCGCAGCACGATCGCGCAGGCCACCGCCATGCCGACCGGCAGAGCGACGGCGAACACCGGCGAGGCCATCGCGCCGAGCACGACGGTTGCGAGCGCGAACGCTCCGCCCAAGACGAGCGCGATCAAGCGGTGCTCGCGGGCGTCGAGGACCGTCGCGACGGCGGCCGGCATCGCGCGCCTACGTCTCCAGCAGGACGAAGGCCGCTTCGGAGAGCCCGACCTCGCCCGCGCGGCGGCGGAAGCTCTGCACGTCGTCTTCGGACACGCCGCCGCCGGGCACGAGGCACAGGACGGCGGTCGAGCGCTCGGCCGCTTCGCTCCAACGGAAGCCGTCGGAGACGGCGGGCAGGGCTTCGAGGACGACGTCCGCGTCCTCACCGTCGAAGCGCACGCGACCGCCGGCGACCGCGCGCGGCGTGCCGGGCGTACCGTCGAGGCGGCAGAGGACGTCGCGGCCGCGCGCGGCGAGCGCGCCGGCGACGGCGAGCACGCCGGAACGCTGGCGGTCGCCACTCGCGAAGCTCGTCACGAGGACCTTCGGCGCGTCGAGGAGGCCGTGGACGGCCATCGCGCGCTCGAGCTCCGCGCCGAGCGCCTGGCGGCGCGCCTGCTCGCGCTTCGAGCCGTCCGCGCCGGTCTCGGCGAGCCTCAGGAGCCCGCGGTCGACGCGCGCGAGCGCGCGGTCCTCGACGGTGCGTGTGAGGTCGCTGCTCGTCTTCAACGTCGGCGAGAGCGTGTCGAACGCGATCACCGCGAAGACGGCGAGCAGGATGCTGATGAAGAAGCCCGCGCCGGTATAGAGCACGACCTCGGGCGAGCTCGGGTACTTGGGCTCCTTGGCCGGATCGATGATGCGGACCTGGTCGGTCGCCGACGCGCGCGTGAGGTTGACCATCAGCTTGCGGTTGCGGAGGTCGGCCATGTCGGCCTGCACCGCGCGCTTCGATTCCTCGATGAGCGCGAGGTCCTTGTCGCCCTTGTGCGTCGCGTCGAGCGCCTCGCCGAGCTCGGCCATCATCGCCTCGCGGATCGCCTGCTCCTGTTCGAGGCCGGCCCGCTCCGCCTCGCCGTTCAGGATGCTCTCCTCGATCTTCGTCAGCGCGGCGCTGCTCTTGACGCTCGCCTCCTCGGCGCGCAGCTCCTCGAGCTGCGCGGAGAGGGACTTGGCCTGGATCGAGGCGTCGGCGTGCTTCTCGCGCTCGATCTCGCGCGCCTTCTGGAGGTAGTCGCGCTCCTCCTCGAGCGAGAGCAGGCCCAGCGACTTCTTGACCTCGAACTCCTGGAGGATCAGCGCGTCGAGTTCGGCCTGGCGCTCGGCGATCCGATCGTCGAAGAACGCCTCCCACTTGTCGGCCGACGCGTTGAGCTGCTTCGACCAGAGCTCCATGTAGGCCTCGGCCACCATGTCCGCCGCCATCGGCGCCGCCTTCGGGTGCGGGAGCGTCGCCTCGATCTGGAGGATGTAGGAGCCCGGGATCTCCTGCACGACGATGCCGTCGCGCAACGCCTTGATCCACACCTCGCGCGGCTCGGGCTCCACGTACTTGCCCGAGTTCAGGATGCGGTACGTCTTCCAGACGAAGGCCAGGGTCCCGCGCGCGGCGTCGCGCATCTTGGCCGACAGTCCCTCGGTGGAGCTCTCGGTGAAGCCGGCGCCGGCGATCTTGTCGTACACCGCCTCGACGACCGGCGTGCTCTTCAGGTACTCGATGTGCGTCTCGGAGAGGCTCTGGATGGAGCCGAGCCCCACCGTCATGTCGTGGCTGAAGGCGATCTGCGCGTCCGACGGCATCATCACGACGCTGGTCGCGCTCGTGTACATCGGGAAGGCGAAGAGCCAGCCGACGCTGGCGATCAACGTGGCGAGCGTGGTCGCCGCGACGATCCACACCACCGTGCGGCGGTAGTAGCGGAAGAGCTCCAGGTAGTGTTGCAGGATCATGGTTCAGTCGCTGCCCGGATCGGCGCCATCTACGTACCCCATCTTGCGGAGCTCTTCCATGAATTCCGGGTCCACCTCGACGTCGATCGCCTCCGGAACGACTTCGCCGTAGGAGTCGACCGTCTCGACCGGACGCGCGGCGAGGTCGCCTTCGAAGAGCGCGGACAGAACGCTGCCGTCGAGATCCTCCGCGACCGGGGCGTCCATGAGGTGCATCAGCGTCGGCGCCACGTCGAGCACGGTCGCGTCCTCGATCTTCGCCCCGCGGCGGATGCCGGGCCCGGCGACGACGAGGATCCCCTCCAGGCTGTGGTCGCCGGAGCGGCGCGGCTGCTCGCTCATCCAGCGCTTGAGCGCGAAGGTCTCGTCGCCGTCGCGGACGCTTTGCGTCTCGGGCTCGACGCCCTCGGCGACGCCGAGCTCGAGTCGTCCGTCCTCGTGCGCGGTCAGGTCGAAGAGCGGCGCGCCGGTCTCCTCGATCGTCAGGCCCGAGAGCCGTTGCGCGAGCGAGACGATGGCGTTGCCGACGTCGGCGGAGTCGCCCTTGACCGACTGGAGGAACGTGCGCGGGCCCAGCGTGATGCCGTAGTAGTCGTCGGCGAGCCCGAGGTCGGCGAGCAGCGGGCCGGGCTTCGGCACCAGGCGCCTGACGCCGAGCGAGCCCGCCTGCAGCCCGTGGTCGGACAGAACGACGACGGTCGTCGTCTCGAGGTCGACGTGCTCGAGCAGCTCGCCGAGCACCGCGTCGGTGTAACGGTAGGACCACTCGACGAAGCCGCCGTAGCGTTCGACCTCGGCGCCGGTCACGTCGGGGAAGGACTCGGGCTCGTGGTACTTCCAGTAGTAGTGCGAGATGATGTCGACGCCGTTGTCGTAGAAGGCGGTGAACTCGGGCCGCCGGAGGCGCAGGAGGCTCCCGTAGGCGGCGGCGTTCAGCTCGATTTCCGCGTGGCGCTTCGCCACGTGGTTCTCCTTCGCGTCGCGGGAGAGCTTGGAGCCGCCGAGCTCGCTCGCGAGCTCGAGCGCCTTCCCGAACTCCAGCCCGCAGCGCAGGAAGTCGTCGATCACTCCGACCGCGTCGGTCAGCGAGCGCTCGTGCTGGCGCTTCTCGTCGATGCGGAGCTGGTTGACGAAGGCGAAGTGCTCCGGCCGCACGCGCGCGTCGCGCGCGTCGATGCCCGGCACGATGAAGCCGTCGAGCTTGCGCGGCGGCCAGGTCATCCACCAGCGGAAGACGCCGACGGTCGTCCCGCGTTCGCCGAGGACCTCCCACACGCGCTTCGCCTTGAGATGCTGCTGCGTCGAGTAGAAGCTCAGGATGCCGTGCCGCTCCGGCGTGACGCCGGTGCCGATGCTGTTCCAGATGATGGGGGAGTAGGTCGGCTCGATGCTCAGCAGCGTTCCCGAAGTCCCTTCGTCGATCAGGCGCTGAAGGTTGGGGAGCTCGCCCCGAGCGAGCAGCGGATCGATCACGTTCCAGCCCGCTCCGTCGATGCCGAACACGAGGACGCGCGGCTCGACGCGCCAGTCGCGCTCGTCCGCGTGCGCCGCGTAGAGCGCGGCGTTCAGGACCGCGAGGACGACCACCGCGATCGCGAGCTTGCGCTGCGGTCGCGTCTCCGCCTCCTTCCCGCGCCGGATGCGCCACGCGACGACGGGAAGCGTGACCAGGAGGGCGAGGAGCGTGAAGCCGGCCGGCGCGATCCCGAGCTCGATCACCGACCCGTGGAAGAGCGGATAGCGCCACTGGAGCACGAGCGTCAGCAGAAAGGCGACGACGAGCGCGATGCCGACGTTCCGCGGGAGGGGGTGGGGCATGGTGCCGCGCCTCCCCCTAGTCGTCCGTCGCCTGGTCCACGTTCCGGTAAGCGAACGAGGAGTCCGTGACGAAGGGCAGGAGCTGCCGCCAGAAGCGATCCCAGGCCGCCAGCCACGACTGCGACACGTAGATCGTGTCGCCCGGCATCGCGGCCGAGTCCTGGAGCGTCACCAGCTCCTCCAGCGAGAACACGCAGATGACAGCCTCCGCGTCGGGATACGACCGCACGAGGTAGAGCTCCTCGGTGTCCGCGGTGATCGGGTTCGTTCCGCCGGTCGCGAGGATCGCCTCGAGCAGGGTCAGCCCCTTGGGAGGGATCGGAACGGCGCCCTGCAGTCGCACCTCCCCGATCACGTGCACGAGACGGTCCTCGCTCGAGCCGAAGAAGATCCGGTCGCCCGCCTCGAGCGCGAGGTCGTGGGCGTCGCTCAGTCCCTCCTGCGCCGCGCGGTAGTCGAGCGGGAAGCGCTCGCCGTTTCGGGTCAAGACGCCGTTGCGTGTGTCCGCCTTCTCCGTCAGACCGCCGGCGGCCGTGAACACTTCTCCCAGCGTGCGCGCGTCCTCGTTGAGGTGGAACACGCCGGGGTTGTTGAACTCGCCCGAGAGAACGACCGACTGCGACCGCGCCGCGGCGAGCGCGACGCTCACGAGCGGGGTGCTGGCCGCGAGCGTCGGCACGAACACCGAGTCGCCCGCTTGGAGAAGGACGTCGGCCTCGCTCTCTCCCTTCGCGACCGCCTCGACGTCGAACGCGAAGCGCGCCTCGCCGCGCGCGAGGAAGCCGGTCTTCGCCGCGCGGTCCGTCGTCCCGCCGGCGGCGTCGAGGGTCTCGCCCAGCGTGAGCACCGCGTCGTCGAGCAGCACGGTCCCCCGACGGCCGACCTCGCCGGCCACCTGGACCGGGCGCGAGCGCGCCTCGACCACCTGGACGAGAACGCGCGGGTCGGTGACCTCGTCGGAGTAGCGCTCGTCGAGCAGGTCGCGCGCCTCCGCCACGGTCAGACCGGCGACGTCGACGTGGCCGACGAACGGAAGATGGATGGCTCCGTCCGGCTCGACGAGCGTGATCGGAAGGTCGGGACGCGTCGGGAGCGGAAGCTGCGAGCCGAGATCCTCGCGGCCCCAGACCTCGATGGAAATCGCATCGAGCGGGCCGATCCTGTACGCCGGCCGCGGCGCGTCCGCGGCGAGCGCCGCGAGGCCGGCGTCGCCGAGCGCCGACGCCGCCTTCTCCTTCGGGTCCAGCCCGATCGTCTCGGCGTAGCGCTCGCCGATCGCCGCGGCGGCTTCCGCGACGGTCGAGCCCGCGACCGGCACGCTCCCGATCAAGGGGAGGGTCACCGTGCCGTCGGCCGCGATGACCGTCGCGTGGTCCGCGCCGTCGTCGCCGGGTTGCGAGCCGAGGTCCGGCCGCTCCCACACGACGACCGACAGCGCGTCGCGCGCGCCGAGCCGGTACTCCGGCCGCTCCTCCCCGCCCGGCAAGCGCGGCAGCGCGGCGGGGCTCCCGGCCGACGACTGCGCGAGGAACGCGGCCAGCCCCTCGACGTCCGCGTCGAGCCGCGGCGCGAAGTGACACCCCGCGCCGCCGGCGGCGGCCGCGAGGAGAACGACGAGGCGAAGCTGCATCGGTCCTTCCTATATACAGATCGGGGTCGCCGGAATCCCCTGGCAGGGGGATCTTCCTTGGCTACGCTCCGGCCGATGTCCGCCGCGGTCTTGAGGCACTCGAAACGCCGCAACAGGCGCGTGGCACTGTGGTTCGTCGCGGTTCTCGCGGCCGGAGGCGCCGGAGCGGTGCTCCTCGACGACCTGCCCGGCGGACGCTGGCTCGGGCTCGTCCCCGCGGCCGGCGTCGTTCTCGCCTTTCACCGCTGGATGTTCGTGCCGGGGGGGACGCCGGTCCTGAACTACCACAGCGTGAGCGACGACCCTTCCTGGTTGCCCTGGGCGTGGGGGCTCTCGGTGACGCCGGCCGCGTTCGAGCGCCACCTGCGGACGATCCGCCGCGCCGGTTACACGGTCGTGAAGCTCAGCGCGCTCCGCGACCGGAGCGCGCTTCCGCGGCGGTCGGTGGCGATCACGCTGGACGACGGGTATCTCGACAACTGGGTCGCGGCGTTTCCCCTGCTCGAGCGCCACGGCGCGCCGGCGACGGTCTTCGTCTCGCTCGACTTCATCGAAGAGGGGGAGGAGCCCCGGCCGACGCTGGCCGACGGGGCTCCGGACGGGCTTCGCTGGGACGGCTACTTGAACCGCGGCGAGCTGCGCCGGATGGACGCATCCGGTTTGGTCGCGATCGAAGCCCACGGCACCGACCACGGGCGCGTTCCCACCGGCCCGCGCGTGGTCGATCGCCTGAACGGCAAGAACTGGCGCAAGCACGCCTGGGTGCAGTGGCGCGCGACGCCGGGGAACAAGGCGGGTTGGTACCGCGAGCCGGTCGTGCCGGAGGCGGAGGTCCGCGAGAGCGGCGGCGCGCTCGTCGCGCGCGAGTGGCGGCCGGAAGGTTCGGAGTCCGAGGCGGAGTACGAGTCGCGCGTCCTCGCGACGCTGACGCGCTCGAAGACCGAGCTCTCGGAGCTGCTCGGCCGCGAGGTGGAGGTCTTCTGCTGGCCCGAGAACGAGGTCCACGACCGCGCCCGCGAGCTGGCGCTCGAGGCGGGCTTCGCCGAGACGACCGCCGGCCGCGGCGAGAACCGGCCGGAGGAAGACCCGCGCGTCATCAGCCGCGTCTACAGCGGCGACCGCCCGTTCGGTTGGCGCTGGGCGGCGGCGGACACGCTCGCGCTGCGCGCAAAGCTCGGGCTCTTCTCCGGCAACTACTACTGGTGGCTCGTGCTCGGGCCGATGACGCTCGTGCGCCAGGCGGTGCGGCACGCGCGAAAGGCGATGGGATGCGCCTAGCGATCGTCGTCACCGAGTTCCCGAAGGTCACCGAGACCTTCGTGTACCGCGACGTCGTCGAGTTCGCGCGGCGCGGGCACGAGGTGCGGCTGTATCACCTGACGCGCTTCCGCGAAGGCGAGGTGCTGCACGACTTCGCGCGGAAGACGATCGACCTGTCGCGCTACGTGCCGTACGCGAGCCCCGGCGTGCTCGCGCGCTTCCTCGCGACGTTCGTCACGCGGCCGCTCGTGATCGCGGGCGTCGTCGCGGCGTTGATCCGCGGCTATGCGCGCCATCCGGTGTGGCTCCTGAAGTCGTTCGTGCTGCTCCCGAAGTGCACGGTGATCGCGCGCGAGCTCGCCGACTGGGGCGCGGACCACTTGCACGGCGAGTTCGCGACGCACCCGGGGACGTGCGGCTGGATCGTGCGGCGCCTCGCCGGCGTGCCGTACAGCGTGAGCTGCCACGCGCACGACATCTTCCGCACGCAGGCGATGCTCGACAAGAAGCTCGGCGAGGCGGCGTTCGTGCGCGTGATCAGCGAGTACAACGAGCGCTTCCTCAAGGAGAGGGTGCCGGCGCTGCGCGAGCAGCGGTTCCTCGTCAACCACGTCGGCGTCGACACGGAGAGCCTCGCGCCGCTCGACGCGCCCGCGACGGAGCCGTTCCGGCTGCTCTACGTCGGCTCGCTCGAGCAGCGCAAGGGCGTTCACGTCCTCCTGCGCGCGCTCGCCGCGGCTGGGCCGAAGCTCGGCGAGTGGAGCTGCGACCTGCTCGGCGGCGGCCCGATGCGGGAGGAGCTCGAGGCGCTCGCGAAGGAGCTCGGCCTCGACGGCTCGATGCGCTTCCACGGGCCGCGGCCCTACGAGGAGGTCGCCGCCGCGACGGAGCGCGCGAGCGTGCTCGTCGTCCCGAGCACCTACGACTCGACCGGCCGCACCGAGGGCATCCCCACCGTCCTGATCGAGGCGCTCGCGCACCGCCGGCCGGTGATCGCGACGCGCGTGTCGGGCATCCCTGAGCTCGTCGTCGACGGCGAGACCGGCGTGCTCGTCGAGCACGCCGACGTCGACGCCCTCGCCGCCGCGCTCGAGCGCGTCCACGCCGACCCGGACGCCGCCTTCGCGATGGCGTGCCGCGGGCGCGAGAAGGTCGAGGCGGAGTTCGACCTCGAGGGCACGGTGGGGGGGCAGCTCGCGGCGTTCGAGAGCGCGCGGCGGTAGCCGCGGACGGACCGCGCGACTAGAGGCTCACGCCATGACCGCGCTGCGAACCGCCCTTCTGACGGCCGGGGTCCTGGTGGTCGTCCTCGTGATCGCCGGCCGGTGGTTCCTCGCGGGCTCGAGCTTCGAAGCCGCGACGCGCGCGGATCCCGCGCCGCCCGCCTCGGCGTCGCCCGCGCGCGCGGACGTACACGCGCCGCCCGAGCGAAGCGGCCCGCGGTCGGGCCGGTTCACCGTGCCCGAAGGACCGGACGGGGAGCTCCGCCTCGACCTTCCGGCGCCGGCGCGCGGTCGCGTGCTGGGCTCCGACGGCGAGCCGGTCGAAGGCGCGCGCGTCGTCGCGAGCCGGATGGACGGCGACGGCGAATCGCACGCGACGCACACGGACGCGGACGGGGCCTACGAGCTCGACGAGCTCGCCGGGGGGAGGTGGCGGCTCTCCGCGTGGCGCGCGGCGGTCGGGCTGGCGAAGCACGACGGTCCGATCGCCGTACCCGCGGCGGGGCCGTTCGACCTCCCCGACCTGGTGCTTCGAAGCGCGGGAGAGCTCAGCGGCGTCGTCGCTCTGCCGAACGGCGAGCCGGCGGCCGAGCTCCGCCTCTACGCGATCCGCGCGGACGGGACGGAGGACTGGAAGCGCGGCGTGAAGAACGCGGTGCTCGGCGGACCCGTTTCCGACGACGGGCTCATCCGCGGCAGGCGCGGAATCCCCGGCGGGGTGGCGACGACCGACGCGCGCGGCCGCTTCCGCATCGGCGGCCTCGAGCCCGGGCCGTACGTCTTCGCGCTCGAGGGAACGACCTCCGCCGTCCTGGAGGAGTCGCACCGCGGGCCGCACTTCACCGACGCGCGGGACCTCCGCATCGAGGTCACGTGGCACGTGCTGAACGTGCGCGCCGAGGATCCGCGCGGCGAGCTCGTCGAGGACGCGCGGCTCGGCCTGACGCACGGCGACCTGAGCGCGGCGCAACGGGACGCGATCCGCCAAGCCGACTACTACGAGAACGACGAGAGCGGCGGCTGGACGCGCGGCGTCCACATCGGGAGCGAGCGCACCTACGAGGTGACGCCGGGCGAGACGGTGCGCGTCGACGCCGGCGCCCCGGGTTTCGAGCCCGCCTTCGGCGTGATCGACGTCCGCGCGGACGAGTACCACTACGACCTGCGGCTCGTGCTGCGCCCGTCCGCCGCGCGCGACCCGGGCACGCTTCGCGTGTCGGTGCCGGCGGGTCTCGACGCCGCGGCGCCGCTCTACGTCGGGCTGATCTCGCGGGAGACCGGCATCGGCCGCGGGCGCTGGCTCTCCGACGACGCGCTGGTCGCGGGCGGCGAGGTCCTCGCGCTCGAGCTGCCCGCCGGGCCCTACCGCCTCCAGGCGCGGCCGCACGGCGGCGACTACCTCCCGTCGGGCGACGCGGTCGTCGTCGCGCCCGGCGACGAGTCGCACTCGCTCCTGGTTCTCGAGCGCGGCGGCCGCGTGCGGTTCGACCTGCGCTTCCCCGACGCGCTCGTCGGCCAGCCGGTCGGCCGGATCGGCTTCGAGATGGGGCCGCTCGGGGAGGATCCGACGTTTCGGAACACCCTCTTCTTCGCCGAGGCCGGCGCCGTCGAGTCCTTCGAGCCACGCGCACAGCGCCCCGGGACGTACGCGTACGCCTTCGAGGGCGCCGGCTTCGCGCCCGTCGCGGGCGAAGTCGTGATCGAAGCCGCCGGGACGACGAGGGTGGAGGTCGTTCTCGAGTAGGTCGTGCGGGGCGGCGTGTCGCGCCGGTAACCTCACCGCATGCCCGCTCCCGTTCAGGGTCTCGATCTCGCCAGTTTCGTCGCCGGCGTCCCCGCTTCCAGCGGCGCGAAGCTCGACGTCTTCCATCCCTACGACGGTTCGCTCACCGGAACGGTCGGTCTCGTCGGTCCGGCCGAGCTCGAGTGTGCGATCGACGCGGCGCTTTCCGCCGGCGAGCCGCCGACGCGGCACGAGCGCTTCGAGATCCTCGAGCGCGCCGCAAGCCTGCTCGCCGAACGGGCCGGCGACTTCGCCGACCTGATCCTCTCCGAGACCGGGCTCGCCGCGTACGAGACGGCGAACGAGGTCGCGCGCACGCGCGACGTCCTGCGCTTCGCGGCGGCGGAGGCGCTGCGCGACGACGGGCAGGTCTTCTCCGCCGACGTCACGGCCAAGGGCGAAGCGCGCAAGGTCCTTACCGTGCGCGAACCGCTACGCCTGGTCGCGGCGATCACGCCGTTCAACCGGCCGCTGAACCAGGTGGCGCACAAGGTCGCGCCGGCGATCGCGGCCGGCGCGCCGGTGATCCTGAAGCCGTCGGAGAAGACGCCGCTCACCGCGCTGCGGTTCACCGAGCTGCTCTACGAGGCCGGCCTCCCGCCGGCGCGGCTCAGCACGCTCGTCGGGCCGATCGACACCGTCGTCGAGCCGCTGATCCGCGACCCGCGCGTCGAGCTCGTCGCGTTCACGGGCAGCGTCGCCGTCGGCAAGCGCATCGCCTCGACCGCCGGCTTCAAGAAGCTCGTGCTCGAGCTCGGCGGGAACTCGCCGCTGATCGTCTTCGACGACGCGGATCTCGACCTGGCGGTGACGCTCGCTGCCGAGGGTGCGTTCCGGAGCTCCGGCCAGGCCTGTACCGCCGTCAAGCGGCTGCTCGTGCACGAACCCATCCTCGCCGACTTCACCGAGCGCCTGGTCGCGCGCACCGCCGACTACGTCTGCGGCGACCCGACCGCGCCCGAGACGCGCGTGGGCACCGTGATCGACGAGGAGGCGGCGATCCGCCTCGAGCGCGTCGTGCGGCAGGCCGTCGCCGACGGCACGCGCGTCCTCGCCGGAGGCGAGCGCCACGGCGCGCTGGTGCAACCCACCGTGCTCGCCGACGTCCCGCGCACGACGGAGATGGTGTGCACGGAGGCCTTCGGGCCGCTGGCGCCGATCCTCGCGGTGCGCGACGTCGACGACGCGATCGCGCTCGCGAACGCGACGGACTACGGCCTCGCGACCGGCGTCGTCACGAAGAGCCTCGACCGCGCGCTGCGCGTCGTGCGCGAAGTCCGCACCGGGTCGGTCAACGTGAACCAGGTGCCCGGCTGGCGCCTCGAGTCCGCGCCGTTCGGCGGCGTGAAGGACTCGGGGCTCGGGGTCAAGGAGGGCGTCGTCGAGGCGGTCAAGGGGATGACGTTCGTCAAGACGTACTCGCTGCCTTGGCCTTCGGCGTAGTCGCTTCGGTTGCTCCCGGGAGGGGACTCGCGGCCTGGACTTCGGAGCCGTCGGCCGAGAAGAGCCTGATCCCCGCCAGCGTGGCGTAAGCGATCACGAGGAGCCCGCACACGAGGACGGCGAGGTCGAACTCCCGGGCGGTGTTGCGCGTTTGGCCGTTCAAGGAGCGCCGGGATAGCCGACGCGCGTCAACCGTCTGCCAACCCACCGTGAAGATCGCGCGAAGGCAGCCGTTCTGGGAGAGAGCCCCCTTTCTTGGCAGCGTTGGGGCGATTGGCCGGCAAAGCTCGGGGGAACCCGGTGCGTTCTCGCGTGAAGCGTCCTAGGATGAATCGTCAGAGCGATGCGTTTTTCTCCCGGTGACATCGCGGTTTACCGCATGCAGAAGCACAGCACTCGGCCGGGGCCGCGCGCGTACGGCGTGCATCCCGCCAAGGGGGGTGACACCTACACCTACGTCGTCGACAAGTTCTGGATCGTTGAAGCGGTTCGCGATGAAGTCGTGCTCCTGCGCACCGCGACCGGGAAGACGCACCAAGTCCGTAGCGACGATCGCGATCTGAGAAAGCCGAGCCTGCGGGAGTACCTCTGGCTGCACACCTTCGAGCGCCGGCGGTTCAAGGCGCTCAACGGCGTGCTGGCCAGCTAGAAGACGATTGCCTCAGGCGCCGTCTTCTAGTTGAAAGATGATCCGTCGTACCGGATCGATCAGTCCCTTCCGCCCATGGGCGACCGGAACGCGCTCAAGGCGTCGTCGGGAGAGGAGCAGAGCGAGAAAGCGCTCCGCGTCGACCGATTCGATTCGCGTCGCAGGCGGGTCGACGGTGCTGGTTCGGGACGAAGGTTCTTCGCGGGAAGGACGACGGAAATCGCTGTCGGTGGTCATGCTCGCCGGCTCGGGGACACGCGTTCGACAGGGGACACGACGGGAAGCGCGGGGAGTATGCCTCACCCGAGGGGCGGCGACAGGGGGGCTCTTGTGCGTAGCCTGTGGAAAGCGTGTGAACAGGCTGTGGAAGCGACTAGCTCCCCAGGAAGAGATCGATCGCGTTGGCCAGCTCGACCAGCCCCGGCCCGCCGGCCAGCCCCTGGGTGTAGACCGTGACTCCGAAGAGCGCCGGGTCGCTCGGGATCGCCACCTGGATCGTCGTCGTGCTCCCGACCGGGGCGAGGAAGACCTGGACGACGGGGTTGGCGAGCGGGTTGAGCAGCAGCTCGCCGAAGGCCGTCGGCAGGACGGCGCCGGGCAGGAGCACGCCCACGGCCCCGGCGAAGTTGGCGGTCGGCGCGTGCAGCGTCATGTCCACCGTTGCCGTCCACGTCGTCCCGATCACCGGGTTGACGGCCGTCGCGTAGCTCACGGGGTTTGCGCCGGAGCCGTTGTGAACGGTGAACGTCGCGGGGAACTTCGGGAAGAAGTAGGCGCCCATGTCGGCCCGCGTCCCGTCGGGGTCGAGGGGCGAGGTCGGATCCCCCGCGTCGATCGCCGGTGAGAGCGGTTGCAGGGTGAAGTCGTTGATCGCGGGGTCCGTGAAGAGCGGATCGCTCGAGAGGACGCCCATCCCGGGGTACCCGCCGGCGACGATCGAGTAGGAGACCGCGGTCGCGGAGCCCACCGCCACCTCGGCGGCCTCGTTGTTCCAGAAGATGCAGTTCTTGGCGGTACCGACGTTCTTGAGCGCGCCGGAGGGCTCGCCGGGCACCGCGCCGCCCTCGATGAAGTTCTCGGAGACCGTGCAGTGCGTCATCGCGACGGCGCCGTCGACCGCGGTGCCGATCGTGTCCGGCGGGCCGCCGGAGAACCAGTGGTGGGCCGAGTTGCGGCTGATCTCGCAACGATCGAGCGTCGCCGGACCGAAAACGCCGCCGCCCGAGTAGCCGTCGGCCCCGTTGCCGGCGATGTTCGCGAAGATCAGCGTCCCGGTGATCAGGCAGGGCCCGGTCGCGTAGATGCCGCCGCCGAGGCCGCCGCTGCGGTTCCCGGAGATCACCGAGTCGATCACGGTCGGCTGGCCGCGCAGCCCGCCGCCGTCGCCGTAGGGCATCGAGCTGTTGTCCTTGATCTCGCAATTCTCGATGAGCGCGTTCCCCGCGATCCCGGCGCCGAGCCCGCCGTTGTTGTCGCGCACGATGCAGTCCTTGATCGTCGGCGAGAGCCCGTCGCACCAGATCCCGCAGTCGCCCGGGCTGGCCGGACCGTTCGCGCCGGTGACGGTGAAGCCCTCGAGCACCGACGCCGGTCCCTCGCCGTTGATCATCCGCACGACCGCGCCGTCGGGGAAGTCGAGCCAGGCCGTCGCGCCGAGCGAGTCGATCGTCGTCACGTCGGCACCGCCGGACGAGCGCACCGTGATCGCCTTGCCAAGGAAGTCGATCTGCTCGTTGTAGACGCCGGGAGCGACGAGCACCGTGTCGCCGTTGACGGCGACCGCGATCGCGGCCTGGATCGTCGGCTGATCCTGCGGAACGTTGATCGTCGATTGGGCGGCGGCCGGAAGGGCGAGGGCGAGTCCGAGCGCGAAGGGAAGGAGCTTCATGGATCTGCGTGGGGGCGAGGGTCCGTGCGGAGGGAAGTCGCGGACTTCCAACGACTCTGCGCAAAACGGCGCGAAGCGGCGCAGCGGTTTCCCGTTTTCTTTTCGGCCCGCCGCGACGGTTCCGCCGAGCCCCGGAACGCGCCCGCGAGGCGTAGACCCACGTACAATGGAACGCGATGTCGCGAACCAAGCCCGAGAGGCCGAGGGACACCGACGACGTCACGGCCGCGCTCTACGAGGTCCTGCGCGACCTCGCCGCGCGCTCCATGGGACGCGAGCGCGCCGGCCACACGCTCCAGCCGACGGCGCTCGTGCACGAGGCGTGGCTGCGGCTCGCGCGCGACGACCGCGACACGTGGCCGGACGACGGGCTCTTCTTCGCGGCGTGTGCGAAGGCGATGCGGCAGGTGTTGATCGATCACGCGCGCCGGCGCGACGCGCGCAAGCGCGGCGGCGATCTGGTGCGCGTCGAGCTCGCCGACGCGAGCGCGGAGGAGCCAGGCCTCGAGCTCGACGTGCTCGCCCTCGACGAGGCGCTGGTCGGGCTCGCGCGCGCCTACCCGCGCGCCGCGCGCGTCGTCGAGCTGCGTTTCTTCGCCGGGCTCACCGGCGAAGAGATCGCGCCGCTGCTCGAGATCTCGCCGCGGACGGTGGACGGCGACTGGCGCTTCGCGCGCGCCTGGTTGATCCGCGCGCTGGAGGCCGGAGAGGCGTGAGTCGCGCGGACGCGGTGCAGGCGCTCTTCGCGCGCGCGCTCGGCGCCGAGGCCGCGGAGCGTGCGCGCCTTCTCGCCGCCGAGCCCGACGAGGACGTGCGCGCCGAGTGCGAGGAGCTCCTGCGCTGCGCCGAGCGCGAGGAGCACCCGCTGGACGCCTGGACCGTCGAGCCCGACCGCCTGCGGAGCGCGCTCGAGGCGTCGCTCGGCCCCTGGCCCGATCCGCCGCCGGAGAAGGTGGGTCCCTACGCGATCCGCGGTCTGCTCGGCGCGGGGAGCATGAGCACCGTCTTCCTCGGCGAGCGCGCTCACCCGCGGGGCGACGTGGCGGTCAAGGTGCTGAAGCCCTGGCTCGCCGGCGGCGAGGCGCTGCGCCGCTTCGAGCTCGAGGTCGAGCTCCTGTCGCGCCTCGATCACCCGCGCATCGCGCGCATCCTCGACGCGGGCCGCGCGGACTTCGGCGCCGCGCCGCATCCGTACCTCGTGCTCGAGTTCGTCCGCGGGCGCCCGCTCGACGCCTGGGTCGAGGCCGAGCGCCCGCCGCGACGCGAACGGCTGCGCCTCTTCAACGCGGTCTGCGCGGGCGTCGCGCACGCGCACCAGAAGGGCGTCGTCCACCGCGACCTCAAGCCGAGCAACGTGCTCGTCGACGAGCGCGGGGAGCCTCACCTCGTCGACTTCGGCGTCGCGCGCGCCGCGGGGGAGGACCTGCGCGCCGCGAGCCTCCTGACGTCGATGGGCCAGATCGTCGGCACCCTCGAGTACATGAGCCCGGAGCAGGCCGCCGGCCGCTCCGACGAGATCGACACGCGCGCCGACGTTTACGCGCTCGGCGTGCTCCTGCAGGAGCTGCTCACCGGCCGCCGGCCGATCGAGTTCGAGGGGCGTCCGCTCCCCGAATGCCTGCGCCGGATCGCGGAAGAGGAGCCCGCGCCGCTCGGGCAGGTCGACCGGACGCTCGCCGGCGACCTCGAGACGATCGTCCGGAAGGCGCTCGAGAAAGACCGCGCGCGGCGGTACGCGACCGTTCAGGAGCTCGCCGGCGACGTCGAGCGCTTCCTCGCCAACGAGCCGATCACCGCCCGGCCGCCGAGCTCGATCTATCTCGCGCGGAAGTACGTGCGCCGCCACCCGGCGGTCGCGGCCGCCGCGGGCGTCGGCGCGCTCGCCCTCGTCGCCACCGCGGTCGGCGTTTCGCTCGGGTGGCGCGAGGCGCGCGCGCAGGGGCGGCTTGCCGAGGAGCGCCTCGCCGCGGCCGAAGCCGCGCGCGAGGAGTCCGATCGCGTCGCGGCGGTCCTCGCCGGCGTCATCCGCGCGCCGCAGGCGTCGGCGCAGGGGCGCGACGTGCTCCTGCGCGACGTCGTGCTCGAGCTCGGCGACGACATCCGGGAGCACCTGCCCGACCACCCGCGCGGCCGCGGGCAGCTCGGGTTCTTCGTCGCGCAGTCGCTCTCCACGTTGGGCGAGCCCACGCGTGCGCTCGAGCGCGTCGAGGCGAGCCTCGCCGACATGGAGAAGGCGGGCATGCTCCGCGAGCCAATCGGCTACGACGCGCGACGCCTGCGGGCTTCGCTCCTCGGGCAGATGGGACGCGCGGCGGAGTCACGCGACGCGGTGAAGGAGCTTCTCGCCGAGGGCGAGCCGCGCTACGGCGCGGAAGACGAGCGCGTTCTCGGCCTGCTGCTCGACCTAGGCACCGCGCTCGTCAACGTCCCCGACCTCGCGGCGGCCGAGAACGTCTTCGAGGACGCGCTCGCGAAGCACGCGCGCGTCTTCGGCGGAGCCGACCCGCGCACCTTGCAGGCCAAGGTGGCCTTCGCCGGCCTGCGGCTCAGCCAGGGTCGCTTCGACGCCGTGATCGCGGAGCTCTCCGACGCGTGGCCGCTCCTGCGCGCGGCGCACGCCGACGAGCCGCACCGGATGAAGACGGCGATCGGTCACCTGTCCGAGGCGCTGACCGCCACCGGCGAGCTCGAGCGCGCGCTCGCGCTGCGCCGCGAGCAGGTGGAGATCTGCGAGGCGGCCTTCGGTCCCGATCAGTACCACACGTGGGACGCGCGGATGGACCTCGCCGGAACGCTGATGACGCTCGGCCGGTTCGGAGAGGTCCAGGAGCTCTCCAGCGCCGTGCTCGAGTGGGCGCGCGCGAACCTCGACGCGAGCCACCCGATGGTGATCGGCTCGCTCTCCTCCCTGGGCTCGTGCCACTTGATCTACGATCGCTTCGAGGAGAGCGAGGCCAGCTACCGGGAAGCCATCAAGCTGGCGGAGCTGCACTACCCGAGCGGAGACCTCAGGATCACGACGCTTCGCCTGCGAACCGCCGAGGTCGCGATCTACCAGGCCAAGGGGGCCGAGGCGAAGGCGCTGCTCGAGCCCTTGATGGCGGAGTTGGATCCCAGGGATCCGGCGCAACGGAGCACGTTCTTCCGCGTGCGCAATTGTCTCGGCAAGGCGCACCTGATCCTGGGCGAGACCGATCGCGGCGTCGAGCTGATCGAAGCGGCGGTCGCGGATCGCGTCGAGGCGGAGGGCATGGCGTCGCCGTACTCCGTGATCGGCGCGCTGGACGCTTCCGACTCGTTCGGACGGTCCGGTCTCTACCCCGAGGCCCTCGCGATCCTGGGGCCCTTCGAAGAGCCACTCGCGGAGCTCGCCAAGACGTCCGCCGTCCACCTCGAGCTGGCGACGGCGATGGCTTTGCAGCGCGGACTCATCCACGTCCGCGCCGAGGAACCGGCCGAAGCCAAGGCGGCGCTCGCGCGCGCGGAGGAGCTCGCCGCCGGACTCGAGCAGCCGATCGCCGACGACGTCGAAGACGCGTTCCAACTGCTGCGCACCGGCCTCGAAGAGGCGCGGGCTCACCGCTGAGCGTCAGTCGGGCAGCAGCCTCAAGCTGAGCTCCGAGACCCCCGTGATCGCGCTCAAGGTCGACTGCGTCGTGTCGAACACGATCTGGAACCGGACCATGTTCGGGCGCAACCCGGGGTTCGCGAAGTAGGCGTTCAGCTCCGCCGGATGCTCGACCCAGCCGGTCAGGGATCCGGGCGCGATCTCCGCTCCGGCCCCCGCGAGCTGCACGTCGCAGTAGTCGGCGATCGGCTGGACGGAACGCGCTCCCTGGAAGCGAATGACGACCGGAGAAGCGCCGAGGTCGTTGCCCAGGATCACCTCGAGCGGCGAGCCAAAGAACCCGTTGTCGCCGCGGAAAGAGACCTCGCCGAGGCTTGGCGGGTTGAGGAGGAGCTTCATGTCCCAGCCGAGCTCGACGGGATCGTCGTCGAGGAACTCGAGCAGGAAGAAGTTCCCCGGCGGCTGCAACCAGCAGGACTGGGCGCCGTTGAGCGCCGCCGGACCGACCTGGATCGGCGTCCACTGGCCGATGCTGATCACGTCGTCCGGCGTGGCGCCGACGGTGGCGAGCTCGGACGGATCGGGGAGGACCTTGTCCGCTTCCTGGACGACGTCGAGCAGGGGCGGGAAGGTCTCCAAACGCAGGAGGCCCGCGCCGCCCGCGCCGCCCAGGGAACCGCCGCTCCCGACCCCGCCGTCGCCGCCGGAGACGTCGACGCGTCCCGGGACGTTGGCGATCGCGACCTGGGGCGCCTGGAGGAGCGCGCCGCCGCCGGCTCCGCCGCCGCCGGCGGTCACCTCGGAAAACCCGCCCGGCTCCTCGCTTCCACCCGTGCCGCCGCCCACGTCGACGACGCCGTCGAGCAGGATGCCCCGCCCGGCCTGCGCCTGAAGACCGCCGCCGCCGGAGCCGCCGGCGGCGCTCGAGTGCTGCGTGTACGAGACGATGCTCGCGGGCCCCCCGCCGAAGACGATCTGGCAATCGAAGAACACCTGACCGTTGGTCATCGTTCCCTGGACGTGGCTCCCGCCGCCACCGCCGCCGGGCGCGCCGTGAAGGAAACCGGCTTCGGGATCGAGCAGCCGCGGCGGGCTCGTCGGGTCGCTCCCGATGCCGAGCGCGAAGTCGGAGGCCGATCCGCCCTGCACGCCCGGCGGCTCCGGCGCGGGCAGCCCGGCGGGCACGACCGGCAGGTTCGTCCCGTCCCCGCCGTCGAGCCCGAACGCGCCGCCGGCGCCCACGCCGCCCTTCATCTTCGTCTGGCAGATCAGGATGAGGTCGAAGAAGACGCCGCTGATGTCGGTGGGGTCGACGGGCAGGTGGCCGGTCGACTCGTCGAACGCCGGAGTCGACGGGTCGTCCGGCACCGACTGCGGCCAGGCGAGGCCGCCCTCGCCCGCGCCGAACGCGCCGGTCGGAGCGAGCAAGTTGTCCGGCACGCCCGTGCCGGCCTGGCCGTTGAGCTCGGGCAGGGTCGGCGCCGGCGGCTGGGGCGGAGGGGGCACGACGGTTCCCGGAGTTCCCTCGAAGTTGATCCACGTCGGCAGCCGGCCTCCATCGCCGCCCCGCCCGCCGGAAGGACCCGGCGCCGGAGCCACGGCGCCGAAGATCTCGGCGTCCGGATGGACCCCGGCGTCGCCGCCGGACGCGTCGAGCACGCCGTCGACCGTAAGCTGGCCGCGGGCGAAGAGGCGCGCGGGCTGCGAACCCTCGAGCCGTAGCCGTCCGCCCGCTTCGACACGGACGGTCGCGAACGGGAAGATCCCGTCGGTCACCGGCGGAACGGTGAAGCTCAAGCCGTCGAAGACCGCGTCGATGACGCTCGCCGGTTGGAAGATCGCCGGGTCGGCGATACCGGAGAAGTCCTCGAAGTCGGTGTTCAGCGTGACGACCTCGCCGGCGGGGACGACCAGGGAGCCCAGCCGTCCGGAGCCGCCGCCCGGACCCGGCACGAGCAGGCCGCCGCCCCACGCCGCGCTCGACGCCTCGACGTCCTGGTTCGCGGCGCCCTGGAAGCTCTCCACGGCCAGGATCTCGTCAAAGGCAACGACCTCGGGCGTGAAGCTGATCTCGCCCGGGTTGGTCAGGGCGTTCCCCGCGAGGTCGGTGATCGCCGGCGACAGCGAGACGACGATCTTGCGCTTGTTCACCGGATCCGAGCCCGCGGAGGGCAGGGGGAGCAGCGGGTCGAAGGTCACCAGCGTCCGGAAGTCGTCCTGGTCGAGCGTGATCGAGAACGTGCCCGCGATCGCCTGCTGGTCGCTCGGGTCCGCGGTGACGCCGTCCGGATCGATCCGCACCTCGATCGTGCTCGAGAGGCCGGTGACCGGGTTGACGAGCGTGGCGGGGTTCATGAGTTCGCCGAACGCGAAGCAAATGTCGGTGAAACGGAACACGTCCACCGCGCCGTCGGCCGGAACGCCGAAGTCGAACGCGCTCGGCAGACCCGTCACCGGGTCGTACGCCGTCACCTTGTCGACGGTCACCGAGACCGCGGGCGGGCCGGGCACGGGGTCGAGGATTCCGAGCGACGCGTTGACGTCGCATTGCATCCGGCGCTTGTTCGGAGTCCCGTCCAGGGCGGTCACGAAGGGCCCCGCGGGATCGTCGACGACGCCGGGGAGCGTGATCGTGTACGTCGAGCCCTGCTCCAGCCCGAAGACGGGATTCCCCTCCGAGTCGAAGGTGACCAGGGGCCGGAACACGACGGTCCGCGGTTGCGCGGGATCGACGAACCGCGACGCCGCCGGAGTCTTGCCCGTGCCGACCTCGACGACCTGGAAGCTGAAGGTGGAGAGCGAGCTCGGGTCGACCGGCTTCGTGAAGGTGACGCGGACGTCGCCGTTGGCGAAGACGTCTTGAACGGCGCAGCCGACTTGACCCGCGGCGCCGGACGAGCAGCCGAGACTGCACGAGAGGATCAGGAAGTCGTTGGGCGGGACGACGACGTCCTGCGTCGGCGAGAAGCCGGGAGGCGGCGGTGCGGCCGGCTCGACGGTGGCGTCGGGGTCCTCGATGCGCGTGCAAGAGGTCAGCGCGAGCGCGAGGAACGCAAAGCCGATTCGGCTGGAAGAGGAGCTAGGCATGGCGGGCACGGGGC
>JANQEJ010000080.1 GCA_028278425.1 Planctomycetota bacterium | reverse complement strand
GGCGCACCCGGCGGGATCGGCTCGGGCTCGTCATCATCTCGTTTCGTGTAGTCAAAACCAATCTGGTATTCCGGATCGATCGTCAGAGCTGCCTTGAACACCTGTCCCGAGCGTTTTCTGAATCCGAAAAGTCTTCTGGTTCGGCCTTTTTCAAGGAGTTCTTCGACCTCGAAGTCACGGATCGGACGGCCGGCGATCTTCGCTTGAATCGCAAAAGAACAATCCTGACATTTGAAGGTTTTGCTCCTTTTCACCACCCAAGACCCACATTTGGGACAGGGTCCCATCCGTTGATTCCCTTCGCTTCTGTTGCTCGAAATGATTTCAATTCCGGAATTTTTCCATTCGAGATGGCCCGATGGATTCCCGCCTTGCCCGTCTGAATGACCACCCTGGATAACTGGGCTTTTCCCGGTTTCAAGAAGCTCTTTCACAATTTCGTCATTAATTTCAAACCCTTTGAAAAGCTTTGAAAGATAGAAGGGACATTCACGCCCTGAATCACAAGTATAAAAATCTTTACGGGCTCGAACGGGTTTTTGGCAAGCCGGACAAGGGCCGAGAGAATCGGGCTTCTGAAAGTCAAAAACGACGTTTCCCTCATCGTCAAGTTTGAGAGCCGCTTGAAATTCTTTGTTTTCTTTACTTTTAAATCCTTTAATCGGTTTTGTTCGCCCTTCGGTGAGAAGTGCCTTCGCCATCCGCTCGCTCACCGCTCGCCGAGCCACCTTTTTCGGAATAAAAACCGAACATTTGATACAGAAGTAACCCTTGGGACCTTGGCGAACCTCAGAGCTACATTTCGGACAGGTTCCAAAAGCTTCCCCGCCGGATTTATCGTGTTGGACCATGTTTTGTTGAAATCCGGCCTGAGGTTTCATCCCTTTAAGCTCACCAACGATCTGAGCGAGAAATCCTTTGATATCATTCATAAAAGACTGGCGCGTTTCATCTCCTTCACTGACAGAAGTGAGTCTTGATTCCCACTGTCCCGTCAATTTCGCCGACCGAAGCGCTTCAACCGGAAGAGCATCAAGCAATGCCCGTCCCTGCTGGGTTGGAATCCGGTCCCGCGCGGCCGGCGGAGCCGGCCTCGCTCGATCATTGGTTGACCGAGCGCTACTGCCTGTACGCGCTCGCGAGGCGGGGGCTCCTCCGCGCCGACATCGAGCACGACCCGTGGCCGCTCCAGCCGGCCGAGGCGGAGATCGTCACCGACACGATGATCGCGGCGGCCGGTCTCCCCACGCCGGAGGGCGAGCCGCTCCTCCACTTCGCGCGACGCGTGGACATGGTCGCGGAAATGCCCGCTCCGGTGACGCGCTAAGATTTCGTCATGACGAACCTAGTTTCCGCCGGCAGCGCCGACGAAATCCGCGAGAAGGGCATGAAGGTCGTGCAGATCGGTCACGCGCCGGTGCTCGTCCTCTGGCACGACGGCGCGTTCTTCGCGCTGGACAACCGCTGCCCGCACATGGGCTTTCCGCTGCACCAGGGCGACGTGCACGACGGCTTGCTCGACTGCCACTGGCACCACGCGCGCTTCGACGTCACGTGCGGCGCGACGCTCGACCCCTGGGCCGACGACGTGGACGGCTACCGCGTCGTCGTCGAGAACGGCGAGGTGTTCGTCGATCCGACGCGGCCCGAGCGCGACGCGCGCGCGCACGGGCTCGAGCGGCTGAGGCGCGGCCTCGAGGACCGCTTGAGTCTCGTCACCGCCAAGGCCGTGATCGAGCACTTCGACGCCGGGATCGATCCGGTGGAACAGATCGCGCTGACAGCGCGGTTCGGAGCCACGGAGCGCGAGCGCGGCTGGGGCGCCGGCCTCTCGATCCTCTCGGCGATGGCGAACGTGCTCCCGGCGATCGACGAGGCGGACCGCCCGCGCGCGCTGGTGCACGCGTGCTCCCGCGTCGCGAACGAGATGGCCGACCAGCCGCCGCGGCGCCCGCTCCCCGCGCTGACCGGCAGCGACCGGACGCGCGCGGGCCTCCGCGCCTGGTTCCGCGAGACGGTCGAGGTGCGCGACGAGGACGGCGCCGAGCGCGTGCTCGCGACGATCACCGCGGAGCACGGCGCCGCCGCGGCGCTCGACGCTGTGCTGGCCGCGTGTACGGACCACCGTTACGCCGACATCGGGCACACGCTCGACTTCGCGGTGAAGTGCGCGGAGCTCGCCGACCGTTTCGGAGACGAGCCGGAGCTGATCGCGCTGCTCTTCACGTCGCTCGTCCCGCAGCTCGTCCGGATGGAGCGCATGGAGGAGACCTCCGCCTGGCGGCGCCCGGTCGACGTGGCCGCCCTCGTCGAGGACGCCGAGCGACGTCTGCCGGACGTCTGGCGAGACGGCGCGGACGGCCCGATCGACGAGGACGTCCTCGTCGAGATCCTGCTCGGCGAGGAGCCCGCGCGCGCCGTCGCCGCGCTGATGGACGCGCTCGAAGGCGGCGGATCGCCCGTCGCGCTCGCGGAAGCCGTCGTGCTCGCCGGCGTCCGGCGCGTGCTGCACTTCGGGACGGCGAACGAGTTCCGCGACTGGGACACGGTGCACCACACGCTGACCTACGCGAACGCGGTAGCCGAGGGGATGCGGCGCGTGCCTTCGCCCGAGCTCTTCCGCGCCGTGCTCGACGGCGCGATGTCAGTGTACCTCGACCGCTTCCTCAACGTCCCCGCGGCTCCGCTCCCGAAGGCGAGCGAGGGCGACGCGGCGGCGCTGCTCGCCGCGTACGACGGCCGCAGCCAGGTCGACGAAGCCACCGAGCTCGCCTGGGGCTCTCTCACCTCCGGCGGAACGCCGGCGGAGCTTCTCGCGACGCTCGCCACCGCCGTCCTGCGCGAGGACGCGAGCTTCCACGAGTACCAGGAGATCGACATTGCCTGGCGCCGCCTCGAACGCCGCGGCGACTGCGCCGCGACGCGCCTCAACCTCGCGGCCTGCGCGCGGTGGATCGCCGCGCAGTACCCGACGCCGCGCGCGCGCGAGCAGACCTTCGCGATCGCGCGCAGGCTGCAGCGGGGCGAGCCGCTGCACGAGGGCTGAACCGAGTCGGACGTCCACGCTCGCGGTCGGGCGCGGCGGTTTCCTTATGCTGAGCGCCGTGAAGCCGCTGACGCCCGCCACGCTCAAGCTCCTCGGCGCGCTGAACGTCGTCTTCGGCCTCTGCGCCGTCGGCCTCTGCGGGGCTTCGCTCGCGATGCTGGTGTTGCACGGGCTTCTGCTCGCCGACGCGAACGAAGCGGGCGCGGCGAACCCGACGTTCGCCGAGTTTCACCGC
>JANQEJ010000046.1 GCA_028278425.1 Planctomycetota bacterium | reverse complement strand
AGCGCGTACTGGATCGGGATCAGGTAGTACGTGCACCGCGTGAGATAGCAGAGCCGCTGGTGCGCCGTCAGCCCCCGGAACGACCGCCGCAGACGGCCGACGCCGGCCTCGAAGACCCCGCTCGCCCACTTGAGCTGCTGGCGCACGAACGTGTCGAAGTCCGCCGGAGTGAGGCCGGGCGCGAGCGGCTCGCGCACGTACGCCGACCGCCAGCCCCGGTGGTGCAACGCGATCGACGTCTCCAAGTCCTCGGCCAATCCCGGCTTGTAGCCGCCGATGCTCTCGAGCGCATCCCGCCGCAGAACCGCGTTGCTCCCGATCAGGCTGGCGGCGCCGCAGCAGTCCTGTCCCACCTCGATCAGGTTGTAGAAGTCCTTGGCGGTCTCGGCGGAGGCGCGCGCGAAGACGTTCCCCTCCTCGTTCGAGAAGGTGACCATCGCCTGGACGAAGCCCACCTCGGGATCCTCGAACGGCGCCAGCGTGCGGTCGAGGAAGCCCGGCTCCGGCGCGTGATCGGCGTCGAAGATGGCGATGAAATCGCCGTCGGTTCGCGCGAGCGCCGCGTTGACGTTACCCGCCTTGTGGTCGCGCGAGTCCTCGCGCGTCAGGTACCCCGCGTTGAGCTCGCGGGCGAGACCGGCCAGATCGCTGCGTCCAGCGTCGTCCAGCAAGTACGTGCGGTGCGGGTAGCGGATGGCAACCGCCGCCTGGAGCGTGCGCCGCAGGAGCCACAGCGGTTCCTTGTAGGCCGTCACGTAGACGTCGACCTTGAGGCCGCCAGGGGCTCCCGGCTCCGTGCGGTATCCGAAGCGCAGCAGCAAGTAGGCGAGCATCGCCATGTGGAAGAGCGGCAACGCCAGGCAGACGAGCGCGACCGCGACCGAGAAGAGCTTCCACTCCGGCTCCCCCGCCCCGCGCGCGACCCAGATCAAGAGCGGGATCAGAGCCAATAACCCCAGCGCCAGGAACCCGGCGAACACGCCTTGCTCCTGTGCCGGCCGCACGCTGGACGCACAGCGCCCCGACGCCCGCGGCGGGACGGTCCTCTCCTTCTCCATACTCTCTATAGCTCCAGCGGTCGGACGCCTCGCGGGAGACGGACCGACCTAAGGAGGTTTCGGCTATCGGGAGATCCACTACAGTCCCTGGAGTCAGCTTCTCGGCGGGTGGAAGAATCTTCCGTGTCCGGGCCCCTGCCGTTACTCCTATGCGCCGTTGTCCGGGAGACCGTTCGCCGCCAGTGAGAAGGGAAATACCGTGCTGGAAGCCATCCAACGCGAGCTCGACGAGCTGCACGTCTTCTTCGAGGAGTGGTTCCGCGCGAGCGTCGCGGACGAGGACGGGGTGTTCGCGCGTTTCGCCGACGTGCTGTCGCCCAGCTTCACGCTCGTCACGCCGGGCGGGGAGAGCCGCTCGCGCGAGGAGATTCTCGACTCGGTCCGGCGGTCCTACGGCGTGCGGCGCGACGACGATTCGTTCGCCGTCGAGATCCAGAACGTGACGAGCCGGCCGGTGGCCGAGGGGCTTCACCTCGTGAGCTACGAGGAGTGGCAGGTCTGGAGCGGCGCGAAGAGGGGGCGGTTGTCGACGGCGCTCTTGCGCGAGGCGGAGGGGATGCCGAACGGGCTCCTATGGGAGCACGTTCACGAAACTTGGATGCCGGAGCTGCGTTAGAGGCGGCTTCGGAGGGCCGCGCGTCGCGGCCCTCCGAGCTTGGATACGACTACGGCAACAGGTCGACCTGCACCGCGTTCGAGATCCCGACGCCCTGCGGCTGGCCGGCGTCGAGATACGCGGCCTGCATGTAGATCGTCGTGGCTCCGCCGCCGGTGACGGCGCTCGGCAACGTGACACTCCCGCCCGCGTCGGTCGTCGCCGAAACGACGACCGCCGGCGGAACCGGAATGATCGTGCCGCCTAGCAGCGACGTCGGGTTCTGCGTGAAGCCGACCATGAAGAACGCGGCCGCCGACGGCGCCGCGCCGGAGAGCGACACGTCCGCGGTCGTGCCGGTCGAAAGGTCGCCGCCGCAGACCTCGAGCACCGACGAGCCGGGCCCGCCGAAGCCGAGGTCGGTCTGGCACGTGCCGAGACCCGGCAGCTCGCGCGCCGTGACCTCAATCGTCACCGAGTCGGAAGCCGTGGAGCTCGACGAGTCGGTCGCCGTCACCGTGATCGTGTGCGTGCCGACCGAAAGGTCGGCGACCGCGGTCACTCGTCCGGTGCCCAGTGCTCCGTCGAGGTCCGACGACCACGTGATGCTCGCGCCGGTTAGCGAACGATCCTCAATGTCCCAGCCCGAGCTGTGCAGGATGACCGTCGCGCCCTCCGGGAACGTGAAGCCGGTGTCCGGCGACAAGAGCCCGACCATCGGCGGGTTGCCACCACCGCCCTCGGCGGCGACGGCGGTGCGCACCGCGGTCGTGTGGAGACCGTCGGAGACGAGGAGCTCGAAGTAGCCGCCCGGCTCGGGAGCGGCCAGCGACGTGGCGTCGAACTGCGCCTGCGTCCCGAGCACGCCCGACGCGAGCGGGACCAGCCGTTCGCCGTCGGGGCTGTAGCGCACGTAGGCCGTGAGCGCGTCGCCGTCGGCGTCGGAGGCTTCCCAGGAAGCCGTGCCCGTGCCGACCGTGAACGAGCCGGCGACCGGCGCGTGCTCCGAGCGGTCGAGGGTCAGAAGCACCGGACCGCCCGCGCCGAGGGAGATCTCGATCCGCTCGACCTCGTCGGGCTGGACCGAGGTCGGGAGCGCCGCGGCGAAACCGCCGAGGGTCGTGCCACCGCCCTCCTCGTCGGCATTGCCGCCGCACTCGGGGCAGGAGTCCGCGCTGCTGCGCGTGCTGATGCCGAGCTGAGCCAGCGCGGTCTCGCCGTCGAAGGCTTGCAGGACGACGTCGGCCTCTTCGAGCGGCACGAACTTGCTCTGCCGGCCGCCGTCGACGACGAGGGTGTCGGTCAGGGTGAGCGCGTGCGTCGCGTGGTCGAAGAGCCCCGAGACGATCAGTCGCTCGCCGTCGTCCGCCCCGTCGGGAGCGGCGCAGTCGAGCGCGCTGTTCCCCGCGAAGAAGTTGTACGACGCCGGCCGCACGAAGGCCTGGTTGGTGAGCAGGCCCGCGACCATGATGTCGTTCTTGTTCGTGGGCTGGAGCATCGGCAACGACTCGGTGATGTTCAGGTGGTGCTCGACGTCGAGGCCCGCGGTGCCGATCTGGCTCGTGTTGTGGAACAGGCCGAAGAGGTGCCCCACTTCGTGCGCGAAGGTGCGCTGGTGGCGGATGGGCTCGGTGTTGCCCACCGCGGCAACGCCGGGCACGGAGAGCGCCACGCCGTTGTAGCCGGGCAGCGCGCCGGGGATCCATCCGTAGATGAAGTCCGGTACCGGATCCATGAGCAGCATGTCGTTCGCCAGCTCCTGCGCGAGCTGCACGCCGCCGCCGGAGGAGGCGACCGAAGAGGTCCACAGCTTCGCGGGCGCGTCGATGCGGTTGTATTCCCAGTCGGGGACGGGATAGATCGCCTGGATGAAGTTGTCGCCGACGCCCGGACGGATGAGGTCCCAGGCCGGCGGGTTCGGCGGGCCGCCGCCCCCGGGGCGATAGTCGATCGGCACGAACGTGCACTGCGGAACCGCCTTGCAGACGAACTCGAGCGGACCCACC
>JANQEJ010000349.1 GCA_028278425.1 Planctomycetota bacterium | reverse complement strand
CCGGGCAGATGGGTGAGCCCGGCGAGGCTCGTCACGGGAAAGATGCCGGGGACCTTGAAGCTCGCGAAGGTCCCGCCGAAGCCGGTCATCAGGATCGCGTCGGTTGTCCCCGCGCCGATGTCGGGGGCGAGACCGACCAGGAGGTTGCCGCTCGGGACCGGCGTGCCGAGCGCCGCGGGCGCGGGTCTTCCGCGCAGGTCGACGCCGCTCGGAATGCCCGCGTTGCCCCCCTGCCCCGGCCGACCTTGGTCGCCGTGGGCGATGGCGGCGGAGATCAGCGCCGTCGCGGCCAGGGCGGTCGCGGCTCCGAGGCCGAGCGACCGTCTCCCGAGAGCCTTCATGGGGGTCTTTCTCGTGGCGCTCATCGCGGGGGCTCCAGGCTAAGCGGGCTCGTCACCCTGTCAACGAGTCCGGCTCCCGTAAGAGAGACGGGCCGCGACGCCGAAAGGCGCCGCGGCCCGATGCGCTCAGAAGCGGGTTCGGTCTCTAGGCCTAGCCGCCGATGTTCACGATCTGCGCGTTCCGCATGACCACGACGGTGCCGCGGACCACGACGCCCTGCGTCGCGACGCCGGTGACACCGGACAGGCCCGGCGGAACCGGGATGTTGTGGGTGGTCCCGCCCGCGACGACGTCTTGGGCGAACGTCGTGCCGCCGACGAGGATCTCGCCGAAGGTCGGGATCGGGATGAAGCTGCCGGAGGCCGAGCCGCCGTCGCTCACCACCACGATCGTGAAGGTCGCACCGGCGCCCTCCACCTCGGTGGTCCACGTCTGGCCCGCGATCGGGACGTTCGTGCAGGTGTAGCCGGTCGGGTTCGTGCCACCGCCGTTGAAGAAGTTGCACGCCCCGAAGGCGCCGGAGCCCGCATCGCAGGTGCAGGAGTTGGCCGCGAAGTCGGCCCACTCACCGGCGCAGCCGAGCTGGAACGCGCCCGCGCCGTTGTTGTAGATCACGTCGCCGGCGCCGCCGCCCGGGTTCGGGCGGATCGCGCCGCAGATCTCGCCGTCGTTGTACGTGCCGTCGACGACCCCGTTGCCCTGGGTGACGAGGAAGTCGCGGAACGTGCAGGCGAGGGAGGTGGTGACGCCGGTGTACAGGCACGTGCCGCCGTCGCCGGAGTAGTTGTTGTTCGAGAAGTGGTTGTTCCCCGCCGGCGAAACGACCGGGCAATACGCCGAGGTCATGATCTGGCCCGAGAGGAAGTTGCCCGAGGTGTAGGTGCAGAACACGCCGAGCACCACGTCCACGCCCGCGTCGTTCACCGCGGCGAGGTTGTCGCCGAAGGCGACGTTGTTCGCATAGGCGAAGTTCGCCCAGGTGTAGACGCAGTCGTAGGTCGACATCAGGGTGACGTCGGGCGTTCCAGCGCTGGCGTCGAAGTAGTCGACGACGGCGCCGCCGCCAGCCGCAGCCGCGATCGCGGCGCGGTAGCCGGAGTCATCGGCCTCCGACGGAGCGTAGAGGATCCGCGGCCCGCCTTCCGCGCCCGGCGGGGTGAGGTCGTGCCCGGTAAAGACCGGAACCGCCCACTCGCCCGTGTTCTTCAGTTGCGGGGGCCCGTGCACGGCTTGGGCCTGGACCGTGGGGGCCAGAAGCAGCGCGCCGGCTGCGATCGACAGTCCGAGTTTCATCTGTTCCTCCAAGGGAGTAAGGGGTCATCGGGCCGACCTGCGAACGTGGCAGTCCCTCTTCGCTCGCCGACCAGAACAGCAGACCTATGCATCCTAGGCGAAGACGGCGATTCCGGGGGGAAACGATGGCAGAGAACGGCCACTGGCTTTCCCCACGCGCGGTGGGGCGCGGCTCCCGAGCGCGCTCAGAACGCGCCGAACAAGACCGACGTAAAGCCGCTCACCGGCGCCGCTTCGCGGTAGTCCTCCAAGCTGCGCGTCAGCAGCCGGAGTGCGATCAGAGCCTCGTCGTAGAGCTCCGGGTCGTTGATTAATTTTCCGAGCGAGCCGTCGGTGCCGCGAACGGCGCTCGCCACGCCCTTCAGGTCCTCGCTCGCGACGCGGAAGTTCGTAATCGTTTCGTCGAGGCTGCGCGCCAGCTCGGGGTCCTTCATGAGCCGGCCGACGAGCCCCTCCCCGGCCTGCACACCGTCGGTCAGCTCGCTCAAGTCGGCCGAGAACGCGTCAAAGTTCTTGACAACCGAGCGCAGCTCTTCCGCGAGCGGATCGTCGTAGATCAGCGCTCCGAGCACGCCGCGTCCCTGTTGAAGGTCGGCGGCGATGGTCTGCAGGCTCTCGACCGTCGACCGGAACGTCTGGTAGAGGGACTCGTCGTAGACGAGCTTGCCGAGGTTCCCCTCGCCGGAGCGAACCTGGTCGGAGATCGCGCGCGCGTTCTCGACGGTCGCGCGGAAGTCCGCCACCGAAGCGACGAGGTCCTCGCCGAGCTTCGGGTCGTAGATCGCGCGTCCGACCGCGCCCTCGCCCTTGCGCACCTCGAGCAGGATGAGGTCCAGGCTGCGGAAGAAGCTCGTGACGGAGTCGGAGTTGTCCGTGATCAGGTTGCCGACCTCCTGGAGCGCCGCGATCGGGTTGCGCTGCACCACGCCGAGATACGCTTCGCCGGGGGGGAGCACGAGCGGGGGCGCCCCGCCCGGCCCCGGATCGATGTCGACGTTGCGGCCGCCGAGGAAGGTCGACTCCTCGATTGCGATGCGGTAGCCCGTCAGGATCTCGATCTCCTGGTCGAGGTTCATGACCACTTGGATGCGACGCAGGCCGCGGTCGGGGTGGTACGTGATCTCCTTCACGCGCCCGATGCGCTTTCCGGCCACCAGCACGGGGTCGCCCTCGCGCAGGTGGTGGGCCTCGGGGAAGTCCGCCGTGATCTGGATCGGCTCGCCGAACAGGCTGAACTCGGTCAGGAACAGCGTGTAGAAGGCCAGGGTCGACAACGCGATGACGAAGAAGACCCCGAGGACGAACTGGCGTTGGGCGTTCATCGGTTTCCTGCGCTTTCTTAAGCCTAGTCGTGCGGTTTCGCCAGGAAGCTCTGGATGCGCGGCTGGTCGGAGTGGACGAACTCCTCGGGCGTCCCCTCCGCCGCGACGTGGCCCTGGTCGAGCAGCACGACGCGGTCGGCGACGACGAGGATGCAGCTCACCAGGTGCGTGACCACGATCGACGTGATCGAGAGGCGCTCGTTGAGCTCGCGCATCAGGTGGTTGATCGACATCGAGATCTCCGGGTCGAGCCCGGTGTTGGGCTCGTCGAAGAAGACGATCTCCGGGTCGGTGACCAGCGCGCGCGCCAGCCCGACGCGCTTGCGCATGCCGCCCGAGAGCTCGGGAGGCATCAGGTCGTACGTGCCCTCGAGGTGCACCAGCGCGAGCCGCTCCTCGGCGCGCTCGCGGATCTCGGCGTCGGAGAGCTTGGTGTTCTCGCGCAGGGGCAGCGCGACGTTCTCGCCGGCCGAGAGCCAGTTGATCAGCGCTCCCTCCTGGAAGAGGTACCCGATCCGCCGCCGCAGGTCGCGCAGGTCCTCGCGACCGACGGTGGCCATGTCGTGCCCCTCCACGGTCACCGTTCCCGCGTCGGCCTTCATCAAGCCCACAGCGTGGCGCAGCGTCACCGACTTGCCGATGCCCGACGGCCCCATGATCGCGAGCGTCTCGCCGCGGCGCACCTCGAGGTCGAGGTCCTTGAGCACGACCTTCGGGCCGAAGCTCTTGCACACCTTGTCGTAGCGGATGACGACGTCGTCGGAGCTCATCAGGAGCGGTAGAAGAACCAGGTCATCAGGTAGTTCAGCACGATGACGAAGATGATGGAGTCGCGCACGGCCGCGCGGGTCGCGTTGCCGACGCCGAGCGCGCCGCCCTCCGTCTTGAGGCCCGCCGCACAGGAGATCACCGCGATCACGATGCCGAAGACGAACGACTTGAAGAGGCCGACGTAGACGTCCTTCGGCAGCTCGAAGAACTGGGACGGGACCTGCAGCGCGTCGATGGCGGAGTTCAGGTAGAGCTCCTGCCCGATGCCGAGCTGGGAGCGCGCCACCAGGCCGCCGCCGAAGATGCCGACCGCGTCGCAGAGGATGGTCAGCGTCGGGCACAGGATCGCGAGCCCGACGAGCCGCGGCACGACGAGGTAGCTGACGACGTCCACCGAGAGCACCTCGAGCGCCGCGAGCTCCTCGCTGACCGACATCGTCCCGATCTCCGCGGCGAGCGCGCTCCCGACCGCCGCCGCCAGGATCGTCGCGGTGATGAACGGCCCCATCTCGCGCGCCATCGTCAGCGAGACGAGCGTCCCGATCTGGTCCTGCTGGCCGATGCGCGCCAGCTCGATCCCGGTCTGCAGCGACACGACCATCCCGATGGAGAAGCCGACCAGGAGGACGACGTGCAGCACCTTGATCCCGCCGACCCAGAACTGGTCCAGGATCAGCGCGCGCCGCCGCCAGGCCGCCCCGAGTCGCAGCACCACCTGGAACAGAAGCTCGACGCGGAAGCCGACGGCGAGGGTGAACGCCACCAACGGTCGTACGAGTGAGGCAAGGAACGACATGGGTCAGCCGTCCCCTCCCGGCGGGGCCTCCACGCGCTCGGCCGGCCAGCCCGGGCCGGGAAGGGCGGGGGGAAGCATCTCAAATCCGTCGCCCTCGGTCTTGCGCCAGCGCAGAAGACCGAAGAGAAGCGACGTCTCGCCGACCTCGCGCCGCCGCGCGTCCCGGTACTCGCGCCGGGACCAGAGGAAGCTCAGCGAGCAGCGGTCCTCGCCGGCGTCCTTCTCGCGCCGCCAGAGGCCGAGCCACCCGCGCTGGCGCACGACGGGGTCCCGCCGCTCCCACTCCCAGACCTTCCAGATCCAGGCGTAGTGAAACCGGATCAGCCGGTTCCGCCACAGCGGGTCGAGCGCGGGCACCTGGCCGCGCGTGTAATCGCCGACGCGCTCCACGTGGAAGAGCGGCCAGAGCTTGCGCCACGAGCTCGCGACGCCCGTCTCGAGGTCGACGCCGTCCTGCTGCTGCCAGAAGGGCAAGACGTAGAGCGTGTCGCGCTCGGCCAGCTTGTAGCGCTCCTCCCGCAGGTGGATGAGCGGGTAGAGATAGGAGCGGTACGTCATGCGATCCGTTTCCAGGTAGCTGAAGAACGGCCACACCCGCCGCCGCGTCACGTCGGTGTTCTCGCCGCCGCTCTGGAAACGCACGAACGGCCACGGCCCGTCCCAGGCGCGGAAGTCGCCCCGCGGATCGCGCGCCCAGCCGAAGAACGGCCAGAGGACGGTGTGCGAGCGGTACGTGCCCTGCGTGGTCCGGCCGTAGAAGGGGAAGAACATCCAGATGTTCTGTTCCTCCTCCCCGCCGCCGCCGAGGTTGTTCCTGTGGTGGTGGAAGAACGGCCAGAGGGCGAAGCGCCGGTCGTACCGTCCCTCGATCTTCGACTCGCCGTAGAGCGGCCAGACCCGCCAACTGTCCTCGCCTTCCCCCGTGGTGCGCCCGATCACGGGATAGAGAATGTGGTGGGAGACGCGCTCCCCCTTCGGACCGCCGCGCGCGTAGATGTAGCTGGGCCACATCACGAAGAACAGGTCGTCGAAGGTCAGGAAGCTCTCGAAGCGGCCGAAGAAGGGGAACCACCCGATCTCGCGGCCCTCGACCGAGTTCTCCTTCATCAGGATCCCGGGGAGTCCGCCGAAGCGCCACTCGAACGACCCATCGGCGCGCGGGCCCGCGTCGAAGATGTAGAAGGGGAAGAGAAACGACACCGTCTCGCCGTGCCGCGTGCGGGTGTGGCCGAGCGGGACGAGGATGTACGCCACCCAGTCGCCCGGGCCGCGATCCTCGGAGCTGTAGAACGGCCGGAAGCCGCGGCGGAAGGACTTCTCGCCGACCGCCTCCGATTCGAGGAACACGCTGCCGCCGAGAAGCTCGATCCAGTTCGTCCCGTGCGCCGTCGAAGCGCGCGTGTAGAACGGGGCGAGGTGACGGTCGGACCCCGGGGCCGCGCATCCGATCGCGAGGCAGGCCGAAAGGCACGCCGCCGCGAGCGCGGCGGCGGCTCCCGCCCTTGCGGTGCTCGGGACGTCCGTCGTCAGGAGCGGCACCCGTCAGGGTCTAGAGACTTGGGGGGGGAGAGGCAAGCGTCCTTTCGGTACCGTAGCGCCGCGATGACGACCTACCTCTCCGGCGTTCAGCCCAGTGGAAAGCAGCACCTCGGGAACTACTTCGGGGCGATCCGCCAGCACGTCGAGCTTTCGAAGGAAGAGGGCGAGCACTTCTTCTTCATCGCCGACTACCACGCGCTGACGACCTCGCGAGACGCCGGCGAGCTGCGCGAGCACGTGCGCGAGATGTTGGTGACCTACCTGGCCCTCGGCCTCGACCCGGAGGACGCGGTCGTGTTCCGCCATTCCGACGTTCCGGAGGTCTGCGAGCTGACCTGGTTGCTCGCCTGCGTCACCGGCATGGGGCTGCTCGAGCGCGCTCACTCCTACAAGGACAAGAAGGCGCGCGGCATCAAGCCCAACGTCGGGCTCTTTACGTACCCGATCCTGATGGCGGCGGACATCCTGGCCTATGACTCCGACGTCGTGCCGGTCGGGAAGGACCAGGTCCAGCACGTCGAGATGGCCCAGGACATGTGCGGGTACTTCAACGGCTTCTACGGCGACGTCTTCGTCCGGCCGGAGGCGCGGATCCCGAAGGACGAGCTCTTCGCCAAGGTCCCCGGCGTCGACGGGGAGAAGATGAGCAAGAGCTACGGCAACGACGTCTGGATCTTCGCGACCGGCAAGCCCCTCAAGAAGGCCGTGGCGCGGATCGTGACCGACAGCCGCCCGCCGGAGGAGCCCAAGGACCCCGACGAGCTCCTGCCGATGCAGTTCCTCGCGCTCTTCCTGTCCGCCGACGAGCTCGAGGACTGGAGGGAGCGCGTGCGCCGCGGCGGCGACGGCGCGCCCGGGTACGGACACATGAAGCAACGCCTGGTCGAGCTGATCGAGGACGTCTTCGCCCCCGCGCGGGCGCGTCGCGAGGAGCTCCTGGCCGATCCCGGCGAGCTCGAACGAATCCTCGCGCGCGGCGCGGAAGCGGCCCGCGCGCGCGCCCGCGCGACGGTGGACCGCGCCTACCGCGCCTGCGGCCTCCGATAGGAAGAACGCCATGCAACCCCGCAAGCGACACCTGCTCGTCCTTCTCTTCGCGCTCCTCGTTCCCGCCTGCGGCAGCACGTCCGAGGATGGCGGCTCCGAGGTGGCGCCGCCGCCCGCGCCGGTTCACGCCGGCATGTGGACGCGCGAGTTCCTCGAGCCCGCCTTCCTCGTCGCGGACGAGATCATGATCCAGGGGCCGCCCGCGCTGCGCGAACACCTCGTGGTGCGTCAGGACAAGCGCACCTCCGACTACTCGGCGAAGACCACGGAGAAGGGCTTCCTCCAGCAGACCGTGGCCAAGCCCGATCAGGGCCTGATCGAGATCCGCGCGCAGCTCGACGCGTGGCAGCTCGTCGCGTTCAAGCGCATCGTCTGGCTCGAGCGTCCAGGAGACGTGAACGTCACGGTGCGCGCGAGCGGCGACGCGAAGTGGGGGACCGACGCCGGCGAGTCGCGCGAGGGCGACATGCTCGAGTTCGTCGGGGACCGCCAGCCGTGAAGCCGGCCTGCGCGGTCGCGGCTGCCGCGCTCCTCGCGGCCTGCGCCACGCCGCTCGTCCCGCGGGCCTACGACGAGGACCCCGGGCCCTACGACCTCCTCACCAGCGGCGAGCTCGCCGAGCTGCGCGGCGCGCGGGAGTTCGTCGCCGACGACCGCCTCGAGCCGGCGCGCCGGCGGCTCGCGGCGCTCGCGGAGGCGCTGCCCGAGAACCTCGTCGTGGCGACGTTCCTCCAGGACGTCGAGCTCGCGATGCTCGCGCGCGGCTCCTACGTGCCGGGGCTCAAGCTCGGCGAGCACGAGGTCGAGCCCCGCGTGCGCCTCCTGCGCCTCTACGCCGACCGCGCCGCCGCGGACGAGACGCCGGCGGCCCTGGTGTTGCAGGCGCGACTGACGCCGGACGCCGCGGGAGCGCTGACGCTCCTGGGCCGGGCGATCGAGCTCGACGCGGAGTGCTCCTGGGCGCACTACGGTCGCGCGTGGGTGCTCGCGCGCGACGCGGAGTACGCCGAAGCACGCGACGCGATCGAAGCCGTCTTCGCGCTGGATCCGGGACACCCCCCGACGCGCCGCCTCGAGGCCGCCCTCCTGGCGCGCGCGGGCGAGCTCGAGCTCGCCGCCGAGGCGCACCGGAGCTGGCTCGAGGACTTCGCCGACGACCCGCGCGTCGCGCCGGGCACCGCCGCCGACGTGGGGGTCGACCTGGCGGCGCTTCACGTGATGCGCGATCTGCCGGAGGAGGCGCTCGAGGTGCTCGACGCGGTCGATGCGCGGCACCTGTCCAGCCGCTCCGACGCGGACCTCGTGCGCGCGACCGCGCTCGAGATGCTCGGCCGGATCGACGCTTCGCTCGCCGCCGCCGAGCTCGCGGCGACCGAGGCGCCGGGCGACGTGATGCCGCTCGTCCACCAGGCGCTCCTGCTCGGCGACCGCCTGGGCGACCTCGAGGGCGAGCGCAGGAAGTGGGAGGAGGTCCTCGCGCTGCTCGGCGAGGAGAGCGGCGCGGCGGGCGACTCCGCGACCGACCCCGCCGCCGCGGAGATCGCGTCGCTCCTCATCCGCCTGCAGGCGAGCTCGCGCCTGGCCCGCCTCGAGGAGCTCGGAGTCGTCGCCCCCGAGCCCGCCCCCGAGCGTCCGTAGGGCCTCCGGCCGGGCGCCCTGCGGCGGCGGCTGCGGGACACCCCTCGCACGACCCCAGCGGTCACAAGTTCTTGCTTGACTTGGAGATGGGTCGGTTCGATACTCGCTGAAGAGGCGTCCCGGGGACGCCTCGCGGGCCTCCCAAGCCCTCTGTCCCGCCCCCCATCGTCTCGCTCATGGCCGACGCTCACACGACCACCAAGAAGGAGCTCGTCAACCGGATCTCCGACCAGACGGGCCAGACCAAGGTGGTGGTGAAGCAGATCCTCCAGACCTTCCTGGACGAGATCATCGACGAGCTCTCGATGGGCAACCGCCTCGAGTTCCGCGAGTTCGGCGTCTTCGAGGTGCGGGAGCGCGCGGCCCGCCGCGCCCAGAACCCGCGCACCCTCGAGAAGGTGAGCGTTCCCGCCAAACGCGTCGTCAAGTTCAAGGTCGGGCGCCTGATGCGCCAGCGCGTCTGCGAGGAGAGCCCCCCCGAGCCGGCGAAGCCGGCCGCCCCGCCGGAGAACACGCCCCCCCGCGTCGAACAGCCGGCCAAGCGGCCGCCGTCGATCCCGCCGCAGAAGCCGCAGCGGAACTCGCCGTTCTAGGGGGCGGCGAGGGTGTGAGGTCCTCGCCGATGGGACCTCGGAGGGGAACGGAGGGCACGGAGCCCGGAGGTTAACACGGAGGGGAACGGAGTTATCGGAGGCCACGGAGCGGAACAAGAACCGCGGTGTCCGTCCCCGTGGCTTCGTCCGGTTCGGACCGTTCTACGACCCCGCCCAATGAGCTCGCTGTTGACTCGGAGCGGTCCGGACGGTGGACCTCGCCGAGACGGACACCGCGGTTCTTGTTCCGCTCCGTAGTACTCATTCCGCATTCCTTTGCTTGGAGCGCAGGAATTACGCGGCGATCTTGGTCAAAGCGTTGATGTCGGCTGCTCGAGCGGAGAGAAGG
>JANQEJ010000346.1 GCA_028278425.1 Planctomycetota bacterium | reverse complement strand
CGACACCGAGGGCAACCCGGTCTACGGCGCCCGGGTCAGCGCGGCCTCGGACGAGGGCTCCGACCTGGAAGTGCAGGACGCGCCCGCCCGCTGGGACGACCTCGCGCCGGGTCGTTGGACGCTCCGCGCCGAGGCCGACGACCATCTTCCCGGCGCCGCCGAGGTCGAGCTCTCCGGCGGCGCGCGGACGGTCCTCATCGAGCTGCGCGCCGGCGTCCGCATTCGCGGCAACGTCACGAACCGCTTCGGCACGCCGCTGCACGGGCGCACCGTGTGGTTCCTCCCGGCGGGAGCCGATCATCCGCTCGCGGACGACGATGCGGTCGGCCTGCCCTTCGCCAAGACGGACCGCTTGGGGCGCTTCACCTCGCCGCTGCTCGAGCCCGGCCCGCGGCGCCTCTCCATCGGTCGGGTCGGACGAATCCAGCTCGCCATGGAAGCCGCCCGCGCGATCGAAGGCACCAGCCACGAGGTCGACGTCGTCTTCCCCGGCGGCTCGCTGCTCGAGGTCGTCGTCGACGGTCTGTCGGCCGACGACACGCGTTCCTCACGCCTTTTCGTTCTCGAGTCCGACGGTCCGCCCGCGCCGGACGAGGAGGAGCGCTGGAGGCGCGCGGAGGTCGAGGACGTCCCGGAGGGCGGCGAGCTCACCTTCGAGTCGCTGTTCCCCGGGTCGTACCGGATCGCCCTGCGCACCGGCGGGGAGCGCTTCGCGTCCGTCGCCTCCTTCACGCTCGACAACGAGCGCGTCACGTCCGTGCGCGTCCCCGCGCCCGCGCCGAGCGGCCGGCGGGAGATGAGCCGCGAGGAGCGTCGCGCCGCGCGCGCCGAGCAGCGCCATCCCGCGCTCCCGATCGAGATCGACTACGTGCCGCTCGACCCGTCCCTGCCCGGACCCGGCTTTCACTGGAACTGAGATCCCCACGATGAAGTCCAAGCCCACCAGCGATCAATCGCTCGCCCGCCGCCGTCGCCTCGCACTGACCCTGACCGGCGCGGCGCTCCTCGCCGCCGCCGGCTACGCCGTACATCCCGACGCCGGCCCGACGCTCGGCGCCGAGGCCGGGATCGAGAACGTCCTCATCGTGACGCTCGACACGACCCGCGCCGACCGCATCGGCTGCTACGGCTACGAGAAGGCCTCGACGCCCAACCTCGACGCGATGGCGGAGCGCGGCGTGCTCGCCGAGAACTGCATCACCGTGGCGCCGATCACGCTGCCGTCGCACGCCTCGATCCTGACCGGGCTGTATCCCTTCCACCACGGCGCGCGCAACAACGGCACGCACCGCCTCCCCGAGGAGGTGCCCACCCTCGCCGAGACGCTCTCGTCCGCGGGCTTCGCCACGGGCGCGGTCACGTCCGCCTTCGTGCTCGACTCGCGCTTCGGGCTCGACCAGGGCTTCGACACGTACGACGACGACCTGGCCAACGCCGAAGAGGCGCCGCTCTTCATGTTCCGGGAGACGAAGGCGCTCGACACCGCGAAGCGCGCGAACCGCTGGCTGGAGGAGCGCGGGGACGAGCGCTGGTTCCTCTGGATGCACCTCTTCGACCCGCACGCGAACTACGAGCCGCCGGAGCCCTTCGCCTCGCGCTGCGAAGACCCCTACGACGGCGAGATCGCGTACGCGGACGCCGGCATCGGCGAAGTGCTGGAGACGCTCCGGAAACGCGGCGAGCTGGACAAGACCCTCGTCATCGTGACCGCCGACCACGGCGAGTCCCTGGGCGAGCACGGCGAGAGCACCCACTCGATCTTCCTCCACGACGCGACGACGCGCGTTCCGCTGATCCTCATGCACCCCTCGCTCGTTCAGGGCAAGCGGATCGAGGAGGTGGTCAGCTCCGTGGACATCGTTCCGACCGTGCTGGAGCTCCTGGACGTCGGGCAGCCCGCTCCCGTGGACGGACGCTCGGTGGCCCGGGCCGCCGTTCTGCCGGATGAGGTTCCGGAGCGCGTCCCCTCCTACTCCGAGTCGATGGCGCCCTGGTACAACCACGGCTGGTCCGACCTCCGGGCGGTGCGCGACGAGCACGGGCGCTTCATCGAGGCTCCCCGCCCGGAGCTCTACGACCTCACCCGCGACCCGCGGGAGCTGCACGACCTCTGCTCGGCCTCCCCCGCGCTCGCCGACCGCTACGCGACGCGGCTCGACGCGATCCTGCCCGACGCCGAGGTCGACATGCGCGGGGACGACATCCGGAGCATGGACCCGGAGGTGCGCGCGTCGCTCGCGGCCCTGGGCTACGTGTGGACCTCGAGCGAGGAGGGCCGCGACCCCGAGCTCGTGCTCCCGGATCCCAAGGACCGGATCCACCTGTGGGAGGACAACCAGCGCGCGAACGAGCTGGTCCGTTTGGAGCGCTACGACGAGGCGGAGATCGCGCTCCGCGGCGTCCTCTCGGAAGACCCCGCTTCGGCGATGGCGCGCAGCGCTCTCGCCGGCGTGCTCCTGCACCAGGAGCGGGACGAGGAGGCGCTCGCCCTCCTGCGCGAGACGGTGACGATGCCCGGCGTGCGCAACAGCGTGGTCCTGCGCCTCGCCGCGGTCGAACGCGACCTCGGTCTCGAGACGTGGCGGGAGAACCTCCAGGTCGCCAAGGACATGGACCCGCGCGACCCGCTGCCGTGGGTCGAGGAGGGCGACTGGGCCCAGGAGGACGGCGATCCGGAGACCGCCCTGCGCGCGTATCGCGCGGCCCTCGAGCTGGACGACCGCTGCGCGAAGGCCTGGGTCGGCATCGGCAACACCGAGCACCGCCTGGGCCGCGAGGTCGAGGCGGAGGCCGCCCTGCGCCGGGCGGTGGAGGCGGACCCGATCGCCGTCGCGGGCTGGTACAACCTCGGCGTGGTGCTGGAGACGCTGGAGCGCCACACGGAGGCGCGCGACGCCTACGTGCGCGCGCTGCGGCTCGAGCCGGATCACGTGCTGTCCCTCGTCAACCTCGGCAACGCGTACCAGCGCGCGGGCCAGGCCGCGCTCGCGGAGACGAGCTACCGCGCCGCGCTCGCGAACGAGCCCGACGACTTCAACGCCAACTACAACTTGGGCGTTCTGCTGCTCGGCACCGAGCGACCCGCGGCCGCCGCGGAGGTCTTCGCGCGTTGCGCGGCCCTCGAACCGGAGCGCGAGCAGGCGTGGCGGCAGTGCGCCGTCGCTCGGCGGGCGAGCGGCGATTCCGAAGGGGCTTCCGAGGCTTCGCATCGGCTCGCGCGCCTCGAGCGCGACCGGTCCCTCTGAGCCGGCCCGCGTCTCCGCGGCGTGCTCCGGCCCGACGGCCTTGGGTCCCGGGACTCGCGGAGTATGCTACGTCCTCGCTTACGCAGCCGTGCGAGAGAGGGGCAGCATGCTGAAACCGTCGTGGCCTCTTGCGAAGGCCGTTCTTCTCGGAACCGCCCTGGCGTCGTGCCTGAGCTCCGGGTCGTCCGATCACACCGAGCCGGACGCCAGCGAGATCGACGTCGAGCTGGAACCGAACGAAGCATCCGGGCTTTTGCCGATCGAGAGCTCGTCGCTGCTGGCCGCCTTGGGTTGGGACGACGGATTCTGGGTCGCTCTGGACGAACGCGTCGATGACGACGATTACTGCCTCGCCGTCGTCGGCGGCGACTCCGGCGACCTCTCGTCGTGGCAGGGTCACCGGATCGACGTCTCCGACGGTCGGCCCGACGACTCCGAGGCGCTCGCGCGCCTGGACGGCTTCATCTACGTCCTCGGTTCGCACTACGGCCGCAAGCGGGGCCCCCTGCAGACGAAGCGGCACTTCGTCGCTCGCTTCCGGGAGGGAGGGGCCGCCTTCGACGGCTCGAAGGTCGCGCTCGACCTCGAGGTCGTGATGGACGGTTTTCGCATCCACCGACTCGTGAACGACGCCCTGAAGGCGTCCGGCGTGCCCATCCGCGCCGCGACCGCTGCGATCCACCGCGACGTCGTCGCCCCCGTGGCGACCCCGGACGGTCCGGTGCGCCCGGACGACTGGCCGATCAACGTCGAGGGAGCCGCCTTCCTGGAGGGCGGCGCTCTGGTGCTCGGGCTTCGCTATCCCGTGAGCGACGACGGGAACCCGCTGCTCGTGGAGCTCTTCGGCGTTCCGTCACTCTTCGACGACTCCGCGGACGAGCTTCGCGCCGGGCGCGTCGCCGCGGTACGCGTGGACCGCAGCGAGATCTCGCAAGACGACGACGAACCGAGGCCGCTCTTCGGCGTACGCGCCCTTTCGCGCGCGGGGGAAACGCTCCATCTCGTGGTCGGGAACCTCGACAGCCAGTCGAGCGAAAGCGTGGTCGCAAAGGAGAACCCCGGCGGATCGCACGCGGTGAGTCAGCACCTGGAGGTCCCCCTGCCCCTGGCTTGGGGAGAGTCCGTGGCGGGAGAGAAGCTCTGCGATTTCGAAGCGGAAAAGTCCGTCGAGGGCCTGTGCAGGGGCCCGGGCGGCCTCTGGTACCACGCCCTGGACGAGGGGGATCGAATCCGAATCCTGCCGGAGTCGCCGTAGCCGGCGGGGAGAAGGGAGAGACGCTTGCGAGAAGTCCTACCGCTGTTCGAGCAGGTCGGGTTCGACGTCGTCTTCGTCGGGCTCGTCATGGTGTTCACGTTCTGGCTGCTACGCGGGTTGGCGACGAACCGCCTGTCGAGAGTCTTCGTCGGCATGAAGAGCGGCCTCGACGAGTTCGATGAGTTCCTCTCCACCCGCAAGAAGGCGTCGATTGCAGGCTTCGTGATCGGAGCGGCGGGCGTCGGAACGGTCTTCAACGTCATCGCCGATGAGATCCTCGACAGCGACTCGGTGATGTCAGCCGGCTACGTCCCCTACGTTCCGCCCGCGGACGAGTTCTTTTCGCCCGATGCGTGGTGGACCGGACGCTGGGACGAAGAGGATCTGTTGAAGGTTCAGGCGCTCAAGGACGTGATCGAGCGCCTCGACATGAAGATCGAGGTCAAGCAGGCCTTGTGCCGTCATCTGGGGCGCGCCTCCGAGCATTGCCCGCCCGCGGACGGTCAAGCGAAGCATGACACCGGGGACGCGCTGACGAAGGGGCTGTTCCAGCACGCCTTCGCGACGATCGCGGCTCGCGGATCCGACCGCGTGAACGCCAACCTCCGTTGGAGGGTGACGTCGATCAAGCTGCTGCAAGTGCTCTTCGTCAGCTCCGTCCTGGTTCTCGGCACGATGATCTTGGCGCCGCTGTCGAGGTTGATCTTCGGCGCGCCCCAGCTCGGCGATCAGGATTCTCCGCCGAAGCGAGCGTTTCTCCGGGCCCTGGTCGCGATCGTCGCCGCCTGGCTGGTCGTCGGTGCGTCCGTGCGGCTGTGGACCGAGTTCAGCCTCGCGCACTACAAGAAGACGCTGCACGCGTACGTCTACCTCCTCGCAGACGGCGACGAGGTGCTCGGCATCCCGGGCAAGAGCGGAGACGACTGACAGGCGCTCGGAGCCGATCCACGGCGACCGCGGAAGCGGATGCGACCCCTCCGCGCTCGTCCAGCGTACGATTGGGCTCCGGCCCACCCACCGGCCTTGCACCCCGACCGGATCCAGAAGCATGCCTTCGACCAAGACGACCCTGTTCGCGCTGCTCTCGCTGACGATCGTCGCCCTCCCCGCCCACGCCCAACGGACGCGGTGCGGCACCCCCGAGCCCGACATGTCCGGCGGGCCGGAGTTTCCGCCCGGCGACTGCGGTTACTCGACGAACAACCCGCAGCCCCAGTACGACCCGACGTTCTACTACGACATTCCGGTCGTCTTCCACGTGATCCAGAACACGGCGGGCGCGGGCTACCTCAGCCCCGCGACGATCCAGGATCAGATCGACGTCCTGAACGAGGACTTCCAGGCCTTGCCGGGGTCTCCGGGAGCTCCGGGAACCGACGCGCGCATTCGCTTTCACCTCGCGACGACCGATCCGGGCGGCAGCCCCACGACCGGCATCACGTACTCGACCAACAACAACTGGTTCCAGGACAACGGCAGCTACTGGAACTCGCTCGCGTGGGACACGAACCGCTACATGAACGTGTACACGAACGCGGTGCCCTGCTGCTACGGCTACGTGGCGGGCTTCCCGGCGCAGGGCGGCCTCGTCGGGCAGAACCACGATCGCATCGTGGTCTGGTGGGAGGCGGTCGGAAAGGACGCGACCCCCGGGTGGCCGCTGAACATGGGGCGCACCGCGACGCACGAGGCCGGCCACTACCTCGGCCTCTACCATACGTTCTGCGGCGGGTGCGGCTCGCTCTCCGATTGCTACGGCACCGCCGACCTGATCTGCGACACGAACCGCGAGTCCAACTCGACGTCGAGGTGCCCCGGGTCCAAGAGCTCCTGCGGGAGCCCGGACCCCATCAACAACTACATGGACTACACGGACGATCCATGCCTGTGGGAGTTCACGCCCGAGCAGGTCAACCGCATGCGCTGCACGCTCGAGCACTGGCGGCCCGATCTGTCCGTCCCGGTGACGACGGCCGGGTTCAACGCCGCGCCGACGAGCGGCACGGCGCCGCTGGGCGTGAGCTTCACCGACACCTCGACCGGCACGATCACGAGCTGGACGTGGGATTTCGGCGACGGCGGCACTTCGTCGGCCCAGAACCCCTCGCACACCTACGACCTGCCCGGCGCGTACACCGTGTCGCTCGACGTCACGGGTCCGTCCGGTTCCGACAACGAGACGAAGACCGCGTACGTCTCCGCCACGAAGCCGCCGCAGGTGGGCACGATCTACGGCAGCGGCACGCAAGCCTCGCTCGGCGAGCCGACCATCGCCGCGCACAGCCTTCTCACGCCGGGCTCGGCCTTCTATCTCATCGGCGGCAACCTGGCGCCGGGCATCCCGTCCTTCCTGGCGTTCTCGCAGAACCAGCTCGTGCCGCCGCTCGACCTGACGAACGGGCTGCTGCTCAACGTGAACATCCCGCTCCTTCTGCTCGCGCCCGCCGTGGCGGATGCGGGCGGCGAAGCGATCGTGCTCGTGTCGATTCCGGCGGCGGCGTCCGGCCTGACCGTTTACGGCCAGTGCTTCGCGATCGACGGCGTCAGCGGCAACGTGTACGCGTCGTCGAAGGGCGTGGAGGTCGGCCTGCCGTAGCCCTCAGCGCACGCGGACCATCTCGAAGACCATCTCGTGGTCGAGCTCGCCGGCCTTCAGCGCCTGCCAGTGCTGCTCGACGTGATCCTCGTCGACGAGGACGAGCGTCATCGAGCCCATGTAGACCTCGTCCTCCGACTTGAGATCGGAGACGCCGTCCGCGCGGAACTCGATCCGGCCGTCCTCGACCGCGAAGGCCCGCATGCGCGGCTGGTTGCCCCCGGCGCAGTAGTGGGTCATCACGAGCGAGTTGCCGTCGAGCGTGTACATGTTGGTCATCTCGTGCTCGTGTCCGGGCATCATGATCTCACGCACGGCGGAGCCCGCGGCGATGACGGCGAACTCCACCATCCTCGATCCGCCGTCCGGCATCGGCCCCTGCCAACGCCCCTCGAGAGCGGTAACCGCGGAGAAGAGGGCGTCCCGCTCGGCCGGGTCCGCTTCGACGACGGCGGGAGTCGACGCGGTCTGACACGCGAGGGCGGCGAACGAAACGAGAACGGCGATCGGATGGATGAGCTTCATGGTCGTGTCGGAAAGGAGAACTGCGTCTCCGCCGTCTGTCAACGGCCCTCGGACAAGGAACCGGCGCGCCAGTTGTGGCGATCGTACTCCTCCGGCGCGGACGCGCCGACCTGCGGACGCTCGCGCGTTTACTCGAACTGCTTGACGTCGGGGAGGTAGACCCGCCTGACGAGCTCCACGGCCGCCGCCTTGTCTCGACCGGTCGCGTCGCCTCGCGTGTATCCGAAGTCGGCGAGCGCGAGGCCGGCGAGCTCGATGAGGGACCGGATCGCGCTGTGCCCGAGGCTGTCGTCGGCGTAGAGCTTCTGGAAGACCGCTCGCGTCTCGGACGGCTTTCGCCGGCCGTCGGCGAGCGGCTCGAGGGCTTCCTTCAGGAGCACGTAGGCCCTTTCCATCCTCGCGTTCAGGCGGCGAATCACGCCCCTCAGCCGGACGCCTTCGGCCGGCGCGCCGTCGGTGGTGATCTTGCTCCGATCCAACGGCGGATAGGTGATCTCGTAGACGTAGCCCCGGGTGCGCCACCCCGAGTGGGCCTTCCTCGAGATGTGCCCGACGTTCCCCTCGCTGGTGAAGTCGAGCCAGGCGGCGTCCTTCTCTCCGCGGTACAGCACCAGGTCGGGCCGGGTCGAGCCCTTGGAGACCTGCGTCTTCCATCTCCACCCGCGCGGCAGCGCTCGCTCGACGTCCTCGAGCGCGATCTCGGTCAGCTTCTCGACCGCGTACCCGTAGGCCGCCTCCAGGAAGCGGGCCTCCCTCGGACGCAAGGTCCGCGCCAGGTACCGTCTCGCGAGCCCGGTCCAGCGATCGAGATAGCCGCCGTTGTCCGAGCTTAGGTTCAGGCACAGAGCTTGTCTCGAGCTGAGAAGGACGCGTTCGGCCAGCGTCTCGAGATAGACCCTGAGAGCTCCGTCCGCCGCTTGATACTCGTAGATGTTCCGGCGCGGACCGCTCGGTTCCGGTATCCCACGGATCCGCGTCGGCGACGTCGTGGGGCGCGACGTCGCCGGGGGCGCCGTGGTCGGAGCCGACGTCGTCGCCCGCGTCGTTCGCGGAGGCTCGACGTGCTTCACCGGCGCGCCCTTGGAATGCGGAACGGCGGCAACCGGATCGATCCGCGCGCGGTTGACGCGCTCCTGCGGCTCGGTCGAACGACGCCGCTTCCGGTGCCCCCGCGTGGGCACTCGGCGCCTGGGCGCCAGGGCGACGGCTTTGAGGGGCTCCTTCCCCTTCCTCGAAGATCCACGCTTGCACACGGCGGGCACCCCTCATCCGTCAGGCTACTTCGAACGGTGCCGCCGAGGTGAGCCTTTCCCGCTTACCGTTTTCGTCACGAGGATCCGCGCGCGTCGGCGTCGGCGCGCGAGCACGGCTTGCGAGGATTTCGGTAACCCGTTACGATCCCCTCGTTGCATTGGGATCTACCGGCGGTTTCCGCGCTTGACGAGAGGGGGAGCTCATGTCGCCTGGCGCACGGGCGAGTTCGGCGTCGCGAGGTTCGGAAGCGTCGCAAGCTGAAGAGAACCAGGCGAACTGGCGCGTCGTCGTCGACTCCATCGGCACCTCGGGTGCGCGCATGGTCTCGGTGCTGCGGCCGATCGCGCGCGTCCCCGAAAGCCGCCTCGCGGAGCTGCTCTTCCAGGCTCCTTCCGTCCTGGCCGAAGGACTGACGCGGGAAGTCGCCGAGCAGGCGGATCGGCTCCTGCGGGACGCGGGCTTGGAGACGCGCGCCGTCGGGCCGGACGGAACGATCGAGCCCGGCGACGACCGGCACGAGATCGCCCTCGTCGTGCGCGAGGTCAGCCGCATGCCCGAGCTCCTGGCCGAGGTCGTGAACCTCCTCGGCGTCGATCCGGACCGCGCCCGCGCGATCCTCACGAGCTCCCCGACCGTGCTCGTCGGCCGGGTCTCCGCGCACACGGTCGAGACCTGTCGCGAGCGCTTCGCGAAGCTCGGCGCCGAGATCGACGTGATGAACGTGGCCGACGCCGTCTTCGACGTCTTCCTCGGCCGGTGCTCGCCGGCGGAGCGGGCGAGGGTCCGCTCGACGCTCTCCGAGCTCGGGATCGAGCTGCCGGAGGGCGAGGACGACGTGCTCGTCGCGATGGGCCTCACCAAGGAGCAGGCCGAGCGCATCTGGGAGCGGTTCGCGCGCACCCGCCTGCCCCTGCGGCTGATCAGCCGCGACTTCGAGCGCTTCGACGTCACCCTCGACTCCGCGCCCGACACGCCGGCGATGCTCGAGTACCTGGTCTCCACCACCGGCATGCCCGAGAGCCTGGCGCCCCAGGTCGTTCGCGAGACGCCGATCGTGTTGCACGAAGGGGTGGGCTTCGACCGCATGACCGAGTGCATCCAGGCGGTGAACGAGTGCGGGGGCAAGGCGACCGGCCACCTGCTCGCGTTCCAGACCTTCTCCCTCCGCGTCACGCGGCTCGGGGACCGGGAGCGCAGCGCGCGCGTCCTCGGCGTGCTCACCGACGAAGACGAGGGCGGCGCGCTCCGCGCCCTCGAGGACGGGACGATCCCGGGTCCGCTGACGCACCTGCAAGCGCGCTGGCTTCAGTGGGAGCTCGAACAGGCCGGCACCGAAACCGAGCGCATCCTGCGATGACCGAAAAACCCGACTCCGACCCCGAGCTCGAAGGAATGGAGAACCCGGAGGGGTTCACCGGTCCGATGCTGCACATGGGGATCGCCGAGCAGGGCAAGCTCCACGCCGTCGACGGGGATCACAAGCTCGCGCTCCAGTACTACCGCCGGGCGATGCACATGGCGGTGAGCGCGGAGGACTCCGAGTTCTTCTTCCGGCACTACCTCGAGTGCGTGATGGAATCGCTCGAGCACCTCGGCTCCTTCGAGGACGTCCTGATCTACTGCGAGAAGGCGCTCGAGCTGTACGCCAAGAAGCCGCCCGAGGATCCGGTGAGCGTCCGCGACCTCGCGCACGTCCACCAGCGCAAGGCCGTCGCCCTGATCAAGAGCGGCGACGTCGAAGCCGCCGCCGAGCCCCTGCGCGAGGCTGTTCGGCTCGTCCGCGAAGCCGACCAGACCATCCCCCTCGCCGAGGCCCTGCTGCGATGGGTCGACGCCGGCTACCGCATCGACCCCGCGCGCGTCCTGGCGGAGCAGAAGCGCCACGGGTACTTCAGCGTCCGCCGGGACACCGTCGACGCCTCGCGCGCCGTGAAGCTGCCCCCGGAGATGCTCGCCGTGGGCACGTTCTGAACCTCTTTATTAAGGAAGCAACATCCGCATGGCCAAGGACCCCGCCAGCATCGGCAACGCGCTGCAGAGCCTCCCGATCGGCGACATGCTCTGCGACCTCGCGGTCTCCATCGGAAAGGCCCAGCAGCGCCTCGACGCGCTCTCGATCCAGGCCCTGAAGGAGGCCTCGACGACGGAGATCGACCTCACCGACGTCCAGGGCCGGCAGATCCGGGCCTCCCTGCTCGAGCTCGGGTTCATCCCCACCTTCTACTCGTTCAAGGAAGCCACCATCGACCTCACCGTCTCCCTCAGCATGCACGCCGAGGAGGAGACCTCGATGGGCATGTCCGCCAACCTGGACCTCTCCACCGATTAACGCTTAACGCCCTCTTCCCATGGCAAGCCGCGTCGCAACCGAGCTGAGCAACGCCCCGCTCCCCGAAATCGTCAAGAGCCTCGGCCTCTCGGTCGGCGAAGCCCAGCGCGCGCTCGACATGAACTCCATCGAGCAGCTCAGGCTGATGGCCGATCGGAAGAACGGCGTGACGATCCCGCCGGAATCGGAGAACCGCTCGCTCCTTGAGCTCGGGATGATCCCGAGCTTCTATCACTTCACCGAGGCGACCATCGAAGCGAGGGTCGCCTTCTCGATGTCCCAGAGCCAGGAGATCAGCGTCTCCGCGGGCGTCGACGTGACCTACATGGTCGTCACCGCGTCGGTCTCCGCCTCTTACACGAACCGGTATTCGTTCGAAGCCTCCGGCTCGAGCGTGATTTCGACCAAGCTCGTCTCCGTCCCGCCGCCGGCTCCCCTCAGCGAGCTCGTCGGCAGGTTGGCGTCGGGAGAGATCCAGTCGAGCTGAAGCCAAGAAGACCCTTAGAAACCACCACCCCCCGCCAGCAAGGAGAAGGAGATGGAGAGACTGAACGTCGGTCAGGAGCTGCTCAACGTCCCCATGGGCGAGATGGTCAAGTCGCTCGCCCTCGGGATCGCGACCGCGCAATGGGAGCTCGACAAGTCCAGCATGACCGTGGCCGAGCTCATGAGCGGCCAGCGTCTGCTCCGGGATCTCGACTCCGGCAAGCTGGTGGACCACAACGGACGGGAGACCACCACGCCGACGGTGATCGACTCGCGCGTCTTCTTCGGCTACACGTACGGGGTCGGCGACAAGAAGGGCGGCGGGAAGATCGCCGTGCGCACGCCCCAGAAGCTCAGCATGCTCGAGCTGGGCTTCGTGCCGGTCTTCTACCAGTTCGTCGACACCATCATCGAGGTCAAGATCTCGATCACGATGCAGGGAACCCAGGAGGACTCGCGGGACGAGAAGTCGAGGAGCTCCGGCGTGACGGTGAGCCACAGCTCGGCCGGCTGCGGTTGGTGGTGGTACAACCGCTACCGCTCCTCCCGGTACTCGGTCGACACGCGCACGTCGACCGTCGACGCGAAGTTCTCGTCGAAGTACAGCTACAGCATCGAGGGCTCCAGTCTGCTGCGCACCAAGCTGGTTCCCGTGCCGCCGCCCTCCATCCTCGAGGAGCGGATTCGCGACGTCATGGAGGACGAGACGATCTGGCGCGACTGGGTCCTGAAGGGGCTCGTCAACGAGACCACCGGTGTCGTCGACGAGGACAAGGTCAAAGAGATGGACAAGGCCGGGACGCTTCCCGAGTCCGCTGAGTCGATGAAATAGGAGCAAGCCATGACCAACGTTGGACAAGACCTCCTCGACGTTCCGTTCCCGGACATGGTGAAGAGCCTGGCCATGGGCATCGCCGAGGCGCAGCTCGAGCTCGACCTGAAGTCGGTTCAGATCGCCCAAATGATGGCCGGTCAGGCGGTCACCGAGAAGCGGGTGAACGAGACGACGCAGGAAACGGAGGAGGTCACCATCATCGAGCCGCAGAAGGTGACCTTCGGCAGCCGGTACAAGGCGACGACGAAGGGGACCGGCAAGAACAAGAGGGCGATGACCGAAGCGGAGCTCAACGTGGACAGCAACGTCGTCCCGGCCGAGTTCTCGCTCCTCGAGCTGGGCTTCACGCCGAGCTTCTACCAGTTCGTCGACACGATCATCGAGGTCAAGATGTCGATCAGCATGACCCGCGAGTCCTCGTACTCCCACTCGTCGACGACCACGACGAGGAGCGTCGTGGGCGGCTTCTTCTTCTGCGGCGGCGGGGCGCGGAGCAAGTGCTCGACGGTCAGCGCGTCGTACGCCTCGAAGTTCCAGTACCACGCCGAGGGCTCCAGTCTGTTGCGGACGAAGCTCGTTCCCGTGCCGCCGCCCTCGGTTCTCGAGGACCGCATCCGCATGCTCATGGCGAACAACGGCGTCTACCCCGTCGGCGAGGGAGCCTCCGCCGTCAAGGCGTAGTGAAGCGCGGACGGCGGCGGTTCACGCGGTAGTCCATGAGCTCTACGAGAGGTTCTTATCGCACCTGGCGGGACCTGGCCGACGGCGCCAAGGAGGCGCCGCCGGATCAGGCCCCTACCGGTCCGCTCTCGCGTTCGCCCGCCGAGCCCGCGGCTCCCCCGCCGGCCGCCGTCGAGCTCCCGCCGGAGCTCCAGAAGCTCGTCGACGCGCGGGCGGCCCTCGAGAACCGCCTGAAGATCCTCACCGGCGAGAAGGAGGACGACACCCAGGATCCGCGCCGCAAGGCCATGTTCCCCGTGCCGGTCCACACGAAGGACACGCGCATCGAGCACCGCCGGCTGGCGCGCCTCGACGACGAGAACCGCCAGGCGCGCCAGCGCCTGCTCGAGCGGCGGGCGATCCAGCAGCGCGCGGAGGACGCGGAACGGCGCGCCGCGGAAGAGACGGCGAAGGCGCTGCTCGAGAAGCTGGCCATCCGGCGCCGGGCCGAAGAAGCGGAACGCCGCGCCGTCGAAGAGGAGCAGAAGAAGCTCTTGGAGCGGCTCGCCATGGAGCGACGGGCCGCGGAAGACCAGGCGGAGCGCGACGAGCTGACGTGGCGCATCCTCCGCCTGCGCCGCGAGATGCAGCGGCGAGCCGACGAAGAGCGCGCGCGGGCCGAGCAGGAAGCCCTGGAGCGGGCGGCGATCCAGCGCCGCCAGCGCGAAGAGGCGCGGCTCCGCGAGGAGGACGCGAAGAGGCGACGGCTCGTGCAGCTCGCCGCCGCCCGGAAGGCGGAGGACCGCCGCGCGCGGGCCTGGCACGAGCGCCGGGAAGACCGAACCCGCCGCCTGCTGGCCGGCGCCGCCGCCGACCGCAAGCGCGCGCTCAAGGCCGAGCTCGACCGGCGCAAGGAACTAGAGCGTCAGAAGCTGGCCGAGCGGCGCGAGCGCGCCCGCGCTCGCCGCGAAGCGGCCGAAACGCCCGAGCGGCGCGAGCTCGAAGCCCGCGAAGCGCGGCGCGCCGCCCGGCGCCTCGACCGCGCTCCGCGGGAAGCGCCCGCCCGCGACGCGCTCCCCCCGCGCCGCGACGAGCCGGCGGAGCTCGACCTCCGCGCGGAACGCCTGCGGCAGCGCGCGCACGAGCGCCGCGCCGAAAGGCTGCGCGAACGCATGCTGGCGCGGGCGGTGGAACGCCGGCGCGAGACCGCTGGACGTTTCGGGTGAACGCCGGCAACGAGTCCCCCCCCATGAAAACGTGTCCCCTTGGCTGAAGCAGAAGAACAGGGCCTGATCTCCGGCTCCATCGACGACTTCCTCCTGGCGCTCGCCGACGGCGTTCACAAGACGCAGCGGCAGCTCAGCCAGATGAGCATCGCGATGCAGCCGGGGCAACCGGCGATCACCTACCAGCTCCCCAAGGTCGACTTCGAGTTCAAGGTCGCCTTCGAGCTCGCCGCCCTCGATCCGTCCGACGCCGCGGGCACCACGGCGCTCCGCCTGCGCCCCCAGGGCACCGGCCCCGCCCAGGGCGCGAGCGCCGAGGCGAGCAGCACCATCAAGGGCAGCTTCGTCGCCGTCCCCGCCCAGGGCGGCAAGCCGCCGCCGGTGGTGGACATCCGGCTGGAGAAGGACTCGGCCCGCACGCTGCGGATCCAGGTGTCCGCGAGCACGGCCGCAGGCGAGATGCTCGAAGGCGTCGCGGTCGAGTTCAACGTCGAGCGGGAGCTCAGCCGTCAGCTCAACCTCGCGGCCGGCCTCGAGCACGAGCTCTCCGAGAAGACGGACGTCTGGCACGGGCTCGTTCACACGGACTCGAACGGACGCGCCGAGACCGTGCTGGAGGTGGACCCCGAGGAGCCCGCGAACACGCTCGTGGCCGTGCTCGTCGACACGCTCTCCGAGTCGCAGATCGTGACCTTCAAGATCGAATGACCACCAAACCGACGGCAGCCCTCGCGTTCGACGGCAAGGACGACTTCCTCGTCCTCGGCCCCGCGCCCCTGCTCAGGATCACGCGGCACAGCTTCACCGCGGAGGCCTGGATCCGGATCGACGAGTCCGCGAGCGCCCGCGATCAGTCCGTCTTCGGCACCGACGAGACGGCACGGAACGTCGGCCTGCACCTCATCGTTCGCGCCCGGAAGCCCTACCTCGGCTTCTACTCGAACGACACGGGAGCCCGCACGGAGCTGGCGGCCGGCGTCTGGACGCACGTCGCCTGGCGATACGACGAGGAGAAGAAGGAACAGGCGATCTTCGTCAACGGCGTCCTGGACGCCGCCACCACGGGCCGCGGCCCGTTCGCCGGCACGGGCGTCGTGCGGGTCGGGCGCTGGGCGGGGAGCCGCTACTTCGAGGGCCGCATGGCGGAGGTGCGTCTCTGGAGCCGCGCCCTCGACGACGCGGAGATCGCGGCGCGTCTCCACCGCCGCGCCACCGGCGCGGAACCC
>JANQEJ010000339.1 GCA_028278425.1 Planctomycetota bacterium | reverse complement strand
ACGTGGCGAACGATGTCCCCGTTCCACCGCTGCCGCACCTTCGTGGCTCCCAGGTTGAAGCCCATGTACGGCGTCGCCACCGTCTCCTCGACTTCGGATTCGGTGCCGGCGTACCCGCGCACGTAGATGATCGGGTGGAACCGGTTCTCCGCTTCGACTGCCATCGCTCCTCCTGAGGTCTGAGTTGCCCGCCCTCGCACGGCCAGGCTGTCCGGCCGCGCTCGACGGGGTGAGTCGGCGCACTCTAGCAGGCGCCGGGCGGGGCGCGTCGGTGGCAGGGATCCGGGGATCGCCGGCGCGGGGCGATCTAAATGCGACTTCCATCAAGTTGGGGCTGCGGCAGGCCGACAAGTCGATCGTCCGCCTACCCACCCCAACCGAGAGACCCATGTCCAAGCTCGACGTCCTGTTCCAGAAGATGGTCGAGGTCGAAGCCTCCGACCTCCACATGACCGCCGGCAACCCGCCCATGTTGCGGCTTCACGGAGACATGGTTCCCGTCGACGGCTTGATGTTCTCCAACGAGGACCTCCGCGCGGCGCTGCTCGAGCTCGCGCCGGAGGAGAACCGGCGGCAGTTCGACGAAGAGCACGACACGGACTTCGCGTACGAGCTCAAGGGCTACGGTCGCTTCCGCGCCAACCTCTTCGAGGATCACAAGGGTCCCGGCGGCGTGTTCCGCCTGATCCCGTCGGACATCCTCACGGTGCAGCAGCTCGGGCTGCCGGAGTCCGTGCTCCAGTTCTGCACGATGTCGAAGGGGCTCGTGGTCGTCACCGGACCGACCGGCAGCGGCAAGTCGACGACGCTCGCCGCGATGCTCGACCACATCAACGACACGCGGTCCGACCACGTGATCACGATCGAGGACCCGATCGAGTTCGTCCACCCGAACAAGCGCTGCCTCTTCAACCAGCGCGAGGTCGGCACGCACACGCAGACCTTCAAGCGCGCGCTCCGCGCGGCGCTGCGGGAGGACCCGGACATCGTCATGGTCGGCGAGATGCGCGACCTGGAGACGGTCGAGATCGCGCTCGAGACCGCCGAGACCGGCCACCTCGTGTTCGGCACGCTTCACACGACCACCGCACCGTCGACGGTCGACCGCATCATCGACCAGTTCCCGGAGGAGCGGCAGGCGCAGATCCGCACGATGCTCGCCAGCTCGCTGAAGGGCGTCGTGGCGCAGACCCTGTGCAAGAAGGCCCAGGGCGGGCGCGTCGCCGCGCTCGAGCTGCTCGTCGTGAACAACGCGGTCGCCTCGCTGATCCGCGACGGCAAGACGTTCCAGATCAAGAACATCATGCAGACCGGCGCCAAGCAGGGGATGAAGCTCCTGAACGACTCGCTGACCGAGCTCGTCCAGCAGGGCACCGTTTCGCCGGCCGAGGCCTACCTCCGCGCGGTCGAGAAGGAGGAGATCCGCGAGCGCCTGACCTCGATGGGCGTTTCGCTCGACCAGCTCGGGGCGCCGGCGGCCGCCGCCCCGGCCCCCGCGCCGACCGCTCCGACACGTCCCGCGGCCGCGGCTCCTCCGCCGCCGCGACAGCAGCAGCAGGCCCCGCCCCCCCCGGCGCCGTTCCCGTCGCAGCAGCAGGCGGCTCCCCCGCCGCCGCAGCAGCAGTACTCGGGCGACCCGTTCGATCAGTTCCGGCGTCAGAAGCGCGGATAACCCGCGCTACTCGCCGCGCTTGACGAAGGCGATCCGCTCGCCCTGGTAGTCGAAGACGATCCGGAACGGATCGAGGAGCTCATTGCCGATCACGCCGCAGGTGTAGCGGTTGGCGAGAGCGCCCTTGTCGACGCGAGAGAAGCCCGCGACGGGCTTCTCGAAGCGGTGGCCCCCGAGCTCGAACCATTCGATCTCACCCATCAGGACCTCGCCGGTGCCGCCGACGCCGCCCTGGATGCTGGACTCGACCGGGCGGCCGTCGAGGAGGCCGAAGCGCTCCACCGCGGGCGAGTCGAAGGCCACCGTGCCCATCGCGCCGGTGTCGAGACGGAAGAGCCCCTCGCGGTCGCCCTCGAAGCGGCAGGGTACGCAGGGCAGGCGGTTGTCGAGGACGAGCTCGCGCCAGGCTTCGCCCGCGGCGAAGCCCTTCCGGTCGTACACGGCGACCGCGGCGGTCGCCGGCTCGATCTCGACCACCGAACGCGCGAAGAGGTCGTAGCCGACGATGCCCGCGACCTTGACGCCGAAGAACGGCTCGAGGAACGCGAGATCGAGGGCGACGTAGAGCGGGTCGTCCATCTCGAACCGGCCGAGCGCGAAACGCTTCCCCTGCCGGAAGTCGGTCGTCGTCCGTCCCGCGACGCCGACGGCGGTGACGCGGCCCATCGCCTCGAGCTCGAGCTCGTCGGCCACCTTCGGGTCGATGCACATCGCGCCGGCGCCCGAGTCGAGGATGAACCAGCCGACGTCCTTACCCTCGACGCGGGGGTGCACGAGCATGTGTCCGGTTCGGGCGCGTTTCGTCTCGAGCTCGGCGGGCCGCTCGGCGACGAAGCGCACGCTCGGCTCCTCGCGGCGGAAAGCGAAGCGCCCGCGGTCGAGATCGGGCGCCGCGCGGCCCTCGCGGACCGTGTAGACGTCGGCCAGCCCGCCCGAATCGGTGTGGGTCCAGCGGAACGGCAGCTTGCGCTCGCCGACCGCGCCCCAGGCCTCGTAGACCCACCCGTCCTCGCCGCCCTCGTTGTGGTAGTTGAGCCCGGCGGGGAGCCAGGTCTCGCGATCGACGCTGACGCGCATCTCGAGACCGGCGGGCGACGACAGAAGTAGCGCGAGCGCCTCGCCCCCTTCGGCCAGCGCGATCTCGACCGGCGCCCCCTCGTCCAGCCAGTGGCCGGTGAGCACCCAGCTCGCGAGCGTGATGCGATCCGCCTCGGTCAGGACCAACCGGCGCGTCGGGTTCGACCACTGCTTTGTCCATGCGATCTCGCCGTCGAAGCCGTTGGTGAGGCTCAGCGGCCCGCCCGAGTCGAAGCGGAACGCGCCGTCGGGTGTCAACGCGATCGAAAAGGTCTCGTCGAGGCCGTTGCGCTCGCACGTCCCCTCCATCACGACGGGTTGCTCGAGCGGGCCGCGCGCTTCCCGCATCGACGCGAGGATCTCGTCGAGCTCCTGTGCGGTCGCGAGCGGCGCGAACAGGGTCAGGCAGGCCAGCGCGGCGAACGAACGAAGGCTCTTCATCGCTTCCTCTGCTCTTCCAGGGGCGAGAGGGAGATCGTCAGCGCGTGGAGCCGCCCCGCTCCCCGCGCGCTGCGTTTGCGCAGCAGGTTCTCGATGGCGAGCAAGTGGCGGTTCACGGCCACCAGGTCCGCGTCGGTGAGCCACGCCTTGGTCCGCGACAGCGCCAGGTTCGGCCGCTTCCCGCTGGTGCGCACGTCGCCGGAGTCCAGCGCCCGCTCGATCTCGCGGGTCACCTGGCGCAGGACGGTCCGGGCGCCGCGCGCCCACACGGCGCGCTCGGCGCGCGAGCTGGGGTCGAGCTCCATGCCGATCCCGCCCTTGGCGGCGACCGCGTAGACCGCGCCGTTGCGGCCGGGGGCCGCCACCTCGCGGGGCCCCTGCTCGACCAGGACGCCGATCTTGACCAGCTTCTTAAGGTGGTAGTAGAGCCGGTCGGGTGCCTTGCCGAGCCGCTCGGCCAGGTCCGCCGCGGTCTGGGGGCCGTGGGCCTGGATCGCCTCCAGGATCTCCACCCGGGCGGGCGCGATGAGCACGCGCATCTGCTCCGGGGTCAGGTCCTTGCGGTCGGAGGGGGCCATCGCCAGGTCCATTTCTTGGAACTAGAGGCGATATTTCAAGAATCCTCGACTTCGAAACTCCTCGGCGAATCCCAACTATCATGCGGGCAGCAGGAAGATGTCCCGGTCCAGGGCATCCACTTCGAGGGGAGGACTACCGGCAGATGACGCAAGGGAACAACGGTTCACCGGACTTCGAGCGTACGGCCAGCTTCATCAACGCGGTCCGCGAGCGCATCGCGACGGTGGTCGTCGGGCAGGACGTGGTGGTCGAGCGGCTTCTGATCTCGCTCTTCACCGGCGGGCACATCCTCCTGCAGGGCGTGCCCGGGATCGCGAAGACGCTGCTCGCGGCGACGCTGTCGAAGGCGCTCGACCTCGAGTTCGCCCGGGTGCAGTTCACGATCGACCTCCTCCCCTCCGACATCGTCGGGTCGGAGGTGCTCGATCAGCGGACCAACGAGTTCCGCACGCACATGGGGCCGATCTTCACGAACCTCCTGCTGGCGGACGAGATCAACCGCGCCGCCCCGAAGGTCCAGAGCGCGCTGCTCGAGGCGATGCAGGAGCGCAAGGTGACGATCGGCAGCGAGAGCTTCGCGCTCCCCGCGCCGTTCCTCGTCATCGCCACGCAGAACCCGGTCGAGCAGGCGGGCACCTTCGAGCTGCCCGAGGCGCAGCTCGACCGCTTCATGCTGCTCCACCGCCTGGAGTACCCGAAGCCGGACGAGGAGCGCGAGGTGCTGCGGCGCAACGCGCTGCTCGGCATCCAACGCGCGGACCGCGGCGCGATCGTCCGGACGGAGTTCGACGTCATCGACGACACGCCCGTCGGCTCGAGCGAGGAGATCACCGCCGCGATGGAGGCGGTCAACCAGGTCCACGTGAGCGAGACGTTCCTCGAGCACGTCGTCGAGCTCGTCAACCGCACGCGCACGCACGAGGCGATCGAGCTCGGCGGCAGCCCGCGGGCGGGGATCGCGCTGATCAAGGCGTCGCGGGCGCGCGCACTGATCCACGGGCGCTCCTACGTGATCCCCGAGGACCTCTTCGATCTCGCCGAGGACGCGGTCCTCCACCGCCTGCGCCTGCGCTACGAGGCGCTGGCCGAGGGCCGCACGACCGCCGGCCTGCTCGAGGAGATGCTCAGCGGAATGGGCGCGACGCCGATGCCCGCGCGCGCCTGACCTACGCCCCGCCCGATGGAAGGCCAGCTCGACTCGCTCGACGTCCTCGACGCGCGGCAGTTCCAGATCGTCGTCAAGCGGCTGGCGGACAGCCTGAGCTACGGCACCGATCACTCGCGCTTCCTCGGCAGCGGCATCGAGTACGTCCAGTCGCGCCCGTATCTGCCCGGCGACTCGGTGCGCTCGATCGACTGGCGCGTAACCGCGCGGACCGGCCGCGTCTTCGTCAAGGAGTACGAGTCGCCGAAGCGGATGCCGGTCTACATGATGATCGACACGTCCGCGTCGATGACCGTCTCGTCGGTGCGGCAGAGCAAGTACGCCGCGGCGCTGTTCCTCGCCGGCGGCCTGGCGCTCGCCTGTCTCGAGCGCGTCAGCCCCGTCGGCGTGATCGGCGCGGGCAGCGGACGCCTGCGCATCCGGCCGAGCCTTTCGAAGACGCAGGTGATGGAGTGGCTGCTGCGCATGCGGCGCTTCCGCTACGACGAGGAGACCTGCCTCGGCGAGCGGCTCGGCGAGATCACGCCCAGCCTCGGGCATCGCGTGCTCCTGATCGTGCTCTCCGACCTGCACGACCCTTCGGCCCTCGGCGCGCTGAAGGAGTTCGGGCAGCGGCACGACTGCGCGGTGCTCCAGCTCCAGGACCCGGCGGAGCTCGACCTGCGGGGCACCGGCCTGATGCGCGCGCGCGAGGCGGAGACGGGCCGCGAGTTCTGGACGCACGGCCGGCGCAGCCACGTCGATCAAGGAAACGTCGAGCGCACGCTGCGCCGCGCGGGGATCGACCACCTCGTGATCCGCACGGACCGGCCGTACGTCCACTCCGTGCGCCACTTCTTCGAGTCGCGCGGGTTGCTCAGCCGGGGGGCGCGCTAGTTGGCGGCGCTGCTTCTGACGATCCTCCTGGCGTGCGCGGCGCCGCAGGACGAGCGCAGCTCGCCGGTCGGCGTGCCGGCGTGGATCCGCGACCTGGTCCTGCCGGGGTCGGAGCTCGTCGTCGCCCCCGCCGACTTCACCGCGCCGATCGTCCTGCGGATCGACGAGGTGTACGCGCACGGGGATTCGTTCCGGTACGACCTCGTCTACTACGGGCTCGATCCCGGCACGTTCGACCTCGGCGACTTCCTCAAGCGGCGCGACGGCTCCTCGGCCGAGGACCTGCCGCCGATTGCCGTCGAGATCTCCTCCGTCCTGCCGCCGGGGCAGATCATGCCCAACACGCTCAACGCGGGGCAGGTCCCGGGCGTCGGCGGCTACGAGCTCACGCTGTGGATCGGGGGCGCGCTCTGGCTCGCCGGGCTGGTCGCGATCCTGGCGCTGGGACGCAAGCGCCGCGGCGAGCACGGCGACGCGGGGGAACGAACGGTCACGCTGGCCGAGCGCCTGCGGCCGCTCGTCGAGCAGGCGATGGCGGGCACGCTCTCCCAAGAGGACCGCGCGCAGCTCGAGCTGATGCTGATCGCCTTCTGGCGCAGGAAGCTCGGGCTCGAGGACGCGGGCGCCGTGGCGTCGCTCGCGCGGCTCAAGGAGCACGAAGAAGCCGGGCCGCTCCTGCGGCAGCTCGAGGACTGGCTGCACCGGCCGCAGCCGGCCGCGGACGTGGACTTGAACGAGCTGCTCGCTCCCTACCGCGACCTGCCCGCGGACGCGCTCGAGCCGGTGAAGGGAGGTCCCTGACGTGGACGTCCTCTTCCCGTTCCGCAACGGCGCCGTGCTCTTCCTGCTGCTGATCCCGGCGCTCCTCCTGATCTGGACGTGGACCCGGAAGGGCCGCAACGTCGTGCTGCCGCTCGACCACGCGCGCTCGCCGCGCGGCTCGTGGATACGCGCGTTCGTGGGCATCGCGGAGTCGCTGCCGGCGATCCTGCTCGCGATTGTGATCCTGATCCTCGCCGGCCCGCAGCGCTGGGACGAGCCGCGCTCGCAGAAGGTCCTGACGAACATCGAGTTCTGCGTCGACGTGTCGGGCAGCATGACCGCCTCCTTCGGCGACGGCGACCGCTACGAGGCGTCGATGAAGGCGATCAACGACTTCCTCGACTATCGCACCGGCGACGCCTTCGGGCTGACGTTCTTCGGCAACGCGGTGCTGCACTGGGTGCCGCTGACGACCGACGTCTCCGCCTTCCGCTGCGCGCCGCCCTTCATGCGGCCGGGAACCACGCCGCGGTGGTTCAACGGCACCGAGATCGGGAAGGCCCTGCTCGCGTGCCGCAAGGTGCTGATCGAGCGCGAGGAGGGCGACCGGATGATCATCCTGGTCTCCGACGGCTACAGCGCCGACCTCGGCGGCGACCGCGACATGGAGATCGCGCGCACGCTCCGCAACGACAACATCGTCGTCTACGGCGTCCACATCGCCGAGACGACGACGCCGGAGTCGATCGTGAACATCACGAGCCTGACCGGCGGCGAGGTCTTCAACCCCGGCGACCCCGACGGCCTGCGGCGCGTGTTCGAGCGCATCGACGAGATGCAGGAGACCAAGATCGAGAAGGTCCGCGCCGAGGCGGTCGACCACTACCCGCTCTGGTGCCTGCTCGGCCTCGGCACGCTCGGCGCCGCGCTGCTCGTGGCCTTCGGCCTGAGGTACACGCCGTGGTAGAGCTCTGGCCGGTCTACGTCGCGGGACTGGCGTTCCTGCTGACGCTCGGCGCCGAGGCGCTGCACGCCCGCCGCACCCGCCGGCTCGCGCGGCTCGCGTTCGGCCCGTCGGAGCGGCCCGCGCCCTGGGTGCGCGCCGTGCCGTTCCTGCGCGCGCTCGCGGCGGCCGCGCTGGTGTGGGGGCTCGCCACGCTGATGACCATCGAGCCGAAGAAGCACTCCGCGACGCAGGACCTCGTCCTGCGCGAGGGCGACTACAAGCACGTCCTCCTCGTACTGGACGTCTCCCCCAGCATGCGGCTCGTCGACGCCGGCCCGTCGAAGATCCAGAGCCGCATGCAGCGCGCGCGCGACGTGATGGAGTCGTTCTTCCGGCGCGTCCCGCTCGAGCAGTACCGCATCACCGTGGTCGCCGTCTACAACGGCGCGAAGCCCGTCGTCGAAGACACGACCGACGTCGAGGTCGTGCGCAACATCCTCGGCGACCTGCCGATGCACTACGCCTTCCCGCCGGGCAAGACGAAGCTCTTCGACGGCCTGGAGGCGGCGGCGAAGATCGCGCGGCCGTGGAACCCGGGCAGCACCACGCTCATCCTGATCAGCGACGGCGACACCGTGCCGACCACCGGCATGCCGAAGATGCCGGACTCGATCGGCGGCGTGCTCATGGTGGGCGTCGGGGATCCCCTCACCGGCAAGTTCATCGACGGGCGCCAGTCGCGCCAGGACGTCTCGACGCTGCGCCAGATGGCTGCTCGGCTCGGCGGTTCTTTTCACAACGGCAACGAGAAGCACCTCAGCACCACGCTGATCGGCGATTTGACCGACTACGGGGGGACCAACCCCCTCGAGCGGCTCACGCGCCGCGAGTACGCCCTGATCGCCTGTGGGGCCGGCGCGGCGCTCCTCGCGTTCCTCCCCGTGCTGCTGCACTTCCTCGGCACCTCGTGGGTGCCCGGGACGCGCCGGGGCGCGATCCGCCGCCTGGCCACGGCGACCGGGATGTTGCAACAAAGGCGGGCTTGACAGGTTACGCCGGCCGCATGGACGATAAGACCCACTGGAGAAGAAGGACTTGGCGCGTTCGTCGTCCCTGACGGCGACCCAGAACCGGGAAGCGACATGAGAAAACAGCTCTTGAGCGTGTGGCTCCTCCTGCCCGTCGGCGCCGGCGCCTACCACATGGGCCCGGGCCAGGACCGGATGCAGCTCGACGAGGCCGGCCACCTGATCGAAGCCGCCGAGGCGCACGTCGAGCGCGCCGGCGAGATCACGGCGACCGACGGCGAGCTCGCGGCCACCGAGGAGTGGGCGCTCGCCGAGGAAGCGTTCGAGGAGGCGCTCGGGAAGCTGCCGGCGGAGCGCGTCCGCGAGCGGCGCTCGGTGCGACTCGAGCGCGCCAAGTGCCAGATGATGATCAGCGAGCTGCCGGTGGCGAGCTCGGACCTCCAGGGGCTCGTCGACGAGATGGTCGCGGACTCCGACGCGGATCCGGAGCTCCTGCGCGACGCGCGGCGCGCGCTGGCGAACTCGCAGTACTACATGACGTGGCTCACGCGGCTCGAGGGCGCGCCGCGGGAAGAGTGGGAGCCGCGCATCGAAGCCGCGCGGCAGACGTTCAAGCTCCTCGCCGAGGAGCTCGAGGAAGGGGACGACGAGGAAGGCCTCGTCGCCGTCCGGGAAGACCTGGAGTCCGCGATCCGCCTCACGCGGATGGACCTGACCGAGTTGCAGGGACTTCCGCTGCCCAGCCAATGACGGGGTTGCGGAAGCGGCCGCGGTCGCGGTGGCAGAGGCAGGTCGAACAACAACCAGGGCCAGAAGGACGCGCGCGGCGCGAGCGCCGGCCCCCCGCCGGACGGCGGCGGTTCGTGAGTCGAGCCCGGCTCGCCGGGTAACGCCTAGAGGAAGAGGTCCGCGATGAAACGTCTCGCGGTGACGGCAGGAATCCTTGTGCTCGCCGGGGCCGGAGTGGCCCAGGACGTCGAGGTCGTCAACCTCGGCGACTTCGTCATCCGCTCCGGTGAGCCGGTGGTCGCCGCGACTCCCGAGAAGGAGGACGACGGCGAGAAGGAGAAGGTCAAGGAGACCGAGCGCGAGAAGCGGCTCAAGAAGCTGAAGTTCGACCGCCGCCGGTCGGTGATCCTCGAGGCCTGGTCCACGCCGCCCAAGCCACCGGAGGAGGAGGAGAAGGAAGAAGAAGCGGAAGCGGCCGCGGTGGAAGCGACCGAGACGGAACCCGCCCCGGAGCCGGAAGCGACCGAGGAGCCCGAGGCGGCCCCGGAGGAAGCGGAGGAGAAGACCGAGGAGGAGCTCGAAGCCGAGGCCAAGGCCGCCGAGAAGGCCGCCAAGGAGGCCGAGAAGGAAGCGAAGAAGAAGGCCGAGGAGGCCGAGAAGAAGGCGCTCGAGGAGGAGCTCGAACGCTTCCAGCGCAACGTCACGCTCGGCCTTTGGGACGAGATCGACGAGTACCTCGACGGGTTGACCGAGAACGAGGCGAAGGCGGGGTACTCGCAGCTCCTGAAGTCGCTCGTCGCGGGTCCGCCGAAGCCGCAGAACCAGTTCAAGAACTGGGCGGAGAAGAACTTCTACACGCCGGAGGACGTCCTCGGCCTCGCGGCGGCCGCGCCGCCGGAGCTGGAGGACACGGACCTCAACAATCTCGGCACGATCCTGCGCCACTGCGTCGACGGCGGCAGCCTGGTCGAGCGCTGCATCTCCGGCTTCCTAGCGGCGCTGGACGGCGGCGACTTCGCGCTCGAGCGGCTCGAGGTCGCGCGCGTCGTCATCGGCGCGGGCTTTCCGATCGAGACCGGCGAGTTCCTGCCCGAGCCGGACGAGGCGATCAGCTCCAACGAGCGGGCCGCGCTGAACCTGCTCGCGCGCCACTACCTGGCGCTGCACGCGGAAGAGGAGAAGGCCGGCCACCTCGAGCGCGCCTGGGAGGTGACGCAGGCCGCGCTCGCCGACGGCGAGGTCGAGGACGACGACAAGAAGGAAGCCCTGAAGCGCGCCGTCGACATCGCGCCGAAGATCCGCGAGGAGCTCGGCCAGTCCTGGCTCGACGAGAGCTTCACCGCGCGGCCGCAGCGCGGCATGGAGATCCTCTCCGTGATCGGGTCTCTGGTCTCGAAGGGCATGGTCGAGCAGGCGCGGGACGCCGACCAGCGGCTCAAGAGCCTCGAGCTCCAGACGACGGCCGCGGACGCGCTCTTGAACGCAGCGCCCGAGCTCGCCGACGAGTGGCGCGACACGGTCAACCTCCTCGCGACGAACTGGCTGACCGAGGCGCAGTACGCCTACACCAACGACACCTCGACCACCCGCGGGCCGTCGATGCAGCGCGACCCGTTCGGGAACTTCTACTACTACAACTATCGGTCGTCGTCGCGAAGCAACATGCCGCTCGCGATCTCGACCGGCGAGATGCTCGACATCCGTCCGTCGAACACGTGGCTCGGCCTCGTTTCGGAGGGCCTGCGCCCGAAGTTCGACATGGTCACGGCGCAGCTCCTGCTCAAGGTCAGCGAGGAGACGGAGGCCTTCCCGTACATCGAGAGCCTGGCACAGTCGCACCCGGAGCGCGGCAAGGAGCTCGTGGACGAGTTCCTGCGCGTCTGGGCGCGCAACCACAACCCGAACTCGAACAACAGCCGCACGAGCTCGTACATGTTCATCTACGGGTTCGAGCAGCGGGCCAACGCGATCCCGCTCACGCGCTCCAAGCAGGAGCGCAACCTGGTCGAGCTTTCCGAATGGGTGGCGCGCCTCAAGGCGCTCCCGGTCGAGATCGACGAGGAGCTGATCGCCACCGCCTTCACCTCCGCGCACAGCGCCGCCGAGGTCTACCGCGTCGAGACGATCGAACAGGTGTTCGGGCCCATGGAGGAGCTCGAGCCCAAGACGCTCGCCGAGCTCGTCCAGAAGATGCGCAGCAACCTGGTCGGCGTCTGGCGCGAGCCGAACACGCAGAAGGAGGCCAACACGCGCCGCCGCCAGAAGGACATCCAGAACGAGGTCCTGCGCGGCTATCAGGTCGCGGCCGACGTCGTCGACGGCGGACTGAAGCGGCACCCCGACGACTGGGCCCTGGTGCTCGCGCGCGCCTCCGTGCGGCACGACGAGAACAACTACCGCCAGGAGATCGAGAAGGACACCGAGTTCGCCTCGCGCCGCGAGATCGCGTTCGGCGACTTCGCCGAGGCCGCCGCGCTCTACCGCGACCAGGTCGACGGGCTCGAGGAGGAGGAGGAGGACGCCAAGGTCTACCTGACCTGGTTCTACGCCAGCCTCGGCGCCTGCGACCTGAACGCGATCGACCACGAGAAGCAGCCGGTCCAGGCGCAGATCGAGCGGATCCGCGAGGCGATCGAGGAGCTCCCCGGCGAGGCGGCCGAGCGCCACATGGCGATGTTCGCCAACGCGCTCTTCACGCGCATGAGCAGCGTCAACCCGGCGGTGAAGTTCCGCTACGTGCGCACCGGCCTCGACATCGTCGGCGACCACGAGCGCGCGCGCGAGGCGCGCGACGTCTTCGAGTACTACAACGACCTCGTCACCGAGATCCGGCTCGAGACGGTGATCGACGGCGCCGCCCGCGTGGGCCACGGCGAGCCCTTCGGGCTCTTCGTCAACCTGCGCCACACCCGCGAGATCGAGCGCGAGGCAGGCGGCTTCTCGAAGTACCTCATCAACCAGAACAACCAGACCTACGCCTGGAACTACGGCCGGCCCACCGAGAACTACCGCGACAAGTTCGAGGAGGCGGCGCGCGAAGCCCTCGACGAGCACTTCGAGGTCCACTCGATCACGTTCAACCACCCCGAGGCGCACTCGATCGCGCTCGAGGAGTACGGCTGGCGCGTCACGCCGTACGCCTACGTCCTGCTCAAGCCGCGCGGGCCGGAGGTGGACCGCGTCCCGTCGCTGCGGCTCGACCTCGACTTCCTCGACACCACCGGGTACGCGATTCTTCCGGCCGAATCGCCGGCGCTCGCGATCGACGCCACGGCGACGGAAGCGGCGGAACGCGTCTTCGAGGACCTCCAGGTCACGCAAACGCTCGACGAGCGCCAGGCCGACGACGGCAAGCTCATCCTCGAGGTGAAGGCCACGGCCAAGGGCCTGGTTCCCCGCCTCTCTACGGTGCTCGACCTCGATCCCGAGAACTTCGAGGTCGTCGCCACCGACGACCAGGGCGTCTCCGTCACCAAGTTCGACGAGGAGGGCGACGGAACCTCGATCGTCTCGGAGCGCATCTGGATGGTCTCGATGGAGGCCGACCCCGAGCTGGAGGAGCTCCCCGACGAGTTCGCGTTCGCGAGCGCGGTCGACGACGACGTCGAGATGGAGTACCAGCGCTACGTCGACGCCGACCTCGAAAGCGTCGAGCCGGTCGTCGCGCTCAAGGCCAGCTACGGCGAGCGCAACCTCGCGCGCATCTTCGGCTGGGTCGCCGCCGGCGCCTTCGTCATCGCCATCGGCGTCTTCGGCCTCGCGTTCCTGCGCCGCTCGCGCGGCGAGCACGGCCCCGCCGGCCGCTTCCAGGTCCCGGAGACCGTCTCCCCGTTCACCGTGATCGGCCTCCTCCGCGACATCGAGGCCAACAACGGCGTCTCCGAAGCGGAGCGCGAGGAGCTCCAGCGCCACATCGCCGACCTCGAGGGCCACTACTTCGAGGACGACCGGCGGGAGGCGCCGGACCTCGAGCGCCTGGCGCGCGATTGGGTCCAGCGGGTGAGCTGAGGCCCCCGCGGCCCGACTTCATGTCGTCGACAGGATCGCTTTCGAAAGCTTCGCGATCGTGAACGGCTTCGGGACGAGGGGCTCGTCAAGGTCGAGCTCATCGTCGTCCTCTCGCTCGAAGTAACCGGAAACGAATACGACCCGAATGTCCGGCAGGACCTCGCGGATGGCCTCGGCGAGATCGCGCCCATCCATGGTCGGCATGTCCATGTCCGTGACGAGCACGTCAAAGCACGCCGATTCCGATCGCACCATCCGCAAGGCTTCATTCGGTCCGTGAGCGAACTCCGCCTCGAAACCGGCCTTCTTCAACAGCGCCCGGGAGACGCGCCCCACCGCGTAGTCGTCGTCGCAAACCAGCACGGAGCAGGCGGTACCGCGGTCCTCAACGACTTCGGCGGGCTCGCAGCCCCGCGGCGCGTCGCTTGGTCCGGCCGCGGGCAGCCAGATCTCGAACAGCGTTCCCACGCCGACCTTGGATTCGACTCTCAAGCCTCCTTCGAGCTCGGCCACCAGGCGACGAACCGTCGTCAAACCGAGGCCCGTGCCATGTCCGGCCTCGCTGGTCGTGAAGAAGATCTCGAAGGCTCTCGCGATCGTCTCCGGCGCCATTCCCTTACCGGTGTCTCGTACCTCGATGCAAACGTACTCTCCGGCGGCGAGCTCACCGAACATGGATTCGAACACGGACGTGCGCTCGCGCGCACTCACCTCGACGTCAAGCCGGCCGCCGTCCGGCATGGCGCGTGTCGCATTCACTACGAGATTCAGTAGGATTTGCTCGATCTGGCTCGGATCCGCCACGATCCATGCGGGCTCGGGCTGGGTCTTTATCGACAGTTCGATGCTGTCTCGAGTGACGCGCGTCAGGAGACCTTCGAGCTTTCGAACCACCGCTCCCGCATCGAGGTGCTCCTTCGAGTACACGCCCTTCTTGCCCAGGGCGAGGAGCTGACGCGTGAGCGCGGCCGCGGACTCGACGGCTTCTTCGATCAAGAGAAGCTCTGGGTCTTCTTCCTGCGCCTCCTCCTTCTTGATCGCGGCCGCGCCGAGGATGACCGTGAGTACGTTGTTGAAGTCGTGGGCGACTCCGCCGGCGACTGCTCCGAGCAGAGCCAGCATCTCCGTCTGTCGGCGCTGCTCCTCCGCCTCGTGGTGATCCGTCACGTCGTGGACGCACACGACCGAGACTTCACCGTCGTCGATCTGCGTCGAAGTCACGGTGACCTCGGCGAGAGCGGTCTTCCCGCTCGGCCCTTCGCACCGCACCTCGTGCAGCACCAGCGGCTCGCCTGAGCCTTCTCGGGCGGTCCACACGGGCTCGTCCGTGTGAAGCCAGGATGCCAGGTTCGCACCGATGGCCTCTTCGCGGTTGCAGTCGAAGAGCCGGAGGGCCGCCGGGTTGACCTCCAGGATCTCGCCTTCCGCGGAGATCACCAACACACCGTCGCCCACGGCTTCGAGAATCGCGGTCTCCCTCGCAAGGTAGTCATCTCTGGTCCGGCGAGCTTCCTCGCGAGCGTGGGCGTACTTCTCTCGATACGTCAGCGTATCGAAGAGATCGCGCATGGGTTCGGAGCTCCCGGGAGGAACGGGCTCGACCCACCGGAAGTAACCGTGTATGGCCGCGGAGAACACTCCGGCCGTCAGCGTCTTCCCGACCAGCCCGCCGAACAGGCTGGCTCCGAACTGCTCAGTGCCGAGAAAAGCCCCGGACGCGAAGGCGAGGCTGTCGAACGCGAGCACGACCGCCATCGTGACGAAGGCCCGCGCCAGGAGCGGGCGCGCGACGATCCGCTTGAACCCCTCGTAACACACGATGATCAGGATCGAGTCGACAAGCAACAGCACCGTCCCGACGATCATCACGCGGGCTTCGACCCGGAAGATCTCCGGAGGGAGCCCCATCGGGTTGCGCGTGCCTTCCGCGCCCATCTGTTGGTCGAAGAGCAGGTACAGCCCGGTGACGACGACGTTCGACAGGACCAGCGCATAGATGACCTTGCGGGCTTCCCGGGCGTCCTCGCGCATGTAGACGATGAGCACCGCGAACAGGCTCCCCGTGAACATGACCGCGGACCCGGGACTGACGATCACGCCGGGAAAGAGCTCGACGTAGACCGAGGCCGCGAGCAGCACCTGGATCGGCTGGAAGACGCCGAGGGCCACGTAGAGCGGGCTCAGACTGAGCTTGGTGCGAAGGCGAAAGAGAGCGAGCAGGATCCCCGCAATCGCCGCCGTCTGCAGGAGGAGAAGAGAAAGCTGCTCCGACACGACCGTGGGAAGAAGATACTCCGAGTCGAGCGGTGCAAAACGACTTTGCTCGCTCGCGCGCCCTTCTTTGCACTTAGGGTGTTCCCTAGAATCGCGAACTTCCAATGAGCCCCGTCCCCATCGCGCTCACCCTTCTTGCCGCGCTCCTTCCCCAGGACGCCGACGAAGCCCGTCTGCGCAGGGCCAAGGACCTCCTGCACCAGAACGAGGAGGGCACCGTGCGTCGCGGCGCGGAGCTCTGCGCCGAGATCGACAGCGTCGCCTCGGTCGAGCTGCTCCTCGAAGTGCTCGACGAGACCGCGCGGCGTCCCGGGCGCGCGCTTCCCCCGCCGCACTACCGCGACGTGGCGTGGGACGCGCTCGTCAAGATCCGCGACCCGTACGCCCAGAAGCGCGTCGAGGAGGAGTTCAAGCGGAACAAGGGCAACGCCTACGTCCGGCAATGGTGCGTCGAGCTGCTCGGGATCTACGGGGACTCCAACTTCGGGCCCACGCTGAAGAAGGCGCTCGCGGACAAGGACGTCGGCGTGCGGCGCGCCGCGGCGCGCTCGGCCGGCATGATCGGCGACGACGGGCTCACCGGCGCGCTCGGCAAGCTGGTGAAGCACAAGGACGCCTACCTACGAGCCAACGCGCTCGAGTCGGCCGCCCGGCTCGACCTCGACGCCTGGGGCAACAAGCTCCGCGACTCGATCGCCAAGGACAAGGACGGCGGAGTGCGCTGCGCGCTCTTGGGCGGCGCGTTCGACGTCTTCGACCAGGGCGTCGTCGAGGAGCTCTCCGTGAAGGCTCTGGAGGACGAGGACTGGCGCCCGCGCATGCAGGCGGTCGACAACCTCGCGCGCATCCGGACGAAGTCGTCCGTCGACGCGCTGATCGAAGCGATCGAGGACGGCCGGCCCGTCGTCGGCGTGCGCGCGATCGAGTCGCTGCAGCGGATGACCGCACAGAAGCACACGCGCGTCGGAGCGTGGCGCCAGTGGTGGGCGGACAACCGCGAGACCTTCTCCTTCCCGGAGGGCTCCACCGGCAAGGCCGACCTCGGAGACGAGCGGTCGAAGGCGATCTACAACGGCATCCGGCTCGTCAGCGACCACGTCGCCTTCATGCTCGACAAGTCGAAGGCGATGAGCGAGCGGCTGGCGTCGCGCGGCACGAGCAAGGAGGAGGCGTCGCGCCAGGAGCTCGAGCAGGTGCTAAGCGGGCTGTACGGCGACCTGATCTTCAACGTCTTCACCTACGAGCTCGGCGTCGAGGCGTTCGAGAAGAGGCCGGTGGAGCTCACGAAGAAGACCGCCAAGAAGGCCCTCGACTTCGTCGACGACCAGCGCATCCAGGGCAGCAAGGACATCTGGCAGGTGCTCGAGCGCGTCGTCCTCGACCCGAGCCTCGACACGGCCTACCTGCTCTCCTCCGGCGAGCCGGACACCGGCCTGTACGTCCACTGGAGCCGGGTCACGTTCCAACTGAAGAACCTGAACCGCTTCCACAAGGTCGTGATCCACACGATCGCCTACAGCGACAACCAGTGGTACCGCGACCAGCTCGAGAAGATCGCCGACGCCACCGGGGGCGAGTTCCAGTTCTTCGAGTAGCCACGAACTCTTACACGCCCGGCCTGCGACCCGCGCCGCCTCGCGGCCTACCGCTCGACGGAGGACGCCCGCCATGAGAATCGGACCGCTGCCGCTGGTTCCCCTCGTCCTGACCGCCGTCGCCCGCTCCCCCGTCGAACACCTCCCCCCCGAGGTCGGCGCCGTCGCGCCGCCCTTCGGGAACGTCGGCTGGTGGCAGCACGCGAAGGGCGGCGCGAAGCCGCTCGAGGAGATGCGCGGGAACGTCGTGCTGGTCCACAGCTACGCCCACTTCTGCGACCCGTGAGTCCGCGTCGGCATCCCCACGGTCGTGGATCTCGTGAAATTGCACGCTTCGGACGGGCTGAAGGCCGTCGCCTTCACCGCCGCGGACGAGGAGGACCTTTTCCTCTCCAAGGCGCGCGAGCTCGGCGTCGAGTACAGCATCGGCTCGGTGAACTGGCGCGGCGAGGACAGCCCGTATCTGAACCTCAACCAGACGCCCGGCCCGACCTACGTGTTCGTCGTCGGCCGCACCGGCGGCGTGCTCTGGCGCGGCGACCACGGCACCAAGACCGAGGAGTTCCTCGAAGCCGTACAGGCGGCGCTGGCGGAACCGATCGCCCCCGGGCTCCCGGCGACGGTTCCGCCCGCGCTCGCCGACGCGGCGCGCCTCTACGTCGAGCGCGACTACGCCAAGGCGGGCGCCGCCGCGGAGAAGGTCCGCGCGAAGCACGGGAAGAAGAAGGGGCCGGAGGCCGAGGCCGTGGCAGCCGAGGCGAGCGCGCTCGCGGAGCTGGTTGCAAAGCACCTCGCCGGGATCACCCAGGAGCTCGAGCGAGCCTGGTCCGACGCGGATGCCGAAGCGATCGCCCGCGCACATCGGGCGCTGCTGGCGGACTTCCCGAAGTCCGGCGAGGCGAAGGACGCCGCGAAGCGACTCAGCGGCGCCAAGCCCGAAGCCGATCTCCACTCGGCGATCCAGGCGTGGCTCGCTTGGCTGGAGCTGGCCGAGACGCGTCCGGCGCTCTTCCCCGCCCGCCGCGGGAAGGCCGAGAAGCGCTTCGCTTCGAAGCTTGAGTCCTACCTCAAGAAGAACGCAGACGGACCGGGGAGCGAGACGGCGACGCGCTGGCTCGAGACCTGGAAGGCGAAGTAGCGCTCGCGGGAACGCGGGGGCCAACGGCGCTTGCACGCGTGGCGCACCGCCGGTGCGACATCCTCGCGAGAGTCGGGTATCCGGGTATCATGCACCGCGCTCGCTCCCCGCTTGGGGAATATGACTCGCTTCTTCGAAGACCGCTTGCTTCAGGAGGAACCGCGGTGACGGAAGCCTTTCCTCTTCGGCCGATCACGAACGGAGTCACCACCCTGACCTTTCAGCAGGATGCCGTCCACGGGCTCCGCTACGTCACCATCGACGTAGGTACGCCCGATGCCGCGGACGATCCGCCCGCCAGCGTTCCACTTGCGGCCACAAGCCCGTGGAAGGTGACTCTCCGCGACGTTTCCGTCACCTCACCCGGCGGATCCGACGGCTTGTGTCACATCTCGACGAGCGACCTTCCCAACCCTTTGCCGGACACCGTCACGCTCAGCGGCCCCCCGTCGATGCCGAACGCCTTCGAGGCCATCTGGAACGTTACGGACTGGACCAAGCCCGGCGCGCCGTCGTTTCCCAACGACGACTTTCAAGTCATCCTTCGGGGCAAGACCGCCGGCTCGGATGACTTCTGCACGTTCGAGCTCGAAGCGAAGGTCACCGAGTCGACGCCGAGAACCTCGATCTACCGCACGGAGCTCAGGGCCAGCGTGGACACGCAAGGGACCAAGCCGACGCAGACCCTGGCGGCGCCCTGGTACGTCGGCGCTCTATTCCCGGAGCCGATGGAGAACCCGGTGATCGAGCTGCTGGGCCTCGCGGCCGACGTTCGTCTCAGCCATCCGGACCTGGGCAGTTCCGTGCCGACGCATCCCGGCGTGATGAGCATGCAATGGATGGCGTACTACGACGCGGAGGATCCGAACCTCTTCTTCTGGGGAACGCGAGACGTAGAGCACCACGTCAAGCCGTACATCGTCTACCAGGAGAAGGCGAACCAGGGGCTCTGTTTCGGAGCCCAGTACTATCCGCCCGACAGCCTCACGACGACGGGGCCGGTGATCATCCCGTTCCCCGTCATCATCTCCGCCAGGAAGGGCGACTGGTACGACGCGGCTCAGTTCTACCGCTCGTGGGCGCTCGGCCAGAGCTGGGTCCCCGAAGAGACCGCGCCGACCGATCCGGACTTCTCGGACCTGGTCCGCAACGCCGACGCGCTCGGCACGGTTGCTCCGATGACTTGCGAGGCAACGACCACGGTTGACGAAGACACGGAAGGCGTCCCCAAGGATCACTCGCAGTTCGGCAATTGGATCGGCGAGTGGGACGAGTTTCGGTCCTTCTTCCTCGTCCAGACGATTCTCGGTCGCGTCTGGTTCTGGGACCACAACTCGTTCCGAGCGGCGATCGGCGATTGGTTCCCGATGAAAGGCGCCTTCAAGGACGGCGCGCCGAGGGACGCCGAGGGCTACACGTGGGCGCCCTACGTTCACCCATCCAGCTACAACGTCGCCGTGCCCGGCTACGATTCGAAGCTGAAGGTCGTCGACGAGTTCGGCTCGCTCACGGAGTCGAAGAAACTCACGGTCCCGCAGACCGGCGGGTGCAGCGTCGTTCCCAAGCAGGAATGGACCTCGCACGCGCTCTGTCACGGCACCAGCACGACGATCGACTACGTGCGCGACGTGCTCACCCGGTTCTTGGAGGAGTTCCACGACGGCTCTCCCCCCGCCGGCGCACCCGACCCGGCCGGGCTCTACCTCGACGAGTTCCACATCAAGGAGAGGATCTGCTTCGACGCCAGCCACTCACACCCAACCGGCGGTGGCAACTACTTCGTCGCGGGCAAGCTGGGCCTCCTCGCGGGCATCAAGCAGGACCTGAGGGATCGCAATCCGGACGCCTTCCTGTGGATCGAGGGAGTCTCGGAGCCCTACCTCAGGCACGTGGACGTCTGCAACCTTCGCTACGGCGGAGTGGGTGTCACGAACGTCGATGACGCCGGCGTGGTCCGCGCGCCGCTGTTTCAGACCGTCTACAACGAGTACCTGCGCTTCGCGAGCAACACGGCCGTCGACACGACGGCTTCGACGCCGTCACTGAAGGACCCCGTCGCCATGCTCTTCTTCAGAGAAGTGTTCGCACGCCAGGTCTTCGAAGCGGGAGAGCTCTCGCTCAGCACGATCCTGTCGCCGATGACGCTGGAGGCGAACATGGACGCAAACCCGCTGGTCGAGAAGACGCTCCTGATGCTCAAGCAGTACGTGCTCGTGCTTCAGCAGCAGGACGCCAAGGACCTGGTCCGATTCGGACAGCGGCTGCGCGCGCCCAGCTCGGACGTCAGGTCCTTGCGGCTACCGGGACCGGGGCCTGAGGTGACCGAGCAACTGTCCGGCCTGGACGCCTCGGTGCTTCGCGGCCCCAACGTGACCGCGCCGATCGTGTACACGGCCGCCTTCGGCGACCTGGGAGCGAGAGTCGCGCTGCTCTTCATCAACTGGACGGCGAAGGAGGACGAGAGCATCCTCCCCGAACCTGGAGCTCAGTCGCTGCCCGTGGCGAAGCGCACCGGACCGCCGCCGTCCGCCGGCCTTCCCGACCTCGGCCCGCAGGAGCTCACGGTCACGCTCGACCTGGGCCAATGGGGTTTCGCCGAGGGCAACTACAAGCTCCTGCACGTGGAGACGGGCGGCACGACCTCGCAGGATCTCGACTACACGCTGGGCGAGCCGATCGAGCAGACGATTTCGGTTTCCGAACGCTCGATCGAGCTCTACGTGATCGAGCCCGCTATTTCGCCGCTGTCGAAGCCGGAGCCCGAACGCCACCACCGCGCGCGCCCGTCGGGCGACGCCAAAGCGACGTCTCGCCCCGTTCGACGGAGGACCTGACGCCGACTCGATTCCGCGCTACCGGCTCCGCGACGCCGACTCCGGGGCGGGCGCCGGCACCCGCGGCCGCATGCGCCGCGGGACCGGCAGGATCATCGGGACGCGCGCGCGGTACTCGCGGTACGGATCGCCGTGCACGGCGACGAGGTCGCGCTCCTCGAGCTTGATCGAGAAGAAGACCCACGCGGTCGTCACGACCGCGAAGAGGAGCCGGCCGACCGTCATCTCGGGCGCCGACCAGAAGGCGATCAGGAACCCGAGATAGAGCGGGTGGCGCACCTTGCGGTACAGCGCGACGACGCAGAACGACGGCTCGCGATGGGGCTTCCCGCGGAAGTGCTGAAGCACCTGCTTGAGGCCGAAGAGGTCGAAGTGATCGATGAGGAAGGTCACGAGGAGGACCTGGCCCCAGCCGAGCCACGAGATCGCCATGAGCACGTAGGCCGCCGGACCGGACACGCTCCACACCGTCGTGGGGATGGGCCGCCATTGCCACAGAAAGAGCCCGAGCACGGCGAGCGTGGCCAGCACGTAGGTCGCGCGCTCGATCGCCGGGTGGACGATCTTCGTCCAGCGGCGCTTGAACGACTGGCGCGCCATCACGTTGTGCTGCAGGCCGAAGAGCGCGATCAACCCGAGGTCGATGGCGAGCGCCGTCCCGAGCGGCGTCTCGGACCCGCCCGAATCGATGGTGCGCGGCAGCACGAGGTTCTGGAGAAAGAGCACCAGAACCGACAGGACCCCTAGGAACAGGACGTAGATCCCGGTTCCGTACAGGACGATGAGATACCTCTTCATTGCCTACCGTGGCGCGAAACGCTGACACGGCCTGCCAGGAAAAGCGAGAGATTTCGATCGGCCCCTGCGGGCCGTAAGCGAGCGGTTTTCGAGGCTACACTGGACCCGGTGGCCTCCACCGACACACACCGCGCGAAGGAGCTCTTCCTCGACGCCATCGAGCTCTCCGCCGAGGAGCGGGCGTCGTTCCTAGCGCGACTCGAGGCCGACGATCCCGAGCTCCACGGCCGCGTGAAACGCCTGCTGGACGCCCACTCCGGGGACGCCGGCGCGGAGCTCGAATCCCTGCCCGCCCGCATCGGCGGGGCGCTGCTCGAGCACGACGACCATCCGGGGGAAGTGCTCGGCGACTACGAGCTCATCGAGGAGATCGCCTCGGGCGCCTCCGGCGTCGTGTGGCGCGCTCGGCAGACCTCGCTCGGCCGCACGGTGGCGGTCAAGGTCCTGCGCGCCGGGCGCTTCGCCGGGACGAAGGAGGTCGACCGCTTCCGCGCGGAGGCGGAGTCCATCGCGCGGCTCGAGCACCCACACATCGTGCCGGTGTACGAGGTCGGCGCGCACGAGGGCCGGCCGTTCTTCAGCATGCGCCTGCTCGAGGGGGGGAGCCTCTACGAGCACATCGGCCGGCTGGACCCGAAGCGCTCCGCGCGGATCGTCGCCACCGTGGCGCGCGCCGTGCACCACGCGCACCAGCGCGGGCTCCTGCACCGCGATCTCAAACCCTCCAATGTCCTCCTGGACGAGGAGGGCGAGCCCCACGTCGCGGACTTCGGCGTCGCCAAGCGCATCGACGCGGCCGCCACCGCCACGGGAACGCTCGGCGTCGCCGGCACGCCGGCGTACATGGCGCCCGAGCAGACGGAGCTCGGCGGCGAGCTCACCGTGACCACCGACGTGTGGGCGCTCGGGTGCATCCTCTACGAGCTGCTCGCGGGTCGCCCTCCGTTCGCGGCGGACACGACGACGGACGTCCTGCGCAAGGTCCGCGACGAGAGCCCGTTTCCGCTGCGCGCGCTCGCGCCCGACGCGCCGCGCGACCTGGAGACGATCGCGCTGACCTGCCTGCGGAAGGACGCCGGTCGCCGCTACGGCTCCGCGAACGCGCTGGCGTTCGACCTCGAGAGCTGGCTGCGGCACGAGCCGATCCAGGCGCGGCGGACGTCGCTGCCCGAACGGCTCTACCTCTACTGGCTCCGCTCGCCGCTGGTCGCGACCCTGGTCGCGGCGGTGTTCCTGCTCGCGATCGCGCTCGCGATCGGCTTCCGCTGGGCGAACGTCGAGCTCCAGGCGCGGCTGCGCGACGCCTACGTCGAGCAAGCGCGCGCCACGCGGCGTTCCGAAGACCCCGGGCGGCGCACGAAGGCGCTCGATCTGCTCGCCCAGGCCGCGGCCATCCGTCCCGGCGACGACGTGCGCGACGAGGCGATCGCGAGCCTGGCGCTGACCGATCTGTCGCCCCGTGTCGCGCACGAGAAGGTGCTCTCGCCGATGAGCTTCGACGCGCGGCTCGAGCACACGCTCTCCGTCGAGCAAGGCCGCCCGCCGCGGGTGCACCTGGTGCGGGTCGCGGACGGAGAGTCGCTGCGGACCTTCTCCACGCCGAGCACACCGGCGAGCGGCTATTTCTCCCCCACCGGCGAGCACGTCCTGATTCGATGCTACGCGCACGGGGACCAGCTCGACGATCCCAGCATCACGCTCTTCGACGCCGCGACGGGCGCGGAGCGCTGGTCGCACGACGTGGCGGTCTCCTTCAAGTCGGTCAGCTTCGACGCCGACGGGGAGCGAGTCGCCGCCGGCCTGCACGACGGGACGGCCCCCGTCTACGACGTGGAGACCGGCGCCGAGCTCTTCCGTATCGAGATGGGCGCGCGCTCGGGCGATCTCGAGTTCCATCCGGGCGGCGACGTGATCGCGCTCGGCGTGGGCGGCGGTCTCAACCTGGTCCAGATTCGCTCTTTGCCCAGCGGCGAGCTGCTCTACGAGCACGAGCTCCCCCGGTCTCCCTACGAGGTCGTCTGGCTCGCCGATGGACGGTTGGCCGTCGCGTGCTCGGACTTCCATTCGTACGTCCTCGACGTGGACGGCGGAGGCGATCCGCTGGTCCTCGAAGGGCACGGCGCCGAGGTGGTCGGACTGCACGCCTCCCCCACCGCTCCGCTGGTCGCCACGAACTCGTGGGACGGATCGGTTCGCCTCTGGCACACGGTCACCGGTTCGCAGGTCTTCAGCTCCGTCGGTACGACCGGCCTTCGGTTCTCCGCCGACGGCACCGGGTTCGGCTGGTTTGACCGCGACACCTACGGGGTCTGGGGCGTGGAGTTCGGAGGGATCCTGCGCACGCTGCACGGCCACACCGGGAAGGATCCGCGCCGGGCGATGTTCGCCCGGGACTCGCAACACCTGATCTCGATCGGAGGCGACGGGGCGAAGCTCTGGGACGCCGAGGCCGGCGTCCTGCTCCGCGAGTTGACCGACGAGCACGTCACGACGGCGCTCTACCCGCCCGACGGAGAGCGCTTCCTCCTGAGCGGCGACGAGGGGCTCGTCGAGTATCGCTTCGACGACCCCGGCCACCGCGCCATCATCGTCGAGGGCGACTTCAGCGACGCCGACATGTCGGCGGACGGGCGGATCGCCGCCATGCGCTCCAGCGGGAAGGTGCGAATCGTCGATTTCTCCGACCTGTCTCGCGACGTGAGCTTCACCGGGCCCGTGGGCGTCAACACGATCGAGGTGACCCCCGACGGTGGCCGCGTCGTCGCGGGCACCTGGCAGGGCCATGGCTTCACCGTCTGGGACGCGGCCACGGGAGAGCTGGAGCAGGAGATGCTCCCCGACGTCGAGGGCGTACGCGTGATCCTCTCGCCGGACGGCGAGCTCCTCCTGACCGGAGCGGACAGGTGGTACATCATCTACCGCGTCGGCACCTGGGAGGAGGTGCGCCGCTTCGAGCGCGCCACGGGTAGCGCCGGACCCGCCGGCGGCTTCTCGCCCGACGGCACCGTGATCGCCATCAACGACCTGCCCAATCGCTTCAGCCTGCTCGAGGTCGCGACGGGACGGCGCGTCGCGACCCTCGAGGATCCGCTGAGGGACCGACCCGGGAGGCTCGAGTTCTCGCCCAACGGGAAGTACCTCTCCGCCACGGCGGGCGTCAACAAGGTCAACCTCTGGGATCTCGACGCGATGTGGCGAGAGCTCGAGCGCCTCGAGCTGACCGGCGAGGCACGCTGACTCAGGCGAGCATCTCGGCGAGCCGCGCCCGCGCGTAGGCCCACTCGCGGGCGACCGTCCGCTCGCTCACGCTCAGCGCCTTGGCGACGTCGGCCACCTCGAGTCCGGCGTAGAGCCGCAACCGCGCGACCTCCGCCGCGCGCGCGTCCTCGCGCTCGAGGCGCTCGGTGGCGTCGTTCAGAGCGATCAGGCGTTCGGGATCGCCCTCGCCGGCGAACTCCATCACGCTGATCGTGACGCGCGCCGCGCCGCCGCCGCGCTTGTCCGCTTTCGCGCGCCGCGCGTGATCCACCAGGACCCGCTGCATCGCGCGCGCGGCGGCGCCGAAGAAGTGCTTCCGGCTGGACCACTCCATCTCGTCGTCGCCGGCGAGGCGCAGCCAGGCCTCGTGCACCAGCGCGGTGGCCTGGAGCGTGTGCTCGGACCGCTCGCCGCCCATCCGCCGCTGCGCGAGCGCGCGCAGCTCGTCGTACACGACCGGGAGCAGGTCGTTCCACGCGCCCTCGCCCAGAATGCGGGTGACGCGGTCGCGGGCTTCGCTCGGGTCTTCCACGCCTACGCAGCGTAGCGGATATCGGCCTTCCCCGGTCGCCGCTAGGCTCGTCTGGTTCGGGAAAGGAAGGGAAAATCATGAAGCAACTCGCCGTCCTGCTCCTCTTCGCCGCGCCGGCCTCGGCGCAGCTCCTGTCGACGGTCGGCCCGCAGATCGCTCCGATCGGGGGCGAGATCACGATTGCGATGTCGAACGACACGCCGGTCGACTACCTCGTCGGACAGGCCTGCCCGTTCTCGGTGCGCACGCCCTCGGGCCAGCTCGTCTACGACATCGACTGCCCGACGTTCGCGCCGATCCCGCTGCCGCCCGGTGGCGTCGCCACCTTCGGGTGGCCGCAGTACGACAACAACTTCCAGCAGGTGCCGGCGGGGCTCTACGTCGTCACCGTCGAGATGCCGGACGGGTCGCTGCCGAGCCACCTGATCAGCATCGGCGGCACCGACGCCGGCGTCGCGATCCTCGGCGCGCCGCTCCTCGGCAAGACGCGCGGGTTCCGCATCCAGGCTCCCGGCGTGTCGTTCCTGCCGTACCTGATGGCCGCGTCGCTGAACTCGGCACCCGGCGTCCCCACGTGCGGCGGCGTCGTTCCGCTCTTCCCGGACGCGGTCTTCAAGATCTCGCTCAACCCGGCGAACCCGTTCTTCACGCAGTTCCAGGGAACGCTCGGCTTCGTCGGCGAGAGCTGGGACCCCGCGGTCGCCATTCCCAACGATCCGACGCTGAGCGGAGCGCAGCTTGTGTTCGCGTTCGCCGCGCTCGACTTCACGGCGACGTGTCCGGTGGCGGCGATCTCCTCGCCGTTGACGGTCGTCCTGCAGTAGCTCGTCCGCGCAACGAAAGGAGGCCCCGGAGCCAGGGCCCCGGGCCCTCCTCGTTACCGTCGGCGGTCGCCGCTTACTTGTTGACCAGCGGCGCGCGTAGTCCGGAGATCAGATCGACCTCCTCCGGCGAGTAGCGCTCGATCACGTCCGCCGCGTAGCGGTGCAGCATGCCGCGCGACTCGACGTAGACCGCGCCGCCGCTCGCCGCCAGCGCGAGCTCCACCGTC
>JANQEJ010000298.1 GCA_028278425.1 Planctomycetota bacterium | reverse complement strand
CTCTCCGGCGATTACCGCGGCGGGACTTGCACCCGCGAGTCCGACACAGCGTGCTCCGCGGTCCTCCGCTACCCAACGGGTGACCGGGGACCGCTTCGCTTCAGGACGCACCATGCGGTCAGCCTAGATCCGGCCGGCCGCGTCTCAAGTCATTCGCCGATGTACATGTGCAGGCACTTCGTGATCGAGAGCCCCTGGGCGGCTCCCGCGTCGATGGCTCCCGCCTGCCAGTAGTACGTCGCGCCGAACAGGGCCGGGTTGTTCGGTATCAGGAAGTTGAGGGTCACGCTGCCGTCCCCGGCGACCCCTGGCGTGCCGCTCGCCACGAAGGGATCGAAGATGTAGAACGGCGTCGTCAGGTCGAGGCAGAACTCCGCGCCGAAGAGCGTGCTGAAGTCGGTGCCCTGCGAGAATCCGACGACCACCGGCGCGCCGCCGACGACGTCCTTGACCTCGACCGTCGTCGACTGGCCCACGAGGGGGTCGCCGACCGCGGAGAGCGTCGGCTTGACTCCGCCCGTGCCAGCCTGCGCGTGGCCGGGCACCTGGCCCCAGGTGCCGTGGGCGAACTGGCTGCCGATCGCGGCGATCACGTTCGGCTTGCCACTGAGCTGGATCACGTTGACCGACGCCCCGGTGTCCGGGTCGATCCGCCGGAGCCACTTGTCGTTGATGTTGACGTGGAAGATGTGCGCGTAGTCCGAGCTGAAGGTCATGCTCGCCTGGCCGAAGGCGTAGCTGCCGATGAGCGACGCCTGGACCGGATCGCCGCCGGCGTACCGGTGGATGTTGCCGCGGTCGGTCAGCACGTACACGTCCTTGTTGTTGCGGACGAGCACGTCGATCGGGAGCTCCATCACGTAGGAGTCGAAGGTCGTCGCGACGCCGGTGACCGCGTCGATCTTGAACACGGCGGCGGCGCCGCTGTCGGCGACCAGAAGGTTGCCTTCCGAGTCGACGGCGATGGCGCGCGGCTCGATCAATCCGTCGGAGGAGTCCGCGAAGACGCCGAGGCCGACGTAGTTCCGGTCGAAGCGGAGAATCTCCGCGCCGTCGAGGTCGGCGATGAAGATGTCGCCCACGCCGGGGCCGATCGCGATCGCGCCGGCGCCGTTGATGCCGGTGATCCCGTCCGCCGCGGTGAGCACGACCGCGGTGCCGCCGTCGCCGTCGAACTCGTGAATCTGGTCGTTCCCGTAGTTCGCCATCAGCATCTTGCCCTCGATCGTGAAGGCGAGCGATCCGGGAACGTCGGCGAAGAACGTCTGCTGCGGCATGGGGACGACCGCGAGCGTGTCCGGGTTGACGAACCAGGCCCGGTCGTTCTCCTGGTCGAGGTAGTAGAGCTGCCCGTCGACGAAGTGGGCGGAGGCGGTGGCGGAGAATGCAAAGAGAGCCGCCAACGCGGGAAGCGCGCGAATGTTCATGAACCTAGAGTCGCCTGGCGAGATGGGTGGATCCGGATGGTGGGGCGATTCCGGCCGTTTCGGGGCCCCTGGGTGCCCGGGGAGGGACCGGAATCGTACCACCGGATCGCGCCGCCCGGCGGCTCTCGGCGGCCGGGAAAACCCTTCCCTCAGTCTTGGGCAGCCATCTTCGCGACAGGAACGCGAATGTCGGGGCGCAGCCGCTTGTTCAAACCCATGCTTAACGCTTCGGGAGACTCTGGACGAAGCTCGGCCTCGAGCTTGGATCCGGCCTCGTCAGCCACCGCAATCATGAGGCGCACCGGGAGGTCCTCGCCCGGCGGGCGTCCCGGGAACGGCAGGTACCGGCGGATCCGAAGTGTCGCTCCCGGCAAGGCCAGGACCTTCCGTTCCTCCGGCTCCTGCGGAACGATCCAGAAGCGGTCCGCCATCATGAGCTGGGCCGGGTCCAGCTTCCACGGAAGCGGGTCGTCCAAGCTCACGAAGGCGAGCATGGCGCGCTCCGGAACGCGATCCGACCGCCAGACCGTGTCCAGTCGCAGGACGCCCGGCGAGGAGGGCATCTCCGCCAGCGCGACCTCGAGGAGCTCCAGGCCGCGCTCGTAGCGCACCAGCGGTTCCACGCCCTTGGGATCACGCGACTCGAACGTCCAGAGCAAGCGCGGCTCGCCCTCTTTGGCGCGCCGCAACAGGAACGTCGGACGCCTGGGGCGGCTGGATTCGAGGAAGCCGTCGGCGACCACGAAGCGCTCGCTGAGCATGCGCCAGAACGGGTCGCGGTAGCTGGCCAAGCGAACCTCGTTCGAGATGAGAAACTGCACGGGTTCGAGGATGCTCTTCCCCGCGTCCACGTCCTTACCAACGAGGGCGCTCGCGCGCTTCATGTAAGCGACCGGGCCGCCGGGCATGCCGACGATCACGCCCCCACGCGTGCGCCAGAGTCCGTCGGAGTAGTGCAACACCGGCTCCTCGGACGTGATGAGCCATGGGTGCTGGGAGCCGACGACGTAGGGTGCCGCTTCGGTGGGAATGGCCCGGAACCCGCGGATGATCGACGCGAAGCGCTCGTAGTCGTAGGCAGCCTGGCCGCCCCACGCGACCCAGACGAACGCGGCGCCGGCCGCGACGAGCGCGCCGGTTCGGACTCCTTCGGACGCCTTGCCCTTCAGGAACCGCAGGCGGTCGGCGATCCAGGCTCCGCTGACGACGACCGAGGCCCCGCCCACCGCGGCGACGAGCGGCATGATCGCGAGGAGGTACCGCGACTCCTTGTACCGCTGCGGGGAGAGCACGGCGATCGTGAACAGCGTCACCCAGACGGAGAGGTCTCCGGCGGCACGCCGCTCGAGCTTCCACCGCCCCGCGAGGAAGAGCAGGAACGCCACGACGAGCGGCCACGTGAAGATCGAGGGAGCGTGGCCGAAGTAGTACCACCACGCGCCCTTGCTCGTCACGGCGCTGCCCCGCTCCGCCTGGAGCGTCGGAACGACCTCCACCGGGACGAAGGAGCCCATCTGCTTCTTCGCGAAGTTGATCAGGCTCTCGAAGGGCATCCCCCAGTAGAGCCAGTCGAGCACGCCGAGGAGCAGCATCGGCCCCAGCACGCCGACCGAGAGCCACAGGAGGTCCTTGGGACGCCGCGCCAGGAGCGGCAAAGGAAAGAACGCGGCGAGCGAGATCAGCGACTGGTAGCGGAACAGCACCGCCAGCCCGAGCATCACGCCGGCGTGGACCGCCCGGCCCTCGATCCAGAGGGCCGCCCCCCAGACGATGCAGGCCGCCGCCGGCGCGTCGGTCAGGTAGTCGATGCCCCAGTAGCTGAACTCCGGCAGGACCGCGATCACGATCGCCGCCAGCCACCCCGCCGCCGGACCGGCGGCCAGGCGCCCGAGGCGGTACGTGCCGAGGCAGGTGAAGAGGTGGAACGCGAGCGGCACGATGCGCGCGAGCGAGGAGTCGTACGGCGCGTCGTCCGCCGTTAACCACTCCCGCAGGAAGAGCGGAACCGCGAGGAAGAGCGAGAAGAAGTTCGAGCGCACGGGCTCTACCGGCACGTCGTTGCCCCCCACGAGCCCCTGCGCGAGCATCAGGTACTCGGCGCTGTCGGCGAGGAACAGGGCCTGCGTCCGCTGGCACGCGTCCCAGCGGAAGACGGCGAACACCGCGAGCACGGCGAGCGCGCCGAGGACCGCCCGCGCATTGAGGGGGATTTTGTACCAGCTCACCTTGGGCCGTGCGCGGCCGTCGCGCCGCCGAGGCAAAAATACCCCCGCCCCCTGCCGGGGGCTACCCTGGGCCGGAGCATGAGGTTCTGCATGGTCACGACCTTCTACCCGCCGTACAACTTCGGCGGGGACGGGATCTTCGTCCAGCGCCTCGCGCGGGATCTCGTGGCGGCGGGCCATCACGTCGAGGTCGTGCACTGCGCGGACGCCTGGCGGGTCACCGCGGGTCGTGGCGCGCCCGAGCCCGTTGTCCAAGACGCGGACGACGGCGTCGTCGTGCACCGGCTGAAGAGCTCGCTCGGCCCGCTCTCGCCGCTCCTGACGCAGCAGTCCGGCCGGCCGTTCCTGAAGCGCGCCAAGATCGAGCGCGTGCTCGCGCGCGGCTTCGACGTCGTCAACTTCCACAACATCTCGCTCGTCGGCGGACCGGGCGTGCTGCGCATGGGGAGCGCGACCAAGCTCTTCTCGCTCCACGAGCACTGGTGGGTCTGCCCCACCCACATCCTGTGGAAGTACACCGACGAGCTGTGCACCCAGCCCGACTGCACGCGCTGCACGCTCGCGCACCGCACACCGCCGCAGCTCTGGCGCCGCGCCCGCGGGTGGATGGCGCGCTGCCTCGCGGCGGTCGACCTCGTCCTCGCGCCGAGCGAGTTCACGGCGGAGCGCCACCGGGCCTGGATGCGCCAACACGGGTTGGCGGAACGCCTGGTCGTCGTTCCCGAGTACTCGCCGCCGCTCTCCCCGGCGGAGGCGCGCCCGAGCGACCTGCCGGAGCGCTACTTCCTCTACGTCGGCCGGCTGACGCGCCAGAAGGGCCTCTTCCGCCTGCTCGACGCCTTCGCGCGGCGGGAGTACCCGCTCGTCGTCGTCGGGACCGGCGCGGCGGAGCCGGCGCTGCGCGCGCGCAACGCCGCGAACGTCCGCCTGGTCGGCGCGGTGCCGCGCGAGCGGCTCGCGGCCTACTACGCGAACGCCGAGGCCCTCGTCGTTCCGTCGGTTTGCGCGGAGACCTTCGGGCTGATCGCCACCGAGGCGCTCTCGTGCGGCACGCCGGTCGTCTCCACGCGCTGCGGCGGGCCCGAGGACGTCGTCTCGCCCGAGGTCGGCTTCCTGTACGACGGCGAGGAGGAGCTCCTCGCGCGGCTGGACGAGCTCTGGAACGACCCGGCCCTCGGGAAGCGTCTCGGCGAGAGCGGCATCGCGCTCTATCGCGACAGGTACACGCCCGAGCTGTACCTGGAGCGCTACCTCGAGGCGGTCGGCCGCAGGCGCCCCTCGACCGCGCAGTAGACGAAGACGACGCCGCTGTAGACGTAGTAGAGCTGGTGCAGGAACACCGCCGCGATCGCGTGCGGGATCCCGGCGCGGCGCAGGATCAGGAGGAAGAACCCGGCGTTCGCGAGGAACGCGAGGGCGAGCAGCGCGCCGGCGGCGATCGCGGCCTCCGCGCGCCAGGCGATCGCGGCGAGCGAGAGCCAGAAGAAGCCCGCCAGCACGGCCTTCAGCCGCTCGGCCGCGCCGACGTTGAGATCGTCGACCTTGTACTCGGGCCGCAGCATGAGCCGCGACCAGGGCACGGCGCGGCGGAAGACGTCGGTCGCGATCATGTTGGCGAACGTCCAGCGTTTGAGGTGCTTGCCGAGCATCTCCTTCCGCAGCAGGATCTCCTTCCCGAGCTTGCGGATCCGGTGGCCGAGCTCGATGTCCTCGATCGACGGGAGCGGGTAGCGGTCGGCGTCGTAGCCGCCGGCGTCCAGGAACACCCGCCGGTCGACCGCGCCGCAGCCGGCCCAGAAGGTTTCCGACTTCTCGTTCCCCTGCTGGTGGATGTAGTGGTGCCGCAGGTTCATGTACTTCGACACGAGTCCGCGGTCCGCCGGTGCGTCGTCGTACGAGCCGAAGACCGCGCCCACGGTCTCGTCCGCGAAGCTCTCCCGGACGATCCCCGGCACGTCGGCGTGCATCACGACGTCGGAGTCGATGAAGAGCACGACGTCGCCGCGCGCCGCCTCGACCCCCACGTTGCGCGCGACGCCGGGGCCGCCGCGCTCCTCGGTCTTGAGGACCGTGACGCCCTGCTCGCGGCAGTAGCTCGGACCGTCGTCGGTGGAGTTGTCGTCGACGACGATGAGCTCGAGCGCGTCGCCCTTCTCCACCGCCTCCAGGAGCGGCGGCAGCACCGTCGGCAGGAGATGCCGCGCGTTGTAGAGCGGCAGGACGATGCTGATGTCCGTCAACCGACGAGCCGCTCGCGCAGGCGGCGCAGTCCGGCCCGCACGCCGAGGTACCAGCGCGTCCGCCCGCCGAAGAGCGGCCGGTGGAGGCCGGGGCGTCGCAGGTAATAGGTGTCGAGCCGCGGCAGGCGCAGCGGGTCTTCGGCCGCGCCGAGGAAGGCGAGCCGCGTCGTCACCGCGGTGTCGAAGAGCTCGCCGACGCGCCGCACCGCTTCCTCGTCGTAAGCGCCGTACGGATAGGCGAAGTGCCGCACGGGGGCGCCCAGCCCGTCCTCGAGGAACGCGCGGCTCTCCTCGACCTCGGCGTCCCAGTCGGCCGCCTCCAGCCTGTCGAGACGCGGGTGGTTCGCCGTGTGGCAGCCGATCTCGAAGCCGCCGTCGCGGAGCTCGCGCAGCTCCGCCAGCGACATCAGCTCGAAGTCCGGCGCGTCCGCGGGCTGCGTCGGCCAGCGGTTCTGCTTGCCCAGCCAGCCGCTCACCGCGTAGAGCAGAGCCGGCAGCTTGAGCTCCTCCAGCACCGGCAGGGCCTCCCGCCGGACGGACGTGAAGCCGTCGTCGAAGGTGAGGGCCACGCGCCGGCCGGCCGGATCCGGTTGGAGCAGATCAGCGAGAGTGACGACACGGACCCCGTCGTCGAGCAGCCCTTCCACCAACCGGCGGAAGTCCTCCGGAGCGTAGGAAAGGACCGATCCGCTCGCGTCGATGGAATGAAAGGTCAGGATCGCGTCCACGAACGCCCGAATTCTACCGGGCCTCCGGGCTCAGGGCTCGTCGAAGAAGTCCAGCTTGTCCAGCGGCATGACGAGCGCCGTGACCACGTTGGAGACGTGGCTCGCCACGCGCTTGAAGTAGCGCAGCGTGAGAGCGCGCGCGGCCGCGTTCTCACCCTCGAGCCCGATGAACCGCGCGAGCAGCGCGTCGCAGGCGTCCTGGACGCGATCCGCGTCGGAAAGGAACGCCCGCGCGGCCTCGGCGTCCTGCGATTCGTGGATGTTCCTCCCGCGGACGAGGAGGGTCGACACCTGGTCTTTGAGCTCGACCAGCTTCGAGCGGTCCTCGTCGCCGCCGAGCGACGGCTTGGCGGTCGCCAGGTCGAAGAGGTTCTTCGCGTAGTCGCCGATCCGCTCGGCGTCCTTGACCAGGCTCATCATCACGAGCAGCGACGGGAAGCTCTGCGCCCCGTGGACCGAGCCGTGCACGACGATGAGGCGCCGGATCTGTTGCTCGGTCTCGTTGATCCGCTGGTCGGTGGCGAAGAGGTCCGCGCGGATGATCTCGGTGTCGGTTCCGCCCAGAAGGGCGTTCGCCGCCGCGTCGAAGATGTGCCGGCCGTCCTCCAGCATCTGGGAGAAGCGGCGGAGGATCTCTTCGTAGCCGCGGGAATCGCTCAACAACCAACTCGCCATGGTTCTCTCGCCTCGATTGTATCAGCCTGCACTACGCCACACGAACCACCCGACGAGCGGTGTGATCACAAACACGCCGAACACGTAGCCGACGACCCACAACTTGGACCGCGTCGCCCGGCGTGCGAGACCGCGCGCCAACAGGATCGGGATGCGCCGCACCGGCGCGACGGTCATGCACACGACCACGCCGATCGAATTGAAGATCAGGTGGACGAGCGCGATCGTCAGCGCATCGGGATTGTCCTGCGCCAAGCTCGCGAGCATTGCCGTCACCGTGGTGCCGATGTTGGCCCCCAGCATGACCGGGAGCGCGTTGCGCAGCCGCATCACGCCAGCCGCACACATCGGCACGAGAAGCGACGTGGTAATGCTCGACGACTGAACCGCCACCGTGATCAGCACGCCGACGAGGACGCCGATCCATCCGCTGCTCTCCAGGGTGCGGTTGATCGCGCCCTCGATCCTCCCCGCCATGAGCCGGCGCATGTTCCGCGTGACCTGGTGGAGGCAGAGGAACGTCAGCAGGATTCCGAGAACGAGAAGCGTGACCCCAAGGGCCTTGCCCTCGACCCCCACGCCTTCGACCGTGGATTGGAGCCAGTTGTGCACCGCCTTGATCGACGTCTTTAGCGGGCTCTTGTACTCCGCGCCCCCGGACTCGCCCAGGGCGCCCGTCAGCCACCCCGCCGACCTCGACAGGAACCCCGTGGCGAGCTCCACCGGGAGCATCACCGCCACCATCATCAGGTTGAAGAAGTCGTGCACCGTCGCCGCGGCGAACGCGCGGCGGAAGTCGCGCGTGTGCCGCACGTGCCCGATCGACACCAGCGTGTTCGTGATCGTCGTCCCCACGTTCGCGCCTAGGATCATCGGCACCGCGTGCTGCACGGAGAGCGCGCCGCTCCCCACCACCGCGACGATGGTCGCGGTGGTCGTGGACGAGCTCTGCACCAGGACCGTGAAGAGCACCCCCAGGGCGAGGCCGGCAAAGGGGTTCGAGACGCCGGCGAAGAGCTCCTCCTTGTCGCCTCCGCCGAGCATCCCCACGTCGCCCAGCGCCTTGATCGCCTTGCTCATCGTCTCGATGGCGACGAGGAAACCGAAGAGCAGGAGCAGCAGGTAAGCGAGCCGCAGGACGACGTTCCCCGCGGCCGTGCCGACGGTCGGGGGACGAACCGGGGCAAGCGTCGGGCCGGTCGTCATGGCCGCAACTTGTAAAGAGACGATCAAGACGGCGGGAGCGGAAAGCGCCCCGCGGGGGCGATTGCACGCAACCTTCAGCCGGCCTTCATCGCATCTTCATGAAGGCGGATCGGGCGAGCGGTGCCCGAGCTCAGAGCACCCCGCCCGCGCCCTCGTCGGGCTGCACCTCGGGCGGCGGGTGCGCGGCGAAGACGTCCGGCTCGATGCCGCCGCGCCAGCCGAGGCGGTCGCGCAGGCGGCGGTAGGGGTCCAGCCCCGCCATCGCGTAGAGCGGGAACGACACCGGGTGGCGGCGGATCGTCACGACGTCGCCCTGGCGCACCGGCTGGTAGTCCTGCCCGTCGATGACGAGCGTCGTCAGACCGCCGGTCTGCGTCACCGAGAGCGAGACGACGCTCTCGGGCGCCAGGACGATCGGGCGGTTGGCGAGACCCTGCGGGCAGATCGGCGTGACGACGATCCCGCCCATCGACGGGAGCAGGATCGGCCCGCCGGCGGACAGCGAGTACGCGGTGGACCCGGAAGGCGTCGCCACGATCAACCCGTCGGCGCGGTAGTTCGTCACCCAGTCCTCCCCCACGCGCATCGCGCAGGTGAGCATCCCCTGGTGCGAGCCGCGCTGGAACACGACGTCGTTCAGCGCCACCGCGCGCCTGTCGCGGCCGTTGGACGTCCACTCCGCCGCGAGGCGCATGCGCGGCTCGAGCGTCGCCTCGCCGGCGAGCACCGCCTCGAGCGTCTCCTCCCAACGCGTCGCCGGCGTCGAGGCGAGGAACCCGACGCGGCCGAAGTTGATGCCCATCGTCGGGACCGGGTGGTCGGCGAAGGCGCGCGCCGCGCCGAGCAGCGCGCCGTCGCCGCCGAGCACGACGATGAGCTCCGGCAGCGGGTCGCCGTCGCGCTCGCCCTCGGCGCGCGCGCGGCAGTAGGCGCGGCCGTCGGCCTCGACCTCGACGATCTCGACGCGCCCCTGGAGCCACTCCCGGAGCTCGCCCAGGAGTTGGGTCACGTCGTCGCGGCCCGAGCTGGCCAGCAGCAGCACGCGCTGGATCATCGCCTCCCCGTCAGACCAGCTTCACGCTCAAGAGCTGCGCCGCGGCGCGCTCGATCCCCGCGGCGTCGAGGCCGCAGGCGGCGAGCTGCTCCTCGCGCGTCGTCATGTGCTCGACGTAGCGGTCGGGCACGCCGAGGATCCGCACGCGGGCGCGCGTTCCGGGCAGCCGGCTCCACGCCTCGAGCACCGCCGAGCCGAAGCCGCCGGAGCGCTGGTGCTCCTCGACCGTCAGGATGTGCTTGTAGCGCTGCGCGTGCCGCGCGAGGAGCTCCTCGTCGAGGGGCTTCGCGTAGCGCGCGTCGACGACGCCGACCTCGACGCCGCGCCGGCGCAGGCGGTCGGCCGCCGCGAGCACCTGGTTCACGATCGCGCCGTAGCCCCACAGGCAGACGCCGCCCTCTTCAGGGCCCTCGAGGAGCACCTCGGCCTTGCCGGGCGCCATCGGGGTGCGCTCGGCTTCTTCGATGCGCTCCTCCGCGGGGCAGTTGTCGCGCGGGAACCGCACGCCGACCGGACCCGCCTGCTGCAAGCCCGCTTCCAGCATGCGCCGCATGTCGGTGGCGTCCCGCGGCGCGCACAGCACGAACCCCGGCAGGGTCCTGAGGTACGCGACGTCGAACACGCCGTTGTGCGTCGGGCCGTCCTGGCCGACGAGGCCGGCGCGGTCCATGCCGAAGAGCACCGGCAACCCCTGGAGCGCGACCTCCTGGAACACCTGGTCGTACCCGCGCTGGAGGAAGGTCGAGTAGATCGCCGCCACGGGCCGCAGCCCCGCCTTCGCCATGCCGGCGGCGAGCCCGACGGCGTGCTGCTCGCAGATGCCGACGTCGTGGAAGCGCGTCGGCAGCCGCTCGGCGAAGCCGGTCAGCCCGGTGCCCGACGGCATCGCCGCGGTGATCGCGTGAACGCGGAGGTCCTTCTCGGCAATCGCCTCGAGCGCGTCGGCGAAGGCCTTGGTGTACGACGGCCCGGCCTTGGGTTTCGGGATCGCGGGCTCCAGCTTGCCGGCCTTGGGCGCCACGGGCTTCGCCGCGTGGACGCGCTCGGGGTGCGTGGGCGCATCCGGGTGGCCCATGCCCTTCTGCGTCAGCGCGTGCAGGAGGACGACGCCCTCGAGGCGGCGCACCCGCTCGAGGTTCTCGACCAGGTAGTTCACGTCGTGCCCGTTCACCGGCCCGACGTAGGTGACCCCGAGCTCCTCGAACACGTGGCCCTGCACGATCGAGTGCCGCAGCACCTCGCGGATCTGCGCGATCGTGTCCTCGACCTTGTCGCCGATCAGCGGGATCGACTGCAAGAGCCCGTGGATCTCCTGCTGCGCGCGCTGCACCACGCGCGCCGAGCGGATGCGCGTCAGGTAGCGCGCCAGCGCGCCGACCGTCTGCGAGATCGACCACTCGTTGTCGTTGAGCACGACCAGCATGCGCTCGCCGCTCGCGCCGGCGTGGTTCAACGCCTCGAAGGCGACTCCGGCGCCGAGGCTCGCGTCGCCGATCACGCTGACGACGTGCGGACGCACCTGCTCGTGCGCGGTGGCGGTCGCGAGGCCAAGGCCGAGGCTGATGCTCGTCCCCGCGTGCCCGGTGTGGAAGAGGTCGTAATTCGACTCCGACGGGTTCGTGAAGCCGCAGAGCCCGCCGGTCCGCCGCAGCGTCGGGAAGCGCCCGCGCCGCCCGGTCAGGACCTTGTGGGGGTAGCCCTGGTGGCTGACGTCCCAGACCAGCCGGTCGCGCCGGAAGTCGAAGACGTAGTGGAGCGCCGTGGCGATCTCGACGACGCCCAGGTTGGAGCCGAGGTGGCCGCCGGTCGTCTGGACGCTCTCCAGAAGGAAGTCGCGAAGCTCCGCGCAGACCTGCGGGAGCGCTTCGCGCGGGAGCCGCTTCAGGTCCTCCGGCGAGTGGATGGACTCGAGGAGGGAGTCCTCCGCGCGGGCGGACTCGGGTCGGGCTTCGCTCATGGGGTGGTGGTCTTCGGGGAGGGGGGGCCCGGAAAAAGGCGGCGAACAGCCTACCCCCCGGACCCCAGTTCTTCGATTCCTCAGGCGGTTCGCTGGAGGACGAAATGGACCAGGTCCACCGGAAGGCTACCCGTCCCCCATCCGAGGAGATCGGCCGCCTCGCACGCCCGCGCGCCGAGGGCCTCCGCCTCGCCCCTGGCGGCCTCCAGGCCCAGGCTCGTGACCAGCGTGTTGCGCTCCAGGGCGGCGTCCTTGCCCGGGGTCTTGCCGAGCGTGGCGGCGTCGCCGGTCACGTCGAGGAGGTCGTCGGTGGCCTGGAAGCACTGGCCGAGGGCGAGGCCGTACTCGCGCGCCATGGCGAGCTTCGTCCCGGTGACGCCGGCGACGAGCGCGCCCATCTCGGCCGCCGCGCCGAAGAGCGCCGCGGTCTTGCGCCGGTGCATGTCGCGCAGCGCGAAGAGGCTCGCCTCGGACGAGAGCGCGAGGTCGAGCACCTGACCGCCGACCATGCCCTCGCCGCCCGCGGCGCGCGCGAGCGCGGCGACGAGCTCCGCCGCCGCCGTCTCGGCGCCGGCGAGCACCTCGAAGGCGAGCGCCTGCAGCGCGTCGCCGACGAGCACGGCGGTCGCCTCGTCGTAGGCCACGTGCACCGTCGGCCGCCCGCGCCGCAGCGCGTCGTCGTCCATGCACGGGAGGTCGTCGTGGACGAGGCTGTAGGTGTGGATCAGCTCCAACGCCACCGCCGGACGCGCGGCGGCGTTGGGCTCGCCGCCGAGCTCCGCGCACACCATGCGACAGACCGCCGGACGCAGGCGCTTGCCGCCGCCGAAGAGCGCGTAGCGCAGCGCCTCGAAGAGCTTCGGCGGCGTCGTGCGCGCCTCGGGCACGAAGCGCTCGAGCTCCGACTCGGTCCAGAGGCGCGTCTCCTCCAAGAAGCTCGCGAGCGCGGCGCTCACTCGTCCGCGAAGTCCGGGTCCGCCTCGAAGGGCTTCAGGACCTCCTCCGCTCCCTCGGTGAGCTCCTCGACGCGCTTCTTGTAGCCCTCGAGCGTCGCGTGGCACTGCTTCAGGAGCTCGATGCCCTCCTGGTAGCGCTCGATCGCCGGCTCGAGGCCGAGGCCGCCCTCCTCTAGTTGCGCCACGATCGCCTCCAGCTTGTCCAGCTTGGCGTCGAAGCCGGGCTCCTCGCCCTTCGCCTTCGATTCGGGGCTCATCGGCGGCAGAGTGTAATGCCGTGGAGCGGCGTTTCGATTCGAAAGTGCTCCTGGCGGCCCTCCTGGCGCTCGCCGCCTGGAGCGGCGCGGTCGTGCGCGGCGGCTTCGCCTACGACGACCGCGAGGCGATCTTCGAGAACCCGGCGGTGGCGGGCGAGCTGCCGTGGACGGAGCTCTTCCTGCGCGACTACTGGCACCACCTCGGCGACGCGGGACACTACCGGCCGGTGGCGGCGCTTGCGCTCCGGATCGATCACGGGATTTGGGGCGA
>JANQEJ010000281.1 GCA_028278425.1 Planctomycetota bacterium | reverse complement strand
GCTCCCTCGATGACGCGCGTCAGCGTCTCGAACACCGTGAGCGAGACGTCGAACCCGAAGGTCGTGCGCAGCCCGGCCGGGTCGAGCGAGCGCACCGCGGTGGCCGAGGGCACGTGGACGACGCCGCGCGCGGGCGGAACGGGGAACGCCGCCTCCGGTTCGCCGCGCTTGCCGATGCGCGCGTAGTCGACGAAGGGCGGCCGGCCGAGAAGCTTCAGGTTGCGCACGCGCGGCCCCGCCACGCGGTAGTCGTTCTCGTGCAGGAGCGGCAGCAGCACCGCCTCGTCCGCCAGCACGCGCTCGAAGCGGCGGTAGAGCTCCTGCCGCGCGTCCGCGGAGGTCTCCGCGCGCGCGCGCTCGACGAGCTCGTCGGCCTCCGGCGACGCGTAGTAGCGGCGCAGCGCCCCGTGCTCGGAGTGGAAGCGCCCGTAGGCGAAGTCGTCCGGGTCGCTGTAGTCCGCGACCCAGCGGCCGAGGTGGAGGTCGATGCCTTCGCTCGACGACATCGTGGCGAGGAACTCGCCCATCGTGTCGCAGACGCTCCGGACCGTCACGCCGAGCTCGGCCCACACCTCGCAGATCGCGCGCCAGAGGGGACCGAAGGTGTTCAGCACGCCCGGGTGTACGGCGCACGCGAGCTCGATGCCGTCGCCGGCGCCGGCGTCGGCGACCATGCGCCGCGCCTCGTCGAGCGGCAGGATCCGCCGCCTGCGTCCCGGGTCGTGGCCGAGGACGCCGGGCGGGATCAGGCTCGCCGCCGGCTGGGCCATCCGCCCGAGCCGGCTCCAGACGAGCTCGCGCACCTGCAGCGCGCCGAAGAGCGCGCGGCGCACCTCGCGGTTCGAAGAGCTCTCGCCCCGCGCGTTGAAGAGGAGGAAACACGTGCTCTTGCGCGGCATCTCGGCCACGCCGGTCTGGAACACCGGCTCGCGCAGCAGCGAGTCCATGTCCTCGGGCAGGAAGCCGCGGCCGAGGTCGACCTCGCCGCGCCGCAGGGCCTCCGAGCACGCGCGGCTCGCGACCGAAGTGCGGAACTCGAGCGCGTCGACGAAGGCGGGGTTCCCGCCCCACCACTCCGGGTTGCGCAGCAGTACGAGCGAGGAGGGTTCTTCCTGCCCCGCGCCGGCCTCGAGGCGGAACGGTCCGGTCCCGTAGAGCCGCACGCCGTCGCCGCCGCGGACGCGGCGCGCGACCATCGTCTGCACGCCGGTCAGGAGCGCGGGGTAGATCGGCAGCGGCTCGACCAGGTCGATGCGCAGGAGGTTCTCCTCGACGAGCACGATCCCCTCGACCTCCCCCTCCCCCGCGCGCGCCCCGCGGATCGCGGCGAAGGCGGGCACGTCCTCGGCGCCGGCGCGGATCGCGTGCTCGAAGGCGGCCTTCACGTCGCCGGCGTTGAGCACGTGCCCGTCGTGGAACTCGATCTCGCGCCGCATCCGGAACACGAAGGAGCGTCCGTCCTCGAGCTCCTTCCACGACTCGGCGAGCCACGGCACGACGTTGCCGTGCGCGTCGGTGCCGACCAGGTTCTCGAAGACGTTGGTGAGAACCTCCGCCTCCTCGACGGTCTCGACCCTTCCCGGCTCGAGGCTGCGCACGCTGCCCGAGAGCGCGACGACGAGCCGGCCGCCCTGCGGCGGCGCCTCCTCGCGGCCCGCGCGGTCCGCGTCCAGCTCGCCGAGCTCGCGCAAGAGCTCGAGCCCGCGCTCGTACTCGCCGCGCAGGTTGGCGAGCGTCGCGGCGAGCGAGAGGATCTCGCGCCGGACCGGAACGCTCCCGGCCTCGCGCGCGAGCCGCGCCCCGCGGCCGGCCCAGCGCTGCGCGAGGTGGATCCGGTGGTCGGCCCAGGCGGCCTGTGCCGCGAGCAGCATCCCGCGCAGGGCCTCCTCCCCCCTGCCGTTCTCCTCGTAAAGCCGCACCGCGCGCTCGGAGTGCTTGAGCGCGTTGTCGGTATCGCCGGCGAGGCGGTGCGCCTCGGCCAGGATCAGGTGCGTCTCCGCCTCGTGGTTCGGATCCGGCGCGTCGACCTCGTCGAGAAAGTCGAGCACGAGCCGCGCCGCCCGGATGGCCTCGCGCGGGCTGAAGTCCTCGAGCGCGACGCGCGCGGCGCGCGGCCCCCACTCGAGCACCTTTTCCGGATCGTCGGCGGCGCCCCAGTGGTGGAGGAGCTGAAGCGCCGCGCGCCGGTTGCGCGACGCCTGGCGCTCCTCGAGGCGCTGCGCGTGGCGCCGGTGGTGCGCGCGGCGGCGGCGGCGCGTCAGCCCGGAGTAGATCGCGTCCCGCACCATGCCGCTGGCGAAGAACAGGCGGTCCTCGCGGGCGGCGCGCTCCTCGCGGAGCAGGCCGCGCCCCAGGAGCTCCTCGACCGCCGGCTCGAGCTCGCTCGCGCCGCCGGCGAGGTGCTCGAGGTCGTCGTAGTCGAAGCTCCGGCCGAGGACCGACGCGATCGACAGGACCTGCCGCAACGGATCGGGCAGGCCCTCGACGCGCTTCTCGACCGCCTGCTGGATCGTGATCGGCAGCTCGTCCGAGGAGATCTCGCGCTCGCCGGACACGTGCCAGGAGCCGGACTCGTCCGTGCCGATCGTCTCGCTCTCGAGCAGCGAGCGCACCAGCTCCTCGGTGAAGAACGGGTTGCCGTCGGTCGCCTCGTAGAGCTGGCGGAAGAGGTCGTCGGAGATGCGCTGGCCGCCGCCGAGGAGGTGCGTGACGAAGGTCCGGTGCTCGCTCGAGTCGAACGGACGCAGCGTGATCTGCCGGAAGTGCCGGTCGCCGCGGAACGACTCGAGCAGGGCGTTCAGCGGGTGGCCGCGGTCGACCTCCTGCTGCTGATAGGTGCCGACGATCAGCGTGGGCGTCGGCGCGAGGCGGCGCACGACGTATTGGAGCGCCTCGACGGAAACGTCCGCGAGGTGCAGGTCCTCGAGCAGGAGCACCATCGGCCGGCCGGCGATCAACCGACCGAGCGTCCGCGCGAGGAGCTCGAAGAGATACGTCTTCTCCTCCGGCCGGCCGAGCGCGCCGCTCGCGAGCGCCGGCGGGTTGGAGAAGCCCTGCGCGCGCAGCCCCTCGATCTCCATCAGGACCGGGAAGCGCGCCACGAGCTCCTCGGCCACGTCGGAGAGGTCGGGCAGCGGGCCGGACGACCCGCTGGCCTCGCGGGCGCGGTAGAAGTCCTGCACGAGCTCGCAGAAGCCGTAGAAGGGCAGGTCGCGCCCGTGCTCGGCGAAGCGCCCGTGCAGCGCGCGGATCTGGCGCGCGCCGCAGACGTTCTCGAGCTCGCTCAGCATGCGGCTCTTGCCGACGCCGGCCTCGCCGGCGATCAGGACGAGCTGGCTGTCGCCGTCCAGCGCGCGGTTCAGCCGGCGGTTGAGCTCGGCGAACTCGTCCTTGCGCCCGGTGAAGGGCACGCCGCTCGGCTGCGGGCGGCGGATGGCGCGCTCCGTTCGCGCGACCACGGCGCTGTTGCGCGCGACGTCGCTCAGCCCGTCGCGGATCGCCTCGAGGCGCGCCGCCAGCTCCCCCGCCGTCGCCGGCCGGTCCGCCGGGTCCTTCGCCAGGCAGGTCTGGAGGAAGTCGTCGAGCGGCCCGTCGACGTCGAGCCCGAGCGAGCGCAGGGACCGCGCCGGCTCGTACGCGATGCGATAGAGCAGGCCGGGCATCTCGCCCCAGAAGGGCGCCTCGCCCGCGAGGCACTCGTAGAGGACGACCGCCAGCGAGTAGAGGTCGGAGCGGCGGTCCACCTCCTTCTCGGCGACCTGCTCCGGGCTCAGGTAGGCGTAGGTGCCGACCATCGCGCCGCTCTGCGTCAAGCGGGTGTGAAGGGCGTGCAAGGCGAGCCCGAAGTCCATAATTCGGACTCTGACGCCGTCGCTCTCGCGCTCGACCATGACGTTCTCGGGCTTGACGTCGCGGTGCAGGACCTCGAGCGCGTGGCTGTACTCGAGCGCGCGCGCCACCTGGATCCCGATCTGGAGCACGTCGCCGACGCGCAGCGAGCCGTCGCGGATGTGCCGGCGCAGGCTCGTGCCGCGCATGACCGGCATGACGAAGAACAGGTGCTCGCCGTCGTCGACCATGTCGTGGACCGGCACGATCGCGGGGTGGTCCATGCGGGCGACCACCTGGGCCTCGCGGCGCAGCCGCTCCTCGGTGTGCGGCGTCAGCATCGAGGGCGGGACCAGCTTGATCGCCACCTCGCGGTCCAGAACGGGGTCGCGGGCCAGGTAAACGACCCCCATCCCGCCGCGGCCGAGCTCGTCGGCGATCTCGTAGCGCCCGCCGATGGTCTTGCCGATCATGCGAGTCTGTTCTCTCTCCCCGGTGAGGGATCCGACGAGCGTATCAAGATGGGTGGGAACTTGGCGAATCGACGCGCGGGGCCGTCGCGTTCATCCCGCTGAGAGGATCCCCGCGGTCTCGGTCTCAAAGCGACGGGTAACGGCGTAACGTGACAGACTCTTGCGGCGGGGTCGTTCCTCGCCCGAAACCGTCTTCCGGAGCTCCGCCATGAACCGCGCCCCCTTCCTCGCCTTCGCTTCCGCCTGCCTCCTCGCCTCCCCCGCCGTCGCCGCGCCCTCGGGGCAGGGCGAGGCCACCTACGAGGTCCGCTTCGACGCCACCTGGAGCGCGGCCACGCACCCCGGCGCGTATCCCGGCGGCGCGCACTTCTCGCCGCTCGTCGGCGCGACGCACTCGAATGCCGCGAAGCTCTGGGAGGTCGGCGGCATCGCGAGCCCGGGCATGGAGTCCATGGCGGAGACGGGCGCGACGTTCACGCTCTCCTCGGAGGTCAACGCGCTGATCTCCGCGGGCACGGCGAAGGAGCTCATCCTCGGCGCGGGGATCCCCTCCCCCGGCTCGACCACGGCGACGTTCACCGTGTCCACCGACTTTCCGCTCATCTCGCTCGTGACGATGGTGGCGCCGAGTCCGGACTGGTTCGTGGGCACGCAGAGCGTGAGTCTGCTGGAGAACGGCGAGTGGGTCGACGACCTGGTCTTCCCGCTCTACGCCTACGACGCGGGCACGGACAGCGGCACGTCGTTCACCTCGCCGAACCAGGACACGAACCCGCAGGAACCGATCGCGCTGATCACCGGCGGCCCGTTCTTCGGGACGGTGCCGCTGGGGACGTTCACGTTCACGCGGCAGGTCAGCACGCTCGTCTACGGTTGCGGCGTGAACCCGGCGGGGAGCATGACGGTCGTCAGCGGGACGCCGACGCTCGGGCAGACGGTGACGCTCGGGCTGGACGATCCGACCGGGACGATGGGCACGCCGTCCTCGACCTTCGTGGCCGTTTCGGCCTTCGCGGATCCCGCATTCCCGTGCGGCACGGCGCTGCCCGGCTTCGGATTGTCCGCCCCGGGGGCGTTCGGCGAGCTCTTGATCGGCAATCCGGTGTTCGTGCAGACGGGCGCACCGTTTACCGGCGCGACGGTCGCGATTCCGCTGACGATCCCCGCGCAGCCGGGGCTCGTCGGACAGACCGCCTACGGGCAGGGGCTGCTTCTCGATCCGGGCTTGCGCTTTGGGTTGACCGGGGGCGTCGAGTTTCTGATCGGTCCGTAATCCGGGACGTCACCCGGGGTTCAAGAGCTCAGTCTTCCGCCGCGGCGCCCAGCGCCACTCGGAAGCCCGTGAAGCCCTTATGTGCGGACGGCTTGAGCCCGAAGCGGGCGGAGGAACGACACTTCACGGCCTCGTTCCCGAAACACCCGCCTCGGATCACGCGGAACGTTCCACTGGCGGGTCCCGCCGGGTCAGTCTGTTCCTCCCCCACGTACTTCCCGTACCAGTCCAAACACCACTCCCACACGTTCCCGTGCATGTCGAAGAGCCCCCAGGGGTTCGGCGGCTTCTCTGCAACCGCGTGGACCTTGCCGCCCGCGTTTCCACGGAACCAACCGGCGCGGCTGAGATCCTCCCTCGTTCTCCCCGACCAGTAGAGGGTTGTCGTCGTTGCCCGGCACGCATACTCCCATTGGGCCTCCGTGGGAAGGTCGCCCCCCGCCCAATGAGTGAACGCGCGGGCATGCTCCCAGTCGACCCCTACGACCGGTTGGCGCGCTTGGTTGTAGTCACGATCGCTCCAGTAGGCGGGCTCGGCTTCCGAGTGCTCTTCCAGGAATGCCCTGAACTGCTCGTTCGTGATGGGATGGACCGATAGGTAGAAGGAGCCAACCGCAACGCGACGCCGCGGGCGTTCGTTGTCGTGCCCCACGCCCCGCGGGCTCCCCATGAGGAACGTGCCCGCCGGGATGCGAACCGCCTCAATGCCGGGACCGAACACGATCCGCTCAAGCTCCTGTCCCGGCATGCCCACGGTCCGGAACTGTTCGGCAATTTTTGGGTCGGGATGCCGGGCGAGTCTCGGGCGCAGGGCTTCGACCTCGGCCGGCGCGAGAGACCGCAGAACGCGCAGAGCCTGTCGCTGCCGAGCCCACAGGCCTTTCCCTCCCTTGGAGACCGTCAGCAGCTCGACGAACGGCCGCGGCGAGGCATGGCGGCCGGCTTCCTCGATGCAGAGGTCGAGCCGCTTCGGGAATCTACCGAACACTGCGCGCTCCGCGAGCTCCTTCATGAAGGGTTCAAAGAGGGCCGGATTCCCTTCCGACAGGAGCAAGAGGATCACCTCCTGCCACCAGGAGTCGCTGTAGTGCCGGGCCAGCTCGTAGAGCACCCTGCGATTCCCGTGTGAGCGCGCTCGAATCTCCTGCGCCGCCAAGTACTCCTGGAAGCCCAGGTGCATGAAGCCGTAGAGGTCGCCGCTGTGCCCGGTCAAGAGACCGGCGGCGTCGCGGATGTTGCGCAGGAAGATCCGCGCGTCGCAGCCGGCTTCGGCTATTTGCGCCAGCTCAGGCTCGACAACCTCCGCGAGCTCGTCCTCCGTCGCGGTCGTCCTGTCCTCCTCCTGGTGCATCCAAAGCGCAACTTTCTGGAGAAGCTCGCGCGAGCGATCGGGATCGAGACCGGGAGCGACCTCCTCCCCGAGCTCCTTCGAACGACGCCAGTGCTCCAGCAGGACATCGACGCACGAGCGATAGAGCTCCACCCGCCCGCGCGGAAGCTGGCCGCGGTCGAACTGGACGAGGCAGATCGCCGTGAGCAGGAGCGGGTTGCGCGTCATCTCGACGATCCGTTGCGCACGGAAACCCGGTCGCCGCAGGAGCTGAATCAGCTCTTCGCTCTTGCTCGTGAGGTCTTCCTTGCGCGCGGAGCCGACGACCTCGAACCAACGACGGATAAAGCTCTCCGACTCCCCGCGCCTGAGCGGCCGCAGGTGTAGCTCGAGGAACTCCTCGTCGAGCCGCACCCGGTCGGTGTAGCCGGCGTACCGGCAGGTAACGAGGAAGCACGCCTTGGGATACCTGCGGATCTCTCTTCCGATCCAGCCGGCCACCTCGACGCGCCGCTTTTCATCGGCTACCTCGTCGAGCCCGTCCAAGAGGAACAAGACGTTGCCGCCCCGGATCAGATCCTTCGCAAAGTCCTCGCTAACGGTGGGAAACTCTTCGCGCAGAATTCGTCGGCCGAACGCAAGGAGGGTCTTGTCCTTCGCGCGTAGGTCGCGCAGCGGAAGGAACACCGGCTGCATCCCGTCGGGCAGCCCCAACGACGCCGCGCCGTTGCGGATCGTCCAGAGCAGCACGGCCTTCAGGTGAGTGGTCTTGCCGGAACCGGGCTCCCCCAGAATCACAACCCCGCGCCGGGCCTCCTCCGCCGCGTGCTTCATCGAGTCGTGCAGCGGGATCTCCCGCGTGCCCCCCCCAAGGCCGGTCTCCGCTTCTCCCGAGTTCTGCGCATCTGCGGCTTCGCCGCGCGGATCGAGCCGAGCGTGCAGGGGCTCGTGAATGTCCTCGAGGCGGATCCTCGCACGCACGCTCTTGCCGAAGCCCATGAGGCTCACGGACTCGTAGTGAGCCTCGGCCGTTTGGTGGTAGTCCGCGAGGTCCGCGTCCGTGTGTCGTCGCGGCACCGAGCGCGCGTCCTTCTTGGTCCGGTGCTCCTGCCGTTCCCTCCAGTCCTGCAGGGCGTGAAGCACGACAACGCCGAGCTTTGTGTCCGTGAAGCGGACCATGTTGTGCTCGCGCCGCATGCGTTCCTTGAAGGCGGCGAGCAGCTTCTGCTTCTCCCAGACGTCCCCCTCGACGTCGAAGGCGTCCATCGTGAAGGGCTGCGACGGGTCGATCTCGAACACGAGGCACTCCGAAAGGGCGTCGTGCTCTTGCTCGGTGATCGACCTCTCCTCCCCGTCCGGGATCGTCCCGTAGCGGTGCGCGAGAATCCCGACCAGGACGTCGCACGTCTTCGCCTGGCGCAGGCTCACCTCGAGCGAAGGAGCGGTGTCCGCGGCGAAGCGCTCCATCCCGACGGGGAGCATCCCGGCGCGCTCGATCGCGTCGCGCACGACCTCGCGGCGCTCCTCGTTGTCGAGGTACGTCGAGGAGACGAACACGCGGTACGCGTGCCTTCCGTCCTCTTCCTTCTTCTTGCCTCGGCGAGCGGCTACCGGCGGACCTCCTGCGGGCGAAGCTTAGCCGGCTTCCGCGCGGGCGAAAAGCTCAGACGCCGGCCCGGCGCAGCGCGTCTTCCGCGCGCAGATAGACGTCGTCGTCCGGATCCTCCGGGTGCGCGACGTAGTCCACCGCCGGCGCGAGCATCCGCGACGACCAGCGCGGGTGCACGCGCCGGCTCTCGACCTGGACCGCGGCGGCGTACTTGTGTTGGTGGTGCTCAATGCCGGTCCGGACGAGCGAGCTCCGCAGGTGCGCGAGGTAGCGGTCGCCGCTCTCGGGATTGCGGTCGAGGTGCGCGCGCACGGCTCCGGGGGAGGCGAGCGCCAGCGCGTCCTCCAGCGCCACCTCGTCCTCGTCGTCGCCGAGCGCGTCGATCCCCGGCCCCTCCATCGAGAGGTCGACGACGCGCCCCAGGCCGTCGCGCGTTCCCGCGAGGAAGGCCGCGGCCTGCAGCAGGACGACGCGCCGCGTCTCGTCCGAGCTCGTCGTCCGCCAGACGTGACCGAAGGCTTCGATCACCGTGACCGCGTGCACGGGCAAGAGCGCCACGCGCCCGGTGTTCGAACGCTTCCCCGCGCGGCGGTGGAAGAGCTCCGACGCGAAGAGCCGCAGCCCGTCCCAAATCGTGTCCGTGCCGAGCCCGTCCTCGCAGGCGCAGGCGACGAGCTCGCGCGCCTCGTCCGGCGTCGCGGTGCGCAGCTCCGGGAGGAAGTCGACGCTCTTCGCGGGGTCGTTCGTACCGCGATCCCAGCCTGCGGAGAGCTTCTTCGCGCGCTCGACGCTGCCCGGGAAGGCCTTCGTGTCGCGCCGGCGCAGGAGCACGATGACGAGCGAGCGCGCCACGGGCTCCCCGTGCTCCCACCCGATGCGCGCCAGCACGCGCTGCGCCTGCGCGGCGTAGATCGGCTTGTGGCCGATGTGCGCGAAGCAGCGCGCGGCCAGCGGCCAGAGGATCTCGAAGAAGCCCTCCGCGTCGACGTGCGGCATCAGGCCGACCACGGCGCGGTCCGCGCGCTCCCTGTCCCAGGCCTCCATCGCGGCGACGAACTCGGCCCGCGCCTCCGCCGCGCTCGCGCGCGGCACCTCCGGCCGCGGCGGCATCCGCCACGGCGAGCGCGGATCGGTGTCCTGCGAGAGCTTCAGGTCGTCCAGGTTCCAGAGCGCCCCGAGCAGAGCCTCCCGGCGCGGCGCCGGCCCGGCGAGCTCGAACGACGACTCGATCATGATCACCGGGTGGTACGTCATCCCCGGCAGCGGGTGCAGGCCGTCCACGCCGGCGAGGAACGTCGCGGTGAGGAGCGCCTCGTGGTCGGCCCCGTCGCGGACCGCCGCCGTCGCGATGCCGAGCGTCTCGTCGCGCGTTGCGTCGCGCAAGCGCGCGGCGAGCTCGCTCAGGCCGCGCGCGCGGCTCGCCCTGGGCTGCCGCGCCGCGGAGCACCCGACGAGCGCCGCGGCGCCCGCTCCGAGGCCGATCAGGGCATCGCGTCGGTTGAACGTCATCGCGTCGTGTGGGAGACGGATTCGGGAACGGTCCGTTAGCGCCTAACGCAGTCCGACGCGAACCCGGTTGGTGAGAAGCGGCGGCTCCCCGGGCGCGTCCGGAAGCGTGCACTGGCAGGCGAGGTCGATCACGCCGCCCTGGAGGTAGAGGTCGAGCGGCGCCGCGACCGGCGGAACCGCGAGCATCGCCGAGGCGAAGATGCCCTCCTCGGTGAAGAGGGGAACGACGGCCTGGACCTGCCCCATCCAGACCGAGAGGGTCGAGAAGAAGAGGAAGTCCGGGCTCACGAGCAGATCGCCGACGAACGGCAGCGTCACGGGTGCGCTCGGCGAGAACGACGCGGCCGCGAAGGCGAGATTCGGGTTATCCGCCGCCTGCTTCGCCAGGATCTTCACGCCGAGCTGCGCGTTCCCGGACGAGGTGTCCAGGGCGAGACCGTTCTGTGCTCCCCCGTCGTTGTCGTCCGGCGTCTCCGCGCCGAGCCCCGTCCCCGAGTCCGCGAAGACGTTCAGCACCTTCTCGCGGAATCGCAGGCTGTAGGTTCCGATGTGGTTGAGGTCGAGGGCGGTCGGACCCTGGCCGGCGATCTGACGGCCGCCGAAGCGAGAAACGCCGAGCCCCGCGAGATCGGCGTTCGTCTCGTCGTTGCTCTGCGTGTCCTGGAGGACGTACATCCCCATGTCGCACGGCGGACCGGAGAAGGGCATCCCGCCGGGAAGGAAGTACGTCACCGCGAGGTTGCTCGCCGGCGTCCCGTCGCACGGCACGACGACGTTCGGTTCGAGCTCGAGCGGAGGATTCCCAAACTCGATGTCGAGCGTGTACCCGTTGACGAACCCCGGCGGCGGGCACGTGCCGCCCGGCGGGGAGCACAGCGACGGCGCGACGGAGCACGCGGGGGGCAGGCCGCTGTTCCCCAGGCTGAGGATCGTCTCCGTGGTGAAGCCGAGCTGGAGGAAGGCCGGCTCCAGGTTGCCGGGCGTGGTCACCGACTCGAGCGCGGGCCCGAGCGCCCGGTCGCAGAAGTCCGGCGGCGTCTGGAAGTTCGCCGTGTCGAAGAGCAGCTCGAAGAACCCGTCGACCTCGATCGTCCGGTCGCCTCCGCAGGCGAGGATCTCCTCGCCGCCGTACACCTTCCAGTGCAGGTCCCCCAGCGCGTCGGGCGGCACGGTGCCGACGGGAAAGCCGACGCTCGGGTTGGAGTAGGGCAGCAGGACCTCGGTCCCGTTGTGGAGCGGAACGTCGTTCCCGTTCTGGGCCGCGGCCGCGCCGGCGAGCGCGGCGGGTGCGAGGGCGAGGAGGGACTTCATCGAAGGCTCCTTGGGCGCGTGGGGTCGGGAAGGCGGCCGGCGAGTGCAGCATACTGCGAAGGGGGCGCGGGCGGAGGTTTCCTTCCGGAAGCGCGCCAGCGGTAAGCTCTGCGCCGTGTCCAGCGGCGAGAGGAAGCGCTACCGCGCCTTCGTGTCCTCGACGTACCTCGACAACGTCGAGCGCAAGGGGGTCGTCCGCGACGCCATCCTGAGCGCGGGGATGGAGCCGGTGGGCATGGCGCGTTTCGCGGCGACGTCGCGACCCGCGGTGGACGAGTGCCTCCGGCTGGCGGCGGAGTGCGACCTCCTGGTCGGCATCCTAGGCTGGCGCTACGGCTGGATCCCCGACGGCGAGGAGAAGTCGATCACCGAGCTCGGCCAGTCTCTGAACTTGTCCGGATGCCGGCCCCCGTGGAAACTGGACGGAGCGCCATGCAGGGACGAACGGGGATCTTCGCGCTCATGCCGCTCGTCGCGGCCGGGTTTCTCCTCGGAGCGGGTACCGCCGACCGCAAGCTCACCGAGCTCCGGCGCGAGTACGACCGCGGCGCGACCGCCGACGATCGCATCGAAACGCTCAAGAAGATCGCGATCCACGTCCCCGACGGCGACGACTGGCCCTCGCCGAAGATCGCGCACGCTCTGGCCAAGGCGCTCGAGGACGACTCGTACGAGGTGCGCGTCGCCGCGGTGGAGCTCCTCGGCAAGGAGCAGGACGTCGACGTCGCCGTCCAGGAGCTCCGCAAGGCCTGCCGCGCCAACGTGCGCGACGTCGAGCGGTTCCACAAGGACGTCGAGCTGCCCGAGCCGCTCGGGATCGACCTCGACGAGCTCGAGCGGCTGGGGCTCGACGAAGAAACGCTCAAGTGGTTCCGCGAGGCGCTCGAGGAGATCGAGCGCGAGATCGAAGCGGAACGCGCGCGGCTTCTCGAGCCGCTCGAGGGCCTGCACAACGTGCGGCGCGCGCTGGTCGCGTCGCTGGCCGGCCTCCGGGACGACCGCGCAGTGGACGGGATCGGCATCCTGCTCGAGGCGACGGACGTCGGCCCGGAGTGCGACTCGGCGATCGACGCGCTGCTCGCCTTCGGGACGCAGGCGGCCGTCGGGCACGTCGTCGGCGTCTTCGGGCGCTACGAGAAGTGGCGCAAGGGCGAGCAGAAGAGCCTGACGAACCTCGACAAGCAGAAGCCGCGCAAGAACATCTCGGCGATCTCCAACGAGAGCTGGAAGCGGCTCGAGCGCGAGCGCATCAACGCCGAGGTGGACGCGAAGCGCGCGGAGCTTCTCGCCGCCGACGCGTGGGCCGAATCCGTCGCGGCGCGGTTGCGCGCCTTCGCGCTCGCGCGCGAGCTGCCGCGGCCGCCGACCGGGGCGCTCTCGGCGCGGCCGTGGAAGGCGTGGCTGCCGAAGGCCAAGGGCGGGCTTCCCGTTTCCGTCGCCGGGAAGGACGGGTGAGCGAGGGGACTGCGCCGCGCCCTACCCGGGGGCTCGAATCGGAGGAGAACGGAGTCGAGGAACCACCGGGCATACGGGCGCGGCGCAAACGGACCGTTTGCCCCGTGCGTTTCGCGCTCGTCCGTTCCGAGCTGACCTGCCCCTCGGCCCTCGGAAGGAAGCCGCAACCGCGTGCTCTATGGACGTCAACCGCGCCCGTGTTGTTCCGGCTTTCTCCGTCGCTTGATAATCGCGAAGAGCGCGTGCTGCGCGTCCTTGACGAGCGCGAAGCAGCCCACCCCCGGAACTTCTTTCGGCCCCTCGCAGACGACTCCGTCGAACTTCTCGATCAACCGGCACGTCGCCTCGCAGTCGTCGACGGCGAAGTGCGTGAGCCACTGTGCGTAGGACTTGTCGCCGGCGTCCGGCACGTCCATGAACCGGGCGATCCGCCGGTCTCCGCAAACGATGGCGTCGACGTCTTCGCCCTCGCGACGATCCCAGCCGAGAAGCGACGCGTAGAACCGCGCCGCCCGGTCGCGGTCCGCGGTCATCAGCGCGAAGCCGTGCGTCGGGCTCTTCCCCGGGCCGATCTGGAAGGCCCGGGGAGCCCTGCGCTGCCAGAGCGCGAAGGCGGCCTCCGTGGGATCCTCGACGATCGCCAGGCGCCCGTAGGTGAGGACGTCGACGGGGTCCATCAGGATCTTCCCGCCGAGCGCGTCCGCCTTGCGCGTCAGCGAGTCCGTGTCCTCGACGTCGACGTAGGGCAGCCAGCTCGGCATGCGCGGGTCGTGCTCGTCCAGCTCGTAGAGGCCGCCCACGTTCACGTCGCCGGCCTTCAGCGTCGCGTATCCGACCGAGCGGCCCGTCGGCGACTCCGAGCGCTCGAACTCCGGCGCCCAGCCGAAGACCTCGGCGTAGAACCCGCTCAGCGAACGGGCTTCGTTCGCGCCCAGCTCGGTCCAACAGAAAACGGGAGCCGTGTCGGCCATCGCGCGGAGCAGCGTGCCGTCAGGCGACGGACGGGAGCGCGGGCCGGTAGCTCACGCGCTTGACGTTGGTCTCGATCTTCACGCCGAGCTCGCGCTCGCCGCAGTTCTCGTCCGCGTAGGTCTTGTCCGTCGTCACGGCGAAGATCCGGGTCCGGCCCGGCTCGCACTTCGGGAGCCGGATCCGCCGCAGCTCGGGCTCGTCGAAGCGGTAGGCGATCTCCTCGCCCGTCCCGTCGGCGATCGTCATGCGGACGGGGCCGTCCTCGGGCTTCACGCTGCAATAGACCCAGATGTCCCGGTCGCGCGGCTCGTCGGCGTTCTCCTCGTCGACGATCACGTAGGCGGGCTTCCCGTCGCAGGTCCAGCCGTCGAAGCTGAGGCCGACGGTCATCGCCTCGCGCGCGCGGACCGCGCCCTGCGGGCTGCGCGCGCGCGCGATCGCGGTGAGCTGGGCGCCGAGCTCCGGGTCGGGGTCGGCGGTCTGGTACTCGAGCAGCTCGAGGAACTCGTCGTCGTCCAGCGGCTCCCCCTTGCCCGCGAGCACCTGGAAGGGATGGATCCAGCCGCTGCGCGTGGCGTTCTTCGTCCACTCGATGGCCTCGCGCGTGCGCCCGCGGTTGCGCTCGCGGCGGGCGAGCACCTCGCGCTCGCGGCGGGCCTCGCGCGCGGCGACGTTCCGCCGGTGCAGGAAGTAGCGGAGGCGGCGCAGGGGCCACGTCAGCCGCGACCCGACGTACCGGTGGACCGCCTCCATGTCCTCTTCGTTGAGGTACGCGGCCGAGATCTCGGGAACGATGCCGTTCTTCTTCGCCTCGTGGACCATGAGCCCGAAGGCGAAGATCGTCTCCTCGGTGACGGTCCGCTGCGTGATCTCGTCGAAGTCCGGGCTGAGGACGATGGTCTTGACGTCGCTCTCCTTGCACTTCGCGATGAACCGCCGGACGTTCTCCGGGTCGGAGTTGCCGTTCCGCAGGATGTACTTGACCTTCATGTTCCCGCCGGTGCGGGCGTAGCGGGCGACGTTCTCCCAGACCGCGTCGAAGCGGTCGCGGCCCTTGGTCTCCTTGTACGTCTCGCGGTCGCCGGCGTCGACGCTGGTCAGCCCCTGGACGTGGCCCGAGCGGAGGCCGTCCTCGACCTCCTTCGAGTAGCGCACGGCGCTGGTGTGCACCTGCTGGTGGTAGCCGCGCTTCAGGAGCATCTGCTCGAGCTCGGCGAACTCCTTCAGGATCGTCGGCTCGCCGCCGCCCCACTCGATGTAGCCGTTCTCGCGCAGGTAGCCGTTCGCGATGATGTCCTCGAAGATCGGCAGCAGGTCGTAGGCCACCTGGGCGTGCAGGTCCGTGCCCTCGGTCTGGAAGACGAAGCAGTAACGGCAGACCAGGTTGCAGATCGAGTAGTGGCTGACGTAGACCTCGTCGAAGAGCGGCGGATCGCCGTTCACCTCGACGCCCTTCTCGGCGAGCTTCTTCTCGCGCTCCGCCTTCCAGTCCTTCTCGACCAGGAAGTGGCAGCCCTTGCACGGCGAGTCGGCCTTCTCGTCGTTGTTCGCCTCGGTGAGCTTGCGCCGCGCCTCGAGGATCTCGTCCACGGGGAGCTTGCCGCCCTTGAAGTCGCACATGGGCACGTAGCCCTTGCCCTGGTTGTCGATGCAGCAGAAGCGGAGCTCGTCGATCGCCAGGACAAGGCGGGACTCGATCCATTCGCAGCTCTTGTATTCCATGAGCCTTGGGGCTCGGGGGCGACGAAGGCCCGCGGGAGCACTCCAAAAAGGAATGATACCCCACCGCCTGGGCGCGCGGTAGGAAGGGAATGCGCACCCGCGGCCGGGTACGATGCGGCGCGGCGCCCCCCGCCCGGCCCCTTCCCGCCCGCCCCCCGCACGCCATGGATGCGCTCGACCCCGCCGATCTGCGCGACGACCCGTTCCTGGATCGGGTGCCGATCGTCGAGGGCTACCGCGTGATCCATCCGTGCCTGCTCTACGACTACATCAACCGCGGCGGCTTCGGGCGCGTGTACCGCGCCTGGCACATGAACTTCGAGACCGACGTCGCGGTGAAGTGCCTGCGGCTCGACGAGCGGCTAACGGCCGAGCAGCGCAACGAGGCGGTGTCGCGCTTTCGCCGCGAGGCGATCATCCTGAGCCGCCTGACGCACCAGAACCTGGTCTCCGTCAAGGAGCGCGGACAGCGCTACGGGCTGCACTACATCGTGATGGACTTCGTCGACGGCGAGAACGCGCGCGAGCGGCGCGAGCGCGTCGGCGAGCGGATGGAGCACGACGAGGCGCTGACCATCGCGCTCGGCGCCGCGCGCGGGCTGGCCGCGGCACACGCGGAGGGCATCCTCCACCGCGACGTGAAGCCCGGCAACGTGATGATCGCCCGCTCGGGCCAGATCAAGGTGCTGGACCTCGGCCTCGCCGTCGGCCACGACGTGGGCACGCACGCCACCGCCAGCGACCAGGCCGGCGGAACGCCGTCCTTCATGCCGCCGGAGCAGTGGTCGGGCCTGAAGAACGTCGACGCGCGCGGCGACGTGTGGTCGCTCGGCGCGACGCTCTTCTACCTCCTCACCGGCGAGTACGTCGCCACGGGCCCGCGCGGCAAGGGCGTCGAGAGCCAGCTCGCGCGCTACGAGGACCGCATCCCGCCGGCAACCTTCGAGCTGATCCGCGCGATGACGGAGAAGGATCCCGAGGGCCGTCCGGCGGACGGGCGGGAACTCGTCCCGCTCCTGCGCGAAGCGCTGCTCGAGCGCGAGGTGCGGCTCACGCTCCCCGACAGCACGGTCTTCTTCGAGGGCGTCATGCGCAAGCGGCCCACGCCGGCGCAGGTCGAGGCGGTGCGCGCCTTCCACGGCGACAGCACCGATCTCGCCACGCGCACGTTCCTCGCCGGCGAGGGCGAGGCCGACTCACGGCAGACGACCGTGACGGTCGCGCGCGCCGGCGGCCGGCGGAAGTGGATCGGCGTCGCCGCTGGCGCGGTGCTTCTGGTGATGGCCGGGCTGGCGCTCTGGCGGGCGTTCGCGCCGGGCGATCCCGGCGCCGGATTCTCCGCCGCCGAGCGCGAGCGAAGCGCGGCGGCGATCGAGAGCCGGCTCGAGGCGAGAGAAGCGGCGCTCGCCTTCGCGCTCGACGACGCGATCCCCGCGAAGCCGGAGTGGAGCTTTCAGCTCCTCGAGGCCTATTTCGACGCCAACCCCGAGCTGGCGCGGCTCGCCGACGAGCTCGACCGGCACCTGCGCGGCGGCCATCGCCTGCGCGGACTCTGCGTCCTCACCGCGCCGGCGGGCTCGGGGAAGTCGCCGCTCTTGAAGTACGGCCTGCGCGAGGTGCTCGACCATCCCGCGGTCCGGTTCGTCGACCTGCGCAAGAGCGTCGACCGCAAGTCGCCGGAGAACGTGGTGCAACTCGCCGCTCGCACCGCGGACGGCGCCGAGCTCGTCTTCTCCGAGCTTCCGCGCCTCGCCGAGACCGCGGTCCAGCGGAACGAGACGTACGACCGCCTGCTGCTCGCGGGTCTCTTCGACACCGCGACCGACGTCCTCATGCTCGATTCCCTGGACGAGGTCGACCGCGGCTACGGCGGCGAGGTGCTTTCCGCGCTCTTCGACTACGTGCGCGCCCCCCCGCCCGACGACGAGTCGTTCTTCGCCATCGTGGCGGCCCGCCCGGAGGCGGTCGAGGCGTTCTTCACGCGCCGGAAGGACCCGGTCGAGGTGGCCGGCAGCATCGGCGACTGCTTCGCGGCCGATGCGATCGACATGGGTCGGGTGGGTCGCATCGCCCTGCGCTTCCCGGAGTTCCGGACGGCGCGCGATCTGCGCGCGCTCTGGGAGAGCCAGCACCGCTTCGTCGACGGCGGCCTGGACCGCGAGACCTTCGTCGCCGCCGTCGCGGGGAGCGGCTTCCTCGCGGACACGCTGCGGAGCCTGGCCCTCGTGGAGTACGCGCTCGAGTTCCACGAACCCGGCCAGGACCGCCGTGCCTTCCTGACGGAGCTGCGCGACCGGCTGCTCGCGCGCGGGGTGGGCTCACACGGCCGGCCGGGACCGGGGACGACGCTGCACAGCCCGGAGGAGACCCGCGCCTACTACGCGTTGCTCCGCGCCGCCGCGGAGCGCTGGGCCGAGGAGGCCGGAGGCAACGAAGACCTCTCGTTCCTCGTGTCGCCCGACGACCACGTCGAGGTCGACGGCCTCGCTCCGGTGCGCGCCTTCGAGCTGCTCGACTACTCCGGCCTGGCGGTGTTCACGGCCGAGGGCAGCGCGCGGCGCTACGCGTTCCTTCCCCCCGCGCTGCACTGGATCCTCCTCGTCGACGACGAGTGGGGACGGCCCTGAGCGGCCGCGCGGCGCGCAGCGAGGCTAATCGAGAACCTTCGCGCAGCCGTGGCAGACCCAGCGGAGCCCGTCCTCGAAGTACCCGCGCCGCAGGCGCTGGTAGACCGGCCCGTTCCAGACCTCCTCGGCGGTCTGCAGGTTCAGGTCGCCGCAGGCGAAGCGCTCGAAGCAGCAGGAGAGCACCTTGCCGCTCCAGGTGACGAAGGCGTAGCGGAAGAGGTCGAGGCAGCGCTCGTTCTCCGCCTTCTCCTGCGCGGTCAGCTTGTCGGAGCTCGTGACCTGCTTCGCCGCCATCGCGCAAGCTCCGGGCGGCGTCTGTCCCTTGGCGGTCGCCTCCAGACGGTCCGCGAGCTCGCGGCGCTGCTGGTCGATCGCGGCGAGCGGCAGGTAGACGCGCGGCGGCGGGTCGCGCTCCTCGACGGCGGTCTTCAGCGTCTCGAAGGCAACGTCGAGGTCGACGCCGTCGGCCTCGAAGCCGCTGCCGGCGTGCGGGATGGCGCGGATGTCGGTGGCGATGCCGTGCTCGGCGCAGATCGCCTTGGTCTCCTCGACGAGCCGCGCGGCCTCCTCGCGCACCTCGGGGTCGGTGTAGATGAGCTGCGGCCCGAGCGCGTCTTCCCAGCCCGCGGTCTCGAGGATGTGCGCGTAGAACACGTGCACGTCGAGGTCGGCGAGGCGCCGCGCCAATGCCGGCATCTCGCGGATGTTGAAGCGCCCCATCGCGAAGTTGACGCTGAGCTTCGGGGCGTCGTGGCGCCCGAGGCCGCGGGCCCGCTTCGCCTTGGCGAGCTTCTCGAGCCCGCCGAACAGCACGTCGGCGCCGACGCCGCGCACGAGCTTCAGGGTCTCGTCCTCGTAACCGTCGATCGAGATGGAGACCTGGTCGAACTTGCTCTCCACGAGACGCTCGACGTTCTCGTCGGTGAGCAGCGTCCCGTTCGTAATCGTGTCGAGGACGTGCCCGCGCTCCTTCAGGGCGTCGACGAAGTCGAAGAAGCGCGGGTGCATCATCGGCTCGCCGTAGCCGCACAGCGAGACCCACTCCGCGTCGCGAACGAGGTCCAGGCTGCGCTCGAAGATCAGGTCGTCCATGTAGCCGCTCGACCCGACGATGTCGTGAACGATGTCCTCGCCCATGACCGCCCGGTTGACGGAAACCTCTTCCTGGACGTTGAAGCGCCGGCAGTGGACGCAGTTCAGGGTGCAGCGCGTCGTCATCTCGAGCGTGACGTGCGCGGGGCGGGTGGAGAGGACGACGTAGCGCTCGTCCATCTCCTTCTGCCGCAGCTCGGCGAGCTCGGCGCGGCGGTCCTTCTTCGCGATGCGAATCATGAGGGGGGGTGCTTGGGAGGCCGGGTGGAGGGAGTCCCCAACGAACATTCTGTCTCGACCCCGGGGATCGGCAACTTGAAAACTCCTGCGGGACCGCCTTTCCCCGCCCCGGGGGGCCGCGCGGGGCCGGGACCCCGGCCCCGCCGGATGGTAGGCTCCCGCGCCTATGAAGCGCGACTGGCTCCCGCTGCCCTGGGTCAAGCACATGGCGGAGATCGTCGGCCTCGACCGCTTCGCCGACGCCATCGGCGAGGCCTTCAAAGCCACCGGGGAGGAGCTTCTGGACGAGCTCAAGGGCGCCGACCTCCTGCGCGAGGGCGACCGGGTGCTCGAGCTCGGCTGCGGCTGCGGGCGCTTCGCCCGGGTGCTGGTCGACGAGCCGATCGCCTCCTACGTCGGCTTCGACGAGAACGGGGAGATGGTCGAGTGGTGCCGCGGCGAGATCAGCCAGCGCGACCCGCGGTTCGACTTCCGCGAGCTCAGGCTGGTCTACGACGAGGCCGAGGACGGCTCGCTCAGCTTCCGCGGTCCCTTCGAGGACGACGCCTTCGACTTCGTCCTGATCGAGGCGCTCTTCGGCGGGATGCCCTTCGGCGAGGCGCTGGCCTACGTCGCCGAGCTGGGACGCGTCGTCGCGCCGGGGGGACGGGTCGTCTTCTCGGTGTTCTTCGCCGTCGGCGAGACCTACTCGCACGGCCTGCCGCCGCAGTACTTCTACGCGCCCAAGGACCTCTGGACGGCCGCCGAGGCGGCGGGCTTCGACCACGCGGTCCGCGGAACGCAGACGACCGGCGGGATCCGCAACTGGGTCGTCCTCACCGCGCGCGGGCAGCCGGCGCCGGCCTGAGCCCCCGCATGCGGAAGCGGTTCCACCCCGCCGGCGCCGCGCTCGTCGCCGCGACGGTCCTCGCAGGTTGCGGGGGAGGCGAGGATCCCGGCGGCGGCTTGCCGCCCTCTGCCTTTCCTCCGCCCGCCGTCGCCTTCGAGGTCCCCGGCGGAACGCGCGAGCTCACGTACCGCTGGGACGGCGGGCCGCCGGTCGCGTGGAAGGGACCGCCGGCCGGCGCCGTGGAGCTCCCGTGGGGCGAGTCCGGTCGGGTGCGGGACACGCGGCTCTACGAGCCGTTCCACGGCGAGCCCGCCGCGGGCCGCTTCGGCGGCGGCCGCGAGCTCGCCGCAGGCGACGTGCTCTCGTTCCAGCTCGGCGCGCTGGCCCTCCCCTTCGCGGTCGACTTCTGGATCCGGCCGCGCGCGAACCGCGCGGGGCAGCTCTTGACCGCCCCCGGTTGCTTCGCGCTCGAGCGCGCGCGCGACGGCGCGCTCGTCCTGTCGCTCGAGGGCGCCGGCGACCTGCGCGTGCGCTCCGCGGCTCCGCTCCGCGCGGGCGCGTGGCACCACGTCGGCGTCGTCGTCGACGGCCCGGAGCTGCCCGCGGTGCGACTCGTGGTCGACGGCGTCGCGGCCGGCCGCCGTTACGGCGAGGCCGGGGTGCCGGGGCTCCGCGCGCTCGAATTCGGCGGCGCCGTCTTCGTGCTCGACGAGGTACGCGTCCTCGAGCGGGCGCTGACCACCGACGAGCTCGCCGAGCGCTTCGCGCCGCCGCTCGAACCGGGCGAGCACGTGCTCACCGTCGACCGCGACGGCGAGACGCGAGCCTTTCCGACGTGGGTGGGCGTGATCGCGAAACCGGCGCTCGAGAACGAGCACGATTGGCGGAGCGGCGTGCGCGACCACCTCGCGCTGCGCGACGGCGTGCTGCGCTGGACGGAGGGCCAGTGGCGGCGCGACCGGCCGGACGTCAGGCCGCTCGCGCGGACGACGCACCCGACGATCTACCTCGGCGCGCACCGCATCTTTGTCTTCGGCGGCGAGACGCGCGACACGCACCTGCCGCCGATGGTCAACACGAACGACACGTGGATCTACCGGCCCGACCGGCGCGCGTGGCGCCGCGTGGCCGTCGACGGCCCGGCGCCGCCGCCGACCTGCCACCAGGCGGCCGCGTTCAGCCCGGACCACGGGGTCGTGCTCTACCCGGGCGGCTGGCGCAACGACGGACCCGAGAAGGTGACGTACGACGAGACGTGGCTCTACCGCGTGGACGAGGAGCGCTGGGAGCGCCGCGCGCCGGGCGGACCGGAGCTCGGACCGGTGTCCGGCACGGCGCTGGCTTACCACCCGCCCTCGCGGAAGTTCGTCATGATCTACCGGCGCGAGGTGCTGGCCTACGACCCCGACGCCGACCGTTGGGAGCGTCTGCCCTACCCGCGGCTCGAGTTCGAGTCCGGCGAGCCGATCCAATACCTGCCGGGCTCGTCCCCGATGACGGGCTTCGACCCGGGGACGGGTCAGATCGTCGTCTTCGGCGGCGTCGTGTGGAGCGACGGCGAGCCGCGCTTCCAGGACGTCACCGCCCACTGGGACTTCGAGGCCGGCGTCATCGTCGTCAAGGACGTCGGCGAGTCCCCCACGCCGCGCGTGCGCTCCGCCTTCGCCTACGACGCGAAGCGCGGGCGCTTCGTCCTCTTCGGAGGCGTGCGCGACCAGTTCTCGGAGCGCCACGACGACCTCTGGACGTACGACGCCGCCGCCGCCCGCTGGACGCGCGTGGACGCCGCCGACACGCCGCCGGTGCGCGGCGGCTTCTACGGCATGGCCTTCGACCCGGAGCTCGACCGCTTCCTCGTGCTCTGCGGCCGGCACGCGCCGAACCGCTTCCTCAACGAGGCGGTGCGCCTTCACCTCGACCCGGAGGCCGAGGCGCGCGGGACCTGGGTGTTCGACCGCGCGGGCTTCCGGGAGCGCGCGCTCCTCACCTGCGACCTGCGCCTCGACGGCGGCGCGGCGGCGGCGTTCCGCTTCGCCGCCTCGGAGGACCTCGCCGCGTGGACGCCCTGGTCCGAGGCTCCGGCCGACGGCCGCTACCTCAAGGTCGAGGTCACGCTTCGACCGGGCCGGGGCGCGGCGCCGGAGCTCCTCGCGCTGGGCTTCGTCGAGGCCGAGCCCGCGGCGGCCCCGGCGGGCGCCGCGCGACGCACCTTCGAGGTCGTCCGGGGAGATTGACCTCACGAGTTTTCAGAAATTATTGAAACTTCAGGCGAGGCGGGTTACACAAGCCCCCATGAGCGACCTCGACGACGTCCGCGAGAAGCTCGTCCAGCTCTGGGGACGCCTCGGCCCGTTCTGGGGCATCTCGCCCGCCAGCGCCCGCGTCTACGCCTGGCTCCTCGGACGCGAAGGAAGCGCCGACGGCGACACGATCGCCGAGGGGCTCGGGATGAGCCGCGGCGCGGTCAGCATGGCCTGCCGCGACCTCGTCGACTGGGGGCTCGCCCACTCCGAGCGCGTCCCCGGCTCGCGCCGCACCCTCTATTCCCCCGAGACCGACATCGAGCGCGCCATCCGCGGGATCGTCCAGACGCGCAAGCGCCGCGAGTGGGATCCGATCCTCGCGAACGTGAGCGAGTGGAACGCGACGCTGCGCAAGGACCGCTCGAAGGAGGCGCGCGTCCTGCGCGAACGCCTCGAGGGGATCGAATCGATCGTGACGGTGGTCGACTCGCTCGCCAACTCCTTCCTGGGGGATCGCGCGATCCCCCGCCTCGGTCTCAAGGCCCTCGTCGCCTCGGCGAAGAAGGGCCGCAGCGCGTCCAAAGGCTGACCCCGGAGGAACACCATGCAACCCGTCCCCGCCTTCTTGCTCGGAATCGTCCTGCTGGTCGTCCTCGCGGCGTGCGTGCTCGTCTTCGTGCGCCGGCCGATGCGCCGCATCCTCGTCGAGCTCTGCGGCGCGGAGCACCGGGCGGACTTCTGGCAGCACCTCTTCGAGGTCGGCCTCACGCTGACCGTCCTCTTCCTCGCGATGTTCTTCCCGCCCGGCCGGGGCGACGAGGTCGGCTTCTTCGACTTCCTCGGCATGTTCCGCGCGGGGCTCTTCGGGCTGCTCGCCGCGCTCGCCGTCCTCGCGATCGCGATGATGACCTCGATCGGATCGTACGAGCGCAAGCTCCGGCGCACGGCGCCGCTGCCGCGGGATCAGAACGGGGCCCCGCTCGCCTAGGCCGCCCCGCCGGGATCGGTAACCGACGCGGCCGTCGCCGACGAATCGTTGCGAAGGAGCCGCGTGCCCAGGGCGAGGTAGTCCAGGATCTCGCCGCGGCGGCGGATCCAGCCTCGCACGAAGCGCCAGGTCAGAAGCCTCCTCGCCCGAAAGTAGCTCGCCTCGTGCAGCGAAATCAGCACCCAGAACAGGAGGTGCTTCATCAGCCCGCCGCGGCGGACGTGCACCTTCCACCGCTTGGAGATGTCGATGTTCGTGAAGGTCGACGTGGCGAGCGCGTCCGCGAGGACCGCCGGGTGGACCTCGATGCGGCTCGTGTAGTCGGCCGGCTCGTCCGACCGGCGCTCCACCCTTCCGCGGCGGACGTCGACGACCCAGTGCTCGCGCCGGCCGCCCTCGTCGACCGGGAAGCTCCAGCGCGCGCCGAGGAACGGCCGCAGCGGGAACAGCGAGCGCAGGACGGCGCGGAAGAAGCGCTCGAAGATCGCGTAGTCGGGGCGCTGCGCGGCCTCGCGCGCGTACAGGTCCGCGAAGAAGGCGCTCTCCTCCTCGGCGAGACGCTTCGCGTAGGCCGCCGCGTCGCGCACGGGCTCGCCGCGGGGCGTGAAGCCGTCCTCGCTGCTCCAGGTGCTGCCGTGGCCGAGCAGCACGAGCTCGGTGCCTTCCACGGGGTTCGCGCGCATGTGCTCCTCCAGCGCGTACGGCGACACGAGGTGCCCGTTGTCGTCCAACACCTCGCGGTGCGGATGGCAGACGCTGCTCGCGAAGGGGATCGCGTAGCGCGGCTTCAGGAGCGCCGCGGCGCCGCGGAAGGCCTGGACGTAGCTCTCGGCGTCGACGGGGATCGCGTCGTTCGGCTCCTCGAAGGTGAAGGACCACGGATACGACCACGCGGGCGAGTGGCTGCGCAGCATGAAGTCCACGCGCGGGAAGCGGCGCGTGATCTGCCGCCACGTCCGCGGCAGCGGCTTCGAGTCGTTCACGTCGACGAGGACCGTCCCGCCGGATTCGACCGCGCAGACGCTGTCGTCCTGGTACTGGATCTGCCAGCTCGTCAGCCGGAAGTCCGGCGCCATCTCGTAGGGAACGCCGTGGTCGAGCTCGACGACGTCGTGAAAGCCCTGCTCGTTGAGCTGCTCCACCAGCATGGACACGGGGAACTTCGGCACGAGCACGCGGCACGACTTGTTGAAGCGCGCGAGCGACTCGGCGTGGAAGTGGTCGAAGTGCCAGTGCGTGATGTAGAGGAAGTCCGCGCCGAAGATCTCGTCGTCGAAGACCGACCGCGGGCAGTGCCACCAGGCGCCCCAGTACACCGAGCCGAGGATCCACGGGTCGACGACCAGGCGCTTGCCGGAGGCTTCGACGGCGAGACAGGCGTGGCCGACGATCTGGAACTTCATCGCGGAGACCCGGCTTCGCACTCAAGGGTAGTCGAGGCGGATGGCGTTCGAAAACGCGACGCCGAAGGTCGCGCCGGGGTCCAGAACGCCGAACTGGACGTAGGACTGAACGGGGCCCGCGACGCCGTCCAACGTCGCCTCCAGCGATCCCGTGGCGTCGGTCACCGCCGGCTCGAAGTACCCCGTCGCGACGTCGGGCACGATCGTCCCGCCCCAGAGCTGCACGCGCTTCGCGTTGAACGAGATCAGCGCGGCCACCGGTGCCGACGGCGGCGCGTTGCGGAGCCGGATGGTCGCGGTCTCACCGGAGCCGATCAGGCCGCAGAGGTCGAGCTCGGGAGCGACGCCGCTCGCACCGGCCTTGGCGAAGCCGAGGTCGACGAACGGCGGCGGAACGTCGGGGACGACCTTGAAGACCTCTCCCCCGAGGCGGTCGACGAGGTAGAGCTCGCCGTCGGCGTCCTCGCCGAACGACGAGATGGTCGCGATCGAGAGCCCGCCGCCCGGCGCCAGCTCCGCCGTGCGCTCCTGGAGGTCGGTGAGGGTCGTGCCGTCGTACCGGAAGGACCAGACGCGATTGGTGCAGTAGTCCGCGAAGAAGTACGCGCCCCGGAGGTCGGGGATCGCGCAGCCGCGGTAGACGAAGCCGCCGATGACGGCGCAGCCCTCGGTGTGCGCGTACTCGTGAACCGGCGGCGTCAACGCGGGATCGCCGCAGGTCGGGACCGCCGGATCGCACCCCAGGCCGTAGGTCTCGCAGCCCGAGCCCTCCATCGGCTCCCAGCCGAAGTTGGCACCGCCAGGGCTCCCGGCCGGCAGGAAGTCGATCTCCTCGATCTGCAGGTGCCCGACGTCTCCGACGTACAGGTCGCCCGTGACGCGGTCGAAGCTGAACCGCCACGGGTTGCGCAGCCCGAGCGCCCAGATCTCGTCGAGCACCGCGGGGTCGCCGACGAACGGGTTGTCCGCCGGGACGGAGCCGTCCGGCATGAGGCGCAGCAACTTCCCGTAGAAGAGCGCTCCGTCCTGCGCGGGACAGGTGTAGACCGGCGGGTGCGCCGAGCCGCCGTCGCCGAGCCCGACGTAAAGCATGCCGTCCGGTCCGAACGCGACGTGGCCGCCGTTGTGGCTGTTCGTCGGCTGGTCCAGCGGGCCGAAGAGGATCGTCGCGCTCGCGGGGTCGAGCGCATCGGGGTCCGACGCGGACACCTCGTAGCGCGCGACGACGGAGCGGTGCTCGTCCGTGTCGTCGTTGTAGCTCACGTAGACGAAGCCGTTCGTCGCGTAGGCGGGGTCGAACGCGATGCTGAGGAGCCCGACGTCGCCCGGGTCCTGCGCGACGGTTCCGCTCAGGTCCGCGAACGGCGTCGGCAGCGCCGCGCCGTCCCTGACGACGTGGATCAAGCCGGTCTGCTCGACGACGAAGAGCCGGCCGCGGTCATCGGGCGGGGCAAGGACCTGGACCGGCTTCTGGAAGCCCGACGCCACGAGCTCGGTCTTCAGCGGCGTCTGGGCGAACGGCGTAGCGGCAAGGGCGATAAGCGAAGCGAGGCAAGGGACGAGCGGGTGCTTCACAGGACTCCTCGGGGTGATCGGGAACGTCCCGATGCTAAGCGGGAGGTTCCGGGAACGGGAGGCTCCCCCGCCCCCATCGGCCCGCGCGGCGCGTCCGGATGAGGCCCGCCGCTCCGAATCCGCAGCGCACCCTCGGGGGTCCCCTAGCGGCGCCCTCCTCAGGCGTCCAGGCGGTCCTCGTACGCGACGGACTCGCCGTGCACGAGGCTCCGCCGGAGGATCCGCAATTCCCGCGGACGGCCGATCCACTCCACGGTGCCGGCCGTAGCCTGGGTGAGCGCATCCGACCGCGAACCCGGGAAGAGGAGGATCTTGGATGAGAACGCTGGTCGCTCTGCTCGCCGCCGTGCTCGCCTCGACGCAGGGGGCGCACGCTCAGGCCAAGGTCGACACCGCCGTGTGGACCGAGCTCGCGGAGAGCGCGGACGGTACGGCGTACGCGGTCGTGCTGCTGCGGTCCGTCGAGGCCCCGGCGGGCGGCAAGGCCGAGCGCGCCGCCGCGGTCGCGGAGCGCCAGGAGCTCGTCCTCGCCGCGCTGGCGCCGGAGGAGTTCCGCGTCGCCTACCGCTACGCGAGCTTCGCCGCGCTGACCGGACGCGTCTCCGCGGCCGGGCTCGCGGTGCTGCGCCAGCATCCCGAGGTCGTCCGCGTCGGCGTCGACGCGAGGGGGCGCGTGCACCTCGACGACAGCGTCGCCTTCATCCAGGCCGACGACGTCCACGCGCTCGGCAACACCGGCGCGGGCATGACCGTCGCGGTGCTGGACACCGGCATCGACACCGACCACCCCGACCTGGCGGACGACGTCGCGCCGGGCGGGATGTACTTCCTCGACGAGGGCGCGAGCACCGGGACAGGCGCCGAGGACGACCACGGCCACGGGACCAGCGTGTCCGGCGTCGTCACGTCGGCGGGCGTCGTCGGCTCCGTCGGCGTGGCCCCCGACGCCGACGTCCTCCCGGTCAAGGTGATCGACTCCAGCGGGACGGGATTCGTGTCCGACTGGGCGGCCGGCGTCGACTACGTCGTCAGCGTGGCGGATTCCTACGACAACCTCTGCGCGATCAACATGAGCCTGGGCACGTTCTTCCTCTACTCGGCGTGCCCGTGCGACGACGAGGACGCGTTCACGATGCTGCTCCAGACGGCGATCCAGACCGCGAAGGACGACGGCATCGTCACCTTCGCCGCGAGCGGCAACGGCGGCTCGTGCTTCTCCATGAGCAGCCCCGCGTGCCTCTCCGCCTCGGTGGCGGTCGCCGCCGTCTACGACAAGGACGAAGGGACCGCCGCCTTCGACCCGCTCTGCACGGACGCGACCACCGCGCCGGATCAGATCACCTGCTTTTCGGACCGCAGCGGCTGCAACCAGCTCGCGGCACCGGGTTACCTGATCGACTCGCCGGCGATGGGCGGAGGCACCTCCTCGGAGACCGGAACCTCGATGGCCGCGCCGCACGTGGCCGGCGTGGCGGCCTTGATGTGCTTTATCAGCTCGGCCCTCACCCCGGACGTGATGATCGCGATCCTGGAGTCGACCGGCGTGCCGACGAGCGATCCGTGCGCGACGACGCCGAACCCGATCCGCGTCGACGCGCTGGCCGCCGTCAATTCGATGGTGCCGTCCGGGGAGCTCACCACGTCGGGCAACCCTCCGAACCCGCCGTTCTTCCTCACCGGCGTCACCGCCGCTCCCGTGCTGGCTCAGGTCTGGGATCCCGTGGTCGACCACTCGGTCTTCTCCCCGGCGGCGATCGCGGACTTCATGGCGATCTCCGTCACGAGCACGAACATCCCCTCGCCGATCGGGACGATCCTCTGCGGGCTGTCGCCGCTCCTGGTCGTCCTGAGCCCGGCGCCAGGCGTCCCGTTCGCCGTTCCGATCCCGCTCGACACGGTGCACCTCGGCAAGACCCTCTGCACCCAGGCCGGCAGCCTCGACGCCATGGGAGGAATCCGCCTCTTGAACGGCATCGAGATCACGATCGGCGCGTACTAGAACGACGAGTCGAGGAGCAGCGGGTACGCGGGCGACGAGAGCGTCACCGTAGCGGTGGCGAAGTCAACGAACGCCACCTGCTCGAAGACCTGGAGCGACTCGACGCCGGGGACCACCGGTACGGGGAGGTCGAAGGTCAGGACGCCCCCGGGCGGGATCAATCCCACCTGCACGGGGTTGACCGGAAGGCCGACGAGCAGAACGCCGAGCCAGAACGGCGTGAAGATCGCTTCCGGCTGGAGGGCGATGGCGAGGAAGGGGATCTCGCCCGGCTCCCCGACGAGCACGTTGTGCGCCAGCGCGCCCATCCGCACCGGCGTCGTCACGTCGAGCGAGTGCGCCGTGCCGGGGAGGAAGTTGACGGGCCCCGTGATCCCGGGCGCGGGCAGCCCGTCGTTGCAGAGCGGCCCCGAGGCGAGACCACCGGCGCCGCCCGCCGTGGCGGTGTCCTGCAGGTACGACGTGCCCTGGAACCCGGTGGCGAGTCCGGCTCCGCCCCACCCGCCGTGGCCGCAGCCGAGCGGCGCGGTCACACCGTCGCCGCCGTCCCCGCCGACGAGGACGCAGCCGGACGCGAAGGCGAAGCCGTTCGAGACGGAGAGCGCGGCTCCCCCACCCGCACCGTCGCCGGGCGCGCCGTCGATGCCGTCGGCGCCGCGGACGGTCGTCCCGTAGACGTAGACGTTGGAGAAGTCCGCGCGTACGCCGGCGCCCGGCAGGACGCCGGGGAGTTGCGGCGTCACCCCGCCGAGCACGACGCAGCGTGTGAGGACGACCCGCGACGAGAGCGAGACCTCCAGCGCGGCGTTCGGCGCCGGCGCGCCCAGCGGATCGATGCCGTCGAACGTGCAGTCCTCGAGCCCGACGAAGCCCACGTTGTTCCGCAGGAGGCAATGGTCCGCGGCGAGGAAATCCACCCCGAGCCCGCGGAGGAGGACCCGCGATCCCAGCGGGACGTTCTCCACCGTGAAGCCGGACGACAGTCGGACGACCGCGGTCTCGTCGGCGGTGACCGTCAGCGACTTGCCGTCCACGGTGAAACCCGCATAGCTGCCCGACCGGATCAACACGGCGTCCCCGGGCGCCGCCGCCGTCACGGCCGTGGCGAGGTCCGTGAAGTCGACGCCCGGACCGCCGTCGTCGTCGACGACGTGGACCGTCTGGGCCAGCGGGGCGGCGGCGAGAAGCGGCAGGGCGAGGGAAACGCGCATGGGACCATCCTCTTGGCGAAGCGGACGGGTTTCGAGGCCAGCTCGACGGTAGCACGCGCGATACGATGCGCCCATGCAGAGCAAAGCCAAGACCGTGCGGGAGTACCTCGCCTCGCTCCCCGACGACCGTCGCAAGGCCTTGCAGGCCGTGCGCAAGGTCATCAGGAAGAACCTCGGGCCGGGCTACAAGGAGGGGATGCAGTACGGGATGATCGGCTACTTCGTCCCGCACAGCGTCTATCCCGACGGCTATCACTGCGACCCGGAGCAGCCGGTGCCCTTCGCCGGACTCGCGTCGCAAAAGAACTACATGTCGCTTTACCTCTCGAGCGTGTACGGCTCCGAGGGACAGGAGGACTGGTTCCGCAAGGCCTGGGCGAAGACCGGCAAGAAGCTCGACATGGGCAAGTCGTGCATCCGCTTCAAGAAGATCGAGGACGTCCCGCTCGAGGTCGTCGGCCGGGCGATCAAGCGCATCCCGGTGAAGAAGTTCCTGAAGCAGTACGAGGACGCGCTCGCGGGGACGGCGAAGGCGAAGCCCGCGGCGAGGAAGAAGGGCAAGAAGAAGACGTCCGCGCGGGCCCGCTGACGCCGGCCACAGGGCATAGACTGGGTACCCGCCCACGAGGTCCCCGCGACGATCCGAAGCCCTCGCGTCTCCCAGCCACGGAGGAGAGACCATGCCTTGCAAGACCGTCCCGACGCTGGCCCTCGCCCTCGCGCCCGCGCTCGCGCCGACCCAGGCCCCTTCGCCGCAGCAGAGGGCCGGCGATCACCCTTCCGGCCGGCCGGCGGCGCACGGTGTGTCGCTGACGCAGCCGGCCGCAACGCCGGCGACCCGTCGCGGCGGTTCGACGCCGCCCAAGGCGGTCGCCGGGGCCGGGCTGTTGGCCCCAAACGGGCGCGGTTCCCTGCTCACGCCGGGCGGGCTCGCCGCGATCAACCAGAGCAGCTTCACCGGGACGCTGATCGCCGATCCGATCACGCCCAACGGGCTCACCGGCCTGACCTGCACGCCCGACGGGAGGCTCTGGGGATCGGCCGGCGACGTCAACGGCGCCGACCTCGTGGAGCTCAACCCGGTCACCGGCGCCGTGATCAGCCAGGTGCCGATCACCCACGCGGGCAGCTCGGTCCGCATCAGCGACCTGGCGTGCCATCCCCTGACCGGCGTCATCTACGCCTGCGGCCGTCGCATCGGCGGCGACTACGGCGAGATCTTCACGATCGACAAGACCACGGGCGTCAGCACGTTCCTGGGGCAGAGCGGCGTGTTCAACGACGGCGGGCTGGCGTTCGACGCGGCGGGAACGCTCTACCTGCTCTCCGCGCTCGTGGCGAACCCGGCCCTCGCCACGCTGGACCCGACGACGGGCTTCGTCCTGACTTCGGTCAACTACGGCCCCGCCACGGCTCTGGACGGGCTGGTCGTGCGCCCCTCGGACGGCGCGCTCCTCGCCACGCGCGGGGGAACGGGCGGCACGGAGCAGATCGTGCGCATCGATCCGGTCACCGGGCTGACGACGGAGCTCGGTGCCACCGGCACCGGCCGTCCGAGCGACCTCGCCTTCCGGTCCTGCCAGTCGGTCGGATCCTCCACGACCGTTCGTCTCGGCACGCCGCCGAACCCGAACGCCTACCTGCCGGGAACGCAGGGACCGATCATCGGGACCGTCTGGGATCCGCGGATCGACCACACGACCTTCCTCCCCGCCGCCGTCTTCGACTTCGCCGCCTTCTCGGGCACGGCGACGAACGTCCCGCTTCCGATCGGGGTTCTGCTCTGCGCCCTCCCCGTCTTCGGGGTGCAGGCGGTCGGAGCGAGCTCACGCTTCGCGTTCCCGATTCCCGCCGACTGCGCCCTGCTCGGCACGTCCCTGTGCTCCCAGGGAGGCTCGATCACGGCGATCGGCGTGATCGAGCTCACCAACGCGCTCGACGTCGTCGTCGGGTCCGTTTGAGAGCGGGACTTTTTTCCGTCCGCCGCGGCCCCCGCCCGCAAACGCGTGCCGCGTCGACCTCCCGCGGCGCGCTGCCGTAAGCTATCGGGGAACGCCGTGGAATACGCAAGCTGCAGGTGGATCGAGTCGGCCGTGGTGCTGGAGCCGGAGAGCCTCCGGTTCTGCTGCATCCCGCACAGCGGGAACAAGGGCTACGTGCCGATCTGCGACTACACGGGCGGGAAGTTCCCCGTGGAAAAGCTGAAGGAGGCCCGCCGCAAGCTCATCGAGCAGAACAACAGCGACGGGGACTCGCCCTGCAAGGGCTGCCACTTCCTCGAGCGGCGCGACTGGGACGCCGAGCGCAAGAGCGACGCGCTGCTCGAAGCGGTGTACGTCAGCCACTACTCCATCTGCAACCTGCGCTGCCGCTACTGCTACGTCTACCTCTACGAGGGCACGCTCATCGACGTCGGTTACGAGCTCCTGCCCGTGATCCGCGAGATGATCGACGACGGCCTCCTGATGGACGGCGCGTACATCGAATGGGGCGGCGGCGAGCCGACGATCCTGAAGGACTTCCCCGCGGTCCAGCGGCTGCTCGTCGAGCGCGGCTACCCGCAGCAGGTCTCGACGAGCGGCGTCCGGTTCTCCCAGGAGCTCGAGGACGGCGTGCGCGCGGGCACCATCCGCGCGGTGACGAGCATCGACGCCGGCACGCGCGAGACGTACAAGAAGGTCAAGGGCCGCGACAAGTTCGACGTCGTCTTCGAGAACGTCGCCCGCTACGCGAAGACGGGCGGCGACATGACCGTCAAGTACATCCTGCGCGCGGACAACTCGGACCCGACGAACCTCAAGCGCTTCGCCGAGAAGTGCGCGGAGGCCGGCGTGAAGAAGATCGTCATCACGCCGGACCAGGAGGAGGTCGCGCAGGACCAAGTCACCGAGGAGACGCTCTACGCCTTCGCGCTCCTGCGCTACGAGGCGAAGAAGCGCGGCATCTATCCGATGATCCGCGACGAGTACGTCAGCCCGGAGGACATGCGCCGCGTGCGGAAGTACGTGCCGCTGCAGCTCTGGTGGTGGCGCTACGGGCTCTACAGGCTGAAGGCGCTCGCGGTCGAAGGCGCCCGGCGCACGGGAAAGGCGGTGCGACGCCTGCTCGACTCAGGCACGACGCGCGCCGCGATCCGGCGGGCTCAGGAGATCGCGCCCGACGACGAGGGGACCCTGCGCGAGCTCCTGGAGCACCAGACCACCGCCCCCCACCCCGAGCTGCGGGACAAGCTCGCCGAAACGGTCAAGGCGCGGCCCAACCGGCGCGAGCTGCGCGGCGCGATCACGACCGTCGGCGTAAGCGAGGAGGGCTGGACTCTCGACGGCGAGACCGGCTTCGTCGTCGTCGACGGCGGCGCGTCGGAGAAGCGCTTCAGGCCGGAGCTCGTCTTCCACTGCACGGACGACGAGTCCGACCTCCCCGTGAAGATGACGATCGCCGACGGGGTCCACGACGACATCGAGTTCACGTTTCTGGAGTCGCGCTTCCGCCGCATCGAGCTCCCCGAGATGGAGCCGGGCGAGGTCGGCATCTTCGCCGTGCGAACGGACAAGACCTGGCTCCTGCGCGAGAACGGCACCGAGCGCCGGGTCGGCGTCCGCGTCACGGACATGACGCACGCGTAGCGTCTACATCCAGATCGTCCGCAGGAACTCCTGGACCTCGGGCACGCCGCCCTGGAAGACGAGGTAGCCCTCGACCGGCTCGCGCGGGGTCATGTCGTGGTGGACCGGCGTCGTCATGAAGGCGCGCACTTGCTCCGGATCGTCGGGCCAGCGCGCCAGGGCCCAGCCGAGCTTCACGTAAGCCACCTCGGGCAGCATGTTGCCGAGGGGAACGACGCCGCGCTCGAGGATCTCGCGGCCGGTCTCGTAGACGTACATCTGCACGAAGCCCCAGAGCGTCTGCAGCGTCATGTAGACCTGCACGCCCTCGTCCCGCGCGCGCTCGAGCGCGGGAAACGCCGCGCTGTTCACGTGGCCGAGGCCGGTGCCCGCGAGGACGATGCCCCTGTACCCGTGATCCAGCAATCCGTGGATCACGTCGGCGTTCATGTTCGGGTAGTAGTAGAGCAGCGTCGTCCGGTCCTCGAAGCACGCGTGCACGTCGGGGCGCCGCTCCGGATCGCGCTTCAGGAAGTCCCGCTGGATGAGCTCGATCTTCCCCTTCTCGACCATCGCAAGCGGCACGTCGCCGAGGGTGCGGAACGTGCTGCGGAACGAGCTGTGCATCTTCCGCACGCGCGTGCCGCGGTGCAGCAGGTTGTAGCGCTCCGACGTGGGCCCGAACATGCAGACGAGCACCTCCGCGACGTCGCCGTGCGCCGCCACCGACGTGGCGTTGATCAGGTTCTGCGCGGCGTCGGACGAGGGACGGTCCGAGGAGCGCTGGCTGCCGACCAGCACGATCGGGATCGGCGTGTCGCGCACCATGTAGGTCAGCGCGGCAGCGGTGTGGTGCATCGTGTCCGTGCCGTGGCCGATCACGATCCCCTGGTAGCCCTCCTCGATCGCGCGGCCGCAGCGCTCGGCCAGGATCCGCCAGTGCTCCGCGCCGATGTTCTCGGAGAAGACGCCGAAGAGCTTCTCCGTCTCGAGGTTGCACACGTCGGCGAGCTCGGGCACCGAGCCGTAGAGCTCGCCCGGGCTGAAGGCGGGGATCACCGCGCCCGTGCGGTAGTCGAGCCGCGACGCGATCGTCCCGCCGGTGCCGAGAAGGATCACCCGCGGCTTCGCGGGGTCGTAGGGGAACTCCTCCTCGGGCACCGCGTACTCCGCGCGGCGGAAGCCGAGCTTCACGACGTCCTCGATCGTGTCGTGCCGCAGGCCGACGTTGTAGCCGCTCGCGAGCTTCAGGGAGACGTGGTGCTCGTCCGCGGTTTCCGAGCGGGGCAGCACCAGTCCCTCGAACTCTCCGCGGGTCGTGCGCGCGCGAATCTCCGACCAGACCGTGGCGCCGAAGCGCTTCAGCACGGAGAGGGTGGGCTCGCGGTAGCCCGGGTAGTCTTGCTCGTCGCTCACACGCGCTCCTCGACGTCACCGACGCTCAGCGCGGCGCGCAGGCGCTCGCGCACGACCGCCGGCTCGACCTTGCCGAGCAGCCCCGGCATCACCCGCCCCATCGCGCGCCGCAGCTCCGCCTCGGCTCCGCGCCGCGCGCGCCGCGCCTCGCCGCGCGCCGCGTCGATCCCGCGGGCGAGCTCGCCCTCCTCGCCGCCGTTCGGCGCGAAGTCCGCGACCACGCTCTCGGCGGGCGCGGCGGGATCGGCCAGGAGACGATCGAAGGCGCGCTCGAACGCCTCCGGGCGCACCCGGCCGTCGTCGACAGCAGAGACGAGCGGCGCCAGCCGCGCCGCCGGCGGCAGCTCGCGCGCGCCCGTGGTCCGCCA
>JANQEJ010000264.1 GCA_028278425.1 Planctomycetota bacterium | reverse complement strand
TGATCAGCGCACGGCTCGTCGGGGGAGCTTGATCCAACTCCGGTCCCGCTCCGATCCCGAGTCTCACCAGAGCGAGGACTACTCGGACAGGCTCCTAGGTCGCCATCGCTCCAGTCTTGCTCGGACGGCTGGAGGTTAGCCTCGCCATCTCCTGCGCCTGCCACGCGATCTGCCTCCTTGACTCCGGTACCTCGCTCCCACGGGGTCGACTACAAGAAACCGAACAAGATGCCCGGCGGCGCGGACCGGCTAAGGCCGGCGACGTCCTCGGCGATGCTGAGCATCGCAGCATTGAACGAGATCCCGCGAGTCGCCGCCTCCTCGGCGATGCCGCGTTCCTCTGCAAGCATGAGCCTCGCCTTGGAAGCGAGCTCGATCAGACGATCGTCCCGATTCGCACCTTCCCCGGCGGCGGGACGCCACTTCCGCGGATCGAACCCTTCCTTTTTGCCCAGAGAGTCGAGCGAAGCGTTCAGGATGCGGTTTCGCGTCGCCGAGTCGGTTTTCCGGGTCGCCGCCGCGATTCTCTCCTGCAGCTCGCAGGTGAACGCCTTCACGCCTTCGCGGAGTACGATCAGAGTCTCCGGCCGATGCGCGTCGTACGGCTTCTCGTGCTGGCGCGCAAAGCGGATGACCGCCGCGCCGAGGATCTTTAGCTCTCGCTTGTGGGAAAGGAACTCGAGAAGCCCCAACCCCTTGACGACCTTTCCGAAGTCGGACCGAAGTTCGGCCCAGTGGTGGTCCGGCACGGCACCGATGACGTCATCGGACGGCACTGGGATTGGGGCTCTTTGAGTTCGCGGTTTCATGGCATCAGCCATTGTCTGGCTTCGGCTAGGCGCTTTGTGAGAGGCTTGAGTGGTCTGGAGCGATCATCTTCTTCCTGCTTGCTTGTCACGTCTTCCGTACTCTCGGCCAGTTCTTCCGCCGCACGGAGACTGTTGATCAGTTCTTCTTTGAAGGTTTGGCAAGCGGGTCTCATGACTCAGCCCTCCATCCGAATTCCCATGCGGGGAGCTGAAGGCCGAGTCCAGCGGGTGCCCAGCTACCGAGTAGCTGAGCTATTGAACCTCCGACGGACGGTTCTCCTCGTTGTCATCGACAACGACTTCCACGACGGCAACGCTGTCGACCGGCGAAACGGGAACCACGGAGACGACGGGCGGAACGTCGCCACGAACGATGGCGGATCCGGAAACTAGACCAACGAGCACGACGGCTAAGCTGGGCAGGGTCTTGAGTGCTTTCACGGTATTGACTCCTCGCATTCGGGATGGACGGGCTGGCGGGCTAAACCACCAACTGGTGTTCTTCGGTGTCGGTCCTGGGGGCCACGGCGACCCGGTCAACGGGCGGAATGTCGACCACGGCGACGAGGTCCACGGGCGGGACATCGACCACGGCAACGACGTCGACAGGCGGGACATCGACCACGGCGACGACGTCGACAGGCGGAACATCGACGACGCCGAGACGATCTCCGATGGACGAAGCGTGGCCAAGGACGAGGTAGCTTCCGGCGACCAGAGCGGCGAGTCCGAGACCCAGGTAGAGCAGATTCTTGTCTAGTGCTTTCACGAGTTGGCTCCTTGCGTTGGTGATGCGCCCGTTGGCGCGCTTGCCTCCCTCCACGGGTAGTCGCGACGAGCGTTATGTCCAAACCGGAAGAAACACGTAAGCCGTGTCCACGAGCGGTGTTAGGCGCCCAAGAGAGCTGGGCGCCTAACGGGATACGGTCGAATCCGTGGTGAGGAACGCCATGAAGCAACCCGATCCCGCTTCCATCCTCCTCGCGCTCCTAGTGCTGTTCTGGGCGGCCACGGCAGCGATGTTCATGCTGCTCTTCAAGACCTGAGCGCGCGGCGCGCTTCGCTCGCTGCCGAGGTCGCGTGCTCTGGACTACCGCCGCTCCTTCCCGCCCTTCCCCTTGCCCTTCTCCTTCTTCGGCTCACGGAACGGACGCACGTTCGCCCAGTCGAAAGCGAACCAGCGCTTCTCCCCGTAGGTGCGCGTCTCGCCGTCGGGGCCGTTCAGGAGCACGGTGAGCTTCGCGGTGATCTGATGCGGCCGCGCGGTCTCGAGCTCGAAGATCCCGTCGAGCTTGAGTGTCCGCGACCTGACGTCGAGGGCGGGCAGCACCACGCCCTCGTCGAGCTCGTCGAGCGTCGCGGCGGCCTGTTCGAGAAACTCGTCGCCCTCGTGGTGGACGCTCATCTGCACGCGCACGCAGGCCTTGCCGTCGCGCTCGGGCTCGGGCTTGCGCTCGAGCTCGACCCTGGCCGCAGCCTTGCGCGTCCCGAGCCCGAAGTAGAGCGGGAGCTCGAGCGCGGACTCCCCGGCGGGGATCGCGAGCCCGTTCCAGAGCCCGAAGACGAGCTCCCACGCCTCGCGCGCCTTCTGGCGCAGGGCGGTGGGCATCGTGGGGCTCTTGGCCACGACCTCGACCGCGGCGGCGAGCTCGTTCTCGCCCTCCGCGCGGAGGATCTCCGGCAGCTTGGCGAGGCCTTGCGGCTCGACGAACTCGAGGAAGTTGCCGGCGGCGTCCAGGCGCAGACCGGGGGTGACCAGGTTCCCGGCCTGGCGGGCGAGCAGCTCCGGCGAACCGGGGATCGGCAGCGCGCCGTCGATGGACGCGAACTCGACGTTGGCGCGCCCGACCAGAATGTTCTCCCCACGCGTCGTCCAGCGCAGGTCGTACGTGAGCACGAACTTGCGCTCGCCCACGGCCAGAGCCTCGCGCACCGGCACGCGGCCGTCCTCGCCCCAGCCGAACGCCACCGTGAAGGGCTCGTCCCGTTCCTGACCCGCGCCGGACAGGGCGAGCGCCGCGAGCATCCCGGCGACGGACGGGGACGTCATGCGCCGGATTCTACTCGACGAAGACGCGCCGCCAGAGGTCGGTCTGCAGCCGGCACTCCGGATCGACCTCGCGCTTCAGCGCGAGGAAGTCCGCCAGCCGGTCGGGCGGGAAGGCGCGCAGCATGTCCTGGTGACCGATGACGAGGTCCTTGGCGAAGTAGAACTTGCCCCCGGCCTCGAGCACGATCTCGGTCACCTCGGCGCAGTGCTTCCACAGCGCCTCGCGGTTGGACGGCGTGACGCGGAAGTCCTGCGCCATGCTCCAGCCGTCGACCGCGTGCGTCAGCCAGAAAGGGTCGGGCCGGTGGCGCTTGAAGACGCCGAGGTATGGGACGAAGCCTTGCTTTCGGTTGTGCGCCATCACCTCGAGGTAGGCGTCGTACGCGGTCTCTTTCGGCAGGAAGATCTGGTGCTGGATCAACCCGCGGCGGTCGGTGCGGCCGTAGGCCCACTTCCAGTTCGGCACGAAGTCGAGCAGGAACGCGAACTCGGCGTGCCTCCACTTCTTGGGCGGCCCCATCGCCTCCAGGCGTCCCGCCACGTACTTCGCGAAGTTGACGAAGCGCATGCCCGGGTCGTTGCAGAGGAGCCGCATCAGCCGCCACATCTCCGACTTCGGGTAGAGCCCGAAGATCTTCGACGGGAGGATCTGGTGGTCGAGCGAGAGCGTCGACGCCGGGTCGGGATCCTCGCCCGGCTCCAGATAGCGCGCGTCGTGGACCAGCCCGCGCCCCGCCTGGTCGCCGCCGGCGAAGCAGTCGATCCAGCCGACGAGATAGTCGGCGGTCGCGCGGTTCGCCTCCATGTAGTCCATCATCTCGCGCAGGTTCCGGTTCGCGAACGCGTAGACGTACAGGTCGCCGGAGTACACGCGCTTCGTCTGGAGCTTGATCCGGCTGAAGCAGCCGAGCATCCCGAAGCCGCCGATCGCCGCGTGGAAGAGGTCGGCGTTCTCGTCGCGGCTGCAGGTGCGGAGCTCGCCGGACGGCAGCACGAGGTCGAGCTCGAGGATCGCGTCGCCGAGCGTCCCGACCGCGTAGTTGTTCTTGCCGTGGATGTTCATCGCCGCGGCGCCGGCGAGGGTCGGGAAGGCCGTCCCCGACACCACCCGCGGCCAGAAACCGAGCGGGACGATGTACTTCCAGAGCTTCTCGATCGTGACGCCGGCCTCGAGGTCGGCGATCCCGGTCTCGGTGTCGAAGTCGAGGATCGCGTCCATCGTCGAGATGTCGAGGACGTGGCCCTCGGAGTTCATCGACGCGTCGCCGTAGCTGTTGCCCGTCCCGCGCAGCCCGAGCGTCACGCCGTCGCGCTCCGCCTGCTCGTAGACCGTCCGGATCTCCTCGACGGAGCGCGGGCGGAAGACGCGGCTGTGCGCGCCGTCGGCCATGCCCCAGGCCTCGACGTACTCGTACTTCCCGACGAGCCCGTTCCGCGAGCTCATCAGAAGCTCAGCTTGCGGAACACGAACGACGGGATCAGGCGCAGCACGAGGCCGACCCACATCCAGCGCAGCGGCACGTAGCGCACGTTCACGCGGTTGCGCGCGGCGGCGAGCGTCTGGCGGGCGGCCTCCTCGGGCGAGATGACCCAGAAGAGGCCTTCCAGGCCCTGCGTCATCGCGGTGTCGACGTAGCCCGGCCGGATCGTGCACACGTGTACGTCGACCTCGGACAGGCGGTTCCGCAGCGCCTCGAGATACGTGTTCATCGCCGCCTTGCTCGTGCAGTACATCGGGTTGCCCTTGCGGCCCCGGTCGCCGGCGATCGACGAGATGCCGATGATGGTCCCGTCGCGCTGCGTGCGGAAGAGGTTCGCCGCCGGGTTGCACCACGCGGCGCAGCCGGCGACGTTGACCGCGAGGATGTCGAGGTCCTTCTCCGTGTCGTACTCGGTCGCGCCGATCTTCGGCATGATCCCGGGCGCGTAGACCAGGAGGTCGAGGCCGCCGAGCTCGCGGACGAGCTCCTCGAAGAGCGCGGGCACCTCGTCCGCGTCGTGCGCGTCGTGGCGCCGGACGATCACCTCGCCGGGGAGGCTCGCGCAGCTCGCGCGGAGCTCCTCGAGCTGCTCCTCGCGCCGCGCCAGCGCGGCGACGCGGTAGCCCTCGCCGGCGAGCCGCTTCGCGATCGCGGCGCCGATCCCGGAGCTCGCGCCGACGACGATCGCCCGGCGCTTGTGGGCGGGCACCCCGGACAGGCGCGGAACGGGGGCTTTGGGACGGGCTTCTTCGGCGGTCGAGGGGGGCATGGGCGTTCGGGGAGGAGCCTCGGGACCCCGCATTATTCGCCACCCGGCGCCGGAAAACCAAAGGCGGAATGGGCTCCCCGACCCTCCTCCCCCGGGATTCGGGTCGATATTGGGCGAATTGCCCGGAAGCCGGAGAGCGCCACGGCCGATCTAGGGCGAGGAGCCCGGCCACCCCGCATCCCCGGCCGGCCTGCGCGGAGGAGCTCACGATGATGAACACCACCCGTGAAAGCTGCGACGGCCTCGTCGCCGACCTCATCCTCGACGAGGGACGGACCGTCCGCGGCCGCCTCGACGACTTCGACACCACCGACCTGAACACCGACGCTCTCCTGGTCTTCCCCGCCGAGGACGCCGTCCCCGTCGCGATCGGTCAACGCGTCCGCCTCGCGGTCCGCCGCCCGGGCGGGAAGCGCCCGATCCCGTTCGAGGGCCACGTCGTCTACGAGGGCATGGACTTCGGCTACGAGCTCCGGGTGCGGCTGCCCGAGACCGCGACGCGGCAGGTCCGCTCGCTGGTCAACTGCCGCCGGGCGATCCGCGTGCACCCACCCGTCTCGGCGCCCGTCGAGGTGCAGCTCGCGGCGACGGAGGACGGCGACTGGGTGCCCGCCACCGTGCAGGATCTCTCGGCCACCGGCGTGTCCGCGTATCTCGATCACGATCGCGAGACCGAGGTCGCCCGCGGTTGGGACCTGCGCGTGCGCGTGCGCCTTCCCGACGAGAGCGAGCCGCTGTGCTTCGCGGGCAAGGTCCGCTACCGCCGGCTGCGCGGGGCGGCGGTCCAGTACGGGATCGAGTTCGACGAGGACGCGACGGAGAACTTCAGCCGCCTCCAGGAGCTCGTGATCGAGTACGTGGTCGCGTGCCAGTCCGAGCTGATCCGCTCGATCCGGAACGTCTAGACCGGGAGCTCAGTCCTCGCGGATCGGCCCGCGCAGGATCGTCTCGACGCGCCCCTCGGCGCTCAGGACCAGCGTGGTCGGAAGCGGCAGGCGGAGCAGGTCGACGAGCTCCTCGACCGGGACCGCGTCGCCGTCGGCCTTCGCGCCCAGGTAGTAGGCCGGGTAGCTCCCGCCGCGCCGCGCGAGCAGGCTCTCCGCGGTCGCCACCTGCCCGGGGGCGTCCATGCTGATCGCGACGACGCGCTGCTCGCCCTTGTCGTCGATCGCCTGCAGGTCGGGGATCTCCTTCACACACGGGTCGCAGTAGCTCGCCCAGAAGTTGAGCATCACGGGCTTGCCGTCGCCGACGGCGCGAACGTCCAGCACCCGCGGGTTGCCGTCGGCGTCGAGCACGGCGAGCTTCGGTACCACGTCGCCCTCCTCGAGCCTCAGCCCGGGCGGCAACGGGTCGGGCAGCACGCGCGGCCGCGCGGCCAGCGGCTCGCCCTCGCCGGAGCCCTCCACCAGCTCGACGCGCGCTCCGGCGCCGACGCTGCCGAAGGACTCGCGGACGCCGCCGGGCCAGATCACCTCGAGCTCCGCCGCTTCCTGACCGCCGAGGCCGAAGACGAGCTCGGGCGCCTGGCAGGAGACGAAGCCCGCGCCGCGCGAAAGAACCTGCGCGGTCGGGCCGTGGGGCCCGGTGAGCACGACGATCGCGCCGACGGCTTCCGGGTTCGTGCTGGTGGCGCGCAGGCGGACCTTGACGAAGCCCTCGCCGCCGACGTCGTTGCGGTAGAGCCCGTGGCGCTCGCGCTGGATGTTGTGCACGAAGAGGTCGACGTCGCCGTCGTCGTCGAAGTCGCACGCGATCACCGCGCGACCGTCGTTCGGCGAGTCCGTGCCGGAGAGCGCGGAAAGGTCGGCGAAGCCCGCGCCCGTGTTCAGCCAGAGCTTGTCGCGCTCGTGGCCGCTGAACGAGAGGCCGTCGGTGAACATCTGCCCGTTGTGCAGCGACAGGTAGGCCTGGCTGTTCACCTCCTGCGCGGTGGCGACGCCCGCCTCCTTCTCCACGTCGATCGTCGACGCCACGACCTGGCGCCAGTAGGTGCTTCACGTGTCCGCGGCCGTGTCGCCGGTCACGAAGCCGTTGGCGTTGAAGACGTCGAGCCGCCCGTCGAGGTCCAGGTCGGCGAGGGCCACCGACCAGGCCCAGGCCCCTCCGATCCCGCCGGCGGCGGCGGGCAGCGCTTCGAAGGAGGGGTGCGCGCCGTTGCCGTCGCCCGCGCGGCACAGGAAGATCGTGTTGCCGGCCGCCATCTTGGTGAGCGACCGCGCCGCCTCGTCCTGGTTCTGCAGGCGCCGCAGGATGCGGTTGCCCGCGGTCGACGACATGTTGGCGACGTAGAGGTCGAGGTGGCCGTCGTTGTCGAGGTCTCCGAAGGCCGCGCCCATCCCGTTGCCGAGGTCGCGCACGCCGAGATCGTCGGCCGCGTCCTCGAAGGTCCCGTCGCCCTTGTTGCGCCAGAACGCGTTCTCCGCGTAATCGTTGGCGAGGTAGAGGTCCTGGTCGCCGTCCAGGTCGAAGTCCGCCGCCGCCGCGGCGTACGTCCAGCGGTTGTCGACGACGCCCGCCTCCTCGGTCACGTCGACGAAGCGCTTGCCGCCGTCGTTGCGGAAGAGGATGTTGGACATCCCGTTCGTCGCGTCGACCCACGAGTTGTTCGGCTCCGCCTTGGGCCGCCCGTAGTTGCAGACGAAGACGTCGAGGAAGCCGTCGAGGTCGTAGTCGAAGACCACCAGGCTGTAGCCGTAGCAGAGCCGCCGGAAGCCGAGCTCCTCGCCCACCTCGGCGAAGCTCCCGCCGTCGTTGCGATAGAAGCGCAGCGGGTTGCCGCCGACCGTTCCCTCCGCGCCTTCCCACCCGACGTCGGCGAGCGCGAGGTCCTGGTCGCCGTCGCGGTCGAAGTCGAAGAACGCCGCGCCCGAGCCCCCGCTCGGACCGTCGACGCCGCGCTTGCCCGCCTCGTCGACGAAGGCGAGCCGCCCCGCGTCGTCGACGCGCGCCATGTAGAGGAAGTTCCGCTGGTTGCTCGGGACGAAGAGGTCGTAGAGCCCGTCGCCGTCGACGTCTCCGGCGGCGGCGCCGTTCCAGGCGAAGCTGTCGTTGCCGGGCTGCCCGAAGCGGATCCCCGAGTGCGCGACGCCGGTCGAGGTCGACACGTCGGTGAAGAGGAACGCGTCGCGGCTCTCCAGCTTGAGCGACTCGAGCGCGAGCCGGGCCAGCATCCAGTTGCCGGCCCGCTTGTCGAAGCGTGCTTCCGCCCAGGCGACGAGCTCGCGCGGGCCGCCGTCGGCGCCGGTGCCCTGGAAGAGGATCTTGAGGCGCACCTTGCCCCAGAGCGGTCGGGTCTCGAACTCCGCGCCCTTCACCTTCCACACCACCGCTTCGACGCGCTTCCAGGGACCGACGTGCGCGCGCAGTCCCTCGAGGAAGGCGTCGCGGTCGACGACCGGCGCGTCGGAGGTGTCCCAGCGCGTGCGCTTCGCGCCGAGCGGAAGCTCGTCCTCGCCCTCGATCGGGAGGTCGGAGAAGCGGTGTCCGGCGAAGTCGTCGACCAGCCAGTCCGCCGCGGCGCCGAAGTCGCGCCGGCGCAGCTTGTCGGCGAAGTCGACCATCCGGTTGGCGACCTCCTCGGAGTATTCCTCGACGAACTCCATCTCGACGACACGGTTCGTCGGCGCGGCGATCTCGATCGCGTCGGGGACCTCGGCGGCGACCTTGTCCGCCGGCGGCGCGGTCGGCTCCTCGCCCCCGCCGCAGGCGGCGGCGAGCGGGAAGAGGAGCAGCGGGATGGGGATACGAAGACGATTCACGGGGGGAGGGAGCCCACCATCTTAGAGCGCGCGTCCGCGGAGGCCCTGGGGAAACCTGCGTACGCGGTCGCCCGTTCGTTGTGAGGCCGTGTGAGCCTTGGAACGCTCGGGGTGAGATGTTCCGATGTGCCGATGACGGATCGACGCCGCGGAACGTTCCTCGCGCCGGCGCTCCTGGGCGTTCTCGGCGCCTGCGGGGGCGACGGCGGCGCGCGCGCGGCGAGCCCGGAGGACGTGATCGCGCGCGAGCGCGCGGCCGCCTACGCCGCGGAGGACGAGTTCAACAAGGCGCTCGAGGCGCTCCTGCCGCTGGTCGAGCGCGACGACCCCGCCTTCGTCGACGTGATCCACGCGGTCTCCGCCCGGCTCGAGGTCGCGGCCAAGGCGATGGACCAGGAACGGGAGGTCGACCGCGCCCGCCAGCTTCTCCGGCGGGCCGAGGAGATGGCGCCCGACGACCCGCGCGTCCCCTGGGCCTGGTACCGCATCGCGCGCGCCGAGAGCGATCTGGAGCAGGCGATCACGCACCTCCGCCGGGTCCACGAGCTCGTCCCCGACGACGTCCCGACCCGGCTCCTGCTCGGCGGCCTGATCTGGGACGTCGGCCAGGACGGCGACGACCCCGCCGGCGCGGCGCGCGAGGCCGAGGCGTTCTACCGGAGCGTCCTCGACATCGGTGTCGACTTCGCCGGGAGCTGGTACCTGAGCGCGAACTACCGGCTGGCGACCCTGATGCGCGAGAACGACCGCATGGAGGAAGCCCTGCGGTACCTGGACGAGGACACGCGCCTGCGCGCGCGCGGGATCACCGCGCCGACGCAGATCGACATCGACCGCGGCACCCTGGGATCGATCGCGCACCCGGACCCGCGCGCGACCTATCCGGTCGCCGCGGCGGCGGACGGCTGGCCCCGGCCCTCCTGGGGCAACGCGGTCGCGATCGAAGGACTCGGCGAGGTCGCGCGCTTCGCGGCGATCACCACGCGGCCCGCGACGGTGCCGGACACGCAGAAGGCGATCGGGCTCTCCAGCCAGGGCTACACCTTCGAGCTGGATCCGCCGCCGCAGGAGCTGCTCCTGACGCGCGCGGACGGCCTGGCGCTCGCGCGACGCGACGGCGGCGGGAGCTGGACGGTCGAGGACGTCGTCTCCGGTGCGGTGAACGCCGCGGTCGCCTTCGACCTCGGCGTCGAGGGCGCGCCCGGCGGCGACGGCGACCTCGACCTGGTCTTCGCGCGCGGCGGCGCGCTCGCGCTCGCGGAGAACCGCGACGGGCGCTTCCGCGAGCGCGACGAGCCGCTCTTCGAGGTCGACGGAACGATCCGCGACGTCGAGGCCGTCGACTACGACCACGAGGGCGATCTCGACCTCCTGGTCGTCGGCGACTTCGGCACGCGCCTCCTTCGCAACGACGGCGCGCACCTCGCCGGCGGCGCCTTCACCGACGCGACCGAGGAGGCGGGGCTCGATCCCGCGCGCGCGGCCGTGTGGTGCGCCACCGAGGACTTCGACGTCGACAACGACGTCGACCTGCTCCTCGGCGACGCCGGGTCGGTCCTGCTCGCGACGAACGAGCGCGCCGGTCGCTTCGCCGACGCGAGCGCGACGCTCCCCGCCGGCCTGGCGGGCGAGGCGGAGCCGCTCGTCGCCGACCGCAACGCCGACGGCTGGCCGGATTTCGCGCGCGACGCGACGACGTGGCTCCAGCTTCCGAGCGGCGCGTGGGAGGCGGGCGACGCGCCGGATGACGGGCTCGTCGCCGACCCGGTGCTCCACGCGCCGCCGGGCGAGGCCGTCGTCGACCTGCGCCGCGACGGCCGGCCCGAGCTTCTGGGCCTCGCCGACGGCACGCTCACCGCCGCCGACGGCGACGCGGCGAGCGCCATGCTGCTCGCGCTGCACGGCAAGAAGGACAACCACCGCGGCGTCGGGGCGGTCGTCGAGCTCCTCGTCGGACCGGTCTACCGGCGGCTGTACTGGCGCGGCGAGCCGCAGGCGATCTTCACGCACGGCCGCGCGACGATCGACGTCGTGCGCGTCACGTGGCCGAACGGCGTGATCCAGAACGCCGTCGACGTCCCCGCTACCGGCGCGTACCTGATCCGCCAGCGCGAGGGGCTCGTCGGCTCGTGTCCGTTCCTCTACGCCTGGAACGGCGAGGAGTACGTGTTCATCTCCGACGTGATCGGCATCACGCCCCTCGGCCTGCCGATGGGACCCGGCATGCTCGTGCCGCCGGACCACGACGAGTACGTGCTCGTGCGCGGCGACCAGCTCGCGCCGAGGGACGGCTTCTTCGAGCTCCAGTTCACCGAGGAGCTGCGCGAGGTGACCTACCTCGACCGCATCCGGCTCGACGTGGTCGACCATCCGGAGGGAACGGAGATCTTCCCGAACGAGCGCTTCACCTTCCCGCCGTTCCCCGAGCCGCACACGCACACGCTGCGCGACCCGCTCAAGCCGGCGCGCGCGGTGGGGAGCGACGGCGCGGACTGGACGTCGGCGCTCGCCGCCGCCGACGGCGACCACGCGGAACCGTTCGAGCCGTACGTCGGCCAGCTCCTCGGCCTGACCGATCCGTGGTTCCTCGAGCTCGAATTCGACGCCGAGCGCGTGCGCGACGCCGAGAAGCTCCGCCTCGCGATGACCGGCTGGCTCTACTGGACGGACGCGAGCGTCAACATGGCGGCGGCGCGCCACCCCGACGTCGAGTTCGTGCCGCCGATCCTCCAGGTGCCCGACGGGCGGGGCGGCTGGCGCGACGCCGGGCCGCCGGTGGGCTTCCCCGCGGGCAAGACGAAGACGATGGTGATCGACGTCTCCGACGTGATCGACCGCGACGACCCGCGGGTGCGCGTCTTCACGACGCTGCGGCTCTACTGGGAGGCGATCCGTCTCGCCGTCGACGCCGACGACGCGCCGCTCGAGATGACCTCGATCGAACCGGCGTCCGCGAACCTCTGGATGCGCGGCTTCTCCAAGGCGGTCCCCTACCGCGGCCACGAGGAGCTCGACTGGTTCGACTGGAACGAGCTCGAGGCGGAGCCCCGCTGGAACCAGCACCCCGGGCTCTACACGAAGCTCGGCGAGTGCCTCCCGCTCCTGACGGCGGTCGACGACATGTACGTGATCATGGGCGCGGGCGACGCGCTTACCGTTCGCTTCCCCGCGGAGGGCCTGCCGCCGCCGAAGCCCGGCTGGACGCGCGACTACCTCGTCTTCCTCGACGGCTGGGCGAAGGACCGCGACCCGAACTCGCACGGGGCGCTCTACGTCACGCCGCTCCCCTTCCACGGGATGAGCGGCTATCCCTACGGACCGGACGAGGCCTTCCCCGACGACAAGGAGCACCGCGCGTGGCGGCGCGAGTGGAACACGCGGCCGGACCACCGCTGGATCGCGCCGCTGGCGCCGGGGCGCTAGCCGTGGCCGACCCGCCCCGTCCCTGGACCCTCCACGGCTCCGAGCGCGGCCCGGACCTCCTGATCTGCCGCGCCCGCTTCGACACGCTCGAGAACCCGCGCAACGGCAGGGTGCTCAGGCGGACGGTCCTCGAGACCCCGGACTGGGTCAACGTGGTCGCCCTGACGCCCGAGCGCCGCCTCGTCGTGGTCCGCCAGTTCCGCTTCGGGACCGGCGCGGTGACGATGGAGATCCCCGGCGGGGTGATCGACCCCGACGAGGACTCGCGTGAGGCGGCCCGGCGCGAGCTGCGCGAGGAGACCGGGTACACGAGCGAGCGCTGGAGCTACCTCGGCTGCGTGGAGCCCAACCCGGCCTTCCACAACAACTTGTGCCACCACTGGCTCGCCGAGGGCGCCGTGCGCACCCACGAGCTCAAGCTCGACCCGGGCGAGGACATTTGCGTCGACACCGTCGCGCTGGACGAGGCGCGCGCCGCGGTGGCGGCCGGCGAGATGCGGCACAGCCTCGTCGTCACCGCGCTCGCGCGCGTGATCGACCTGCGCTCTCATCCCTAACACGAGGTTGCGCCTGGAAGCGGCCGGTCGCGGACGTATCCTGCCCTGGAGACTCGCCCGCGACAGCACAGCAACGAGAACCGACGACCATGGGACGCTCGAACCTGCTTCCGCTCGCCCTCTTCGCCCTGCTCCCCGCCTGCGAGGTGGCGGAGAAGATCCAGCCGGTCCCGCCCGCCGAGCTCGGCCTGTGGGAGGACGTCTCCGCGTCCGTCGAGGACCAAGAGCTCGCGTCGCTCTGCGCGCGCTTTTGGGACTACGCGATGGAGGCCGACCCGCTACGGGCGACGGCCCTCGGGGATCCGCGCCACCACGGCGCGTGGCCGCCGAACTCCGAGCAGGCGCTGAAGAAGGACCTGGAGCTCCTCGACGAGATGCTCGCGGATCTCGCGCGGATCGACCCCGACCTGCTCGCCGCCTCCGACCGCTTGACGTACGGCCTGCTCGAGGCGCGCGTGCGCGACGACCGCGGCCAGATCGCGCTCGGGCTCCACAACTGGACGGTGGACCCGCTCGTGGGCCCGCACCTCGAGATCCTGAACGTCACGCGCCACCAGCCGGTGCGCACCGCGCGCGAGCGCGCGCAGCTCGTCGAGCGCTGGAGCCGGTTCCCGGGCTACCTGCGCGTCGCGGCCTTCAACCTGAAGCGCGCCGCCAACGAGGGCAGGATCGCCTCGAACACCGCCTTCGAGAAGCAGCTCGACCAGCTCGACGCCTTCCTCGACACCGAGCCGATGGATTCGCCCCTCGTCACGATCGCCACCGGCGGCGGGCGCTGGGTCGAGCTGCCGCCGAACGGCAGCGTCGCGAAGGTGGCGCACGAGGAGCTCGGCGACGCGCGGCACCAGCGCGAGCTGAGAAAGCTCAACCTGCACCTTCAGGACGGCGAGCGGCTCGCGCTCGGCACGCGCGTGCTCCTGCCCGGCGACGGCGATCAGCTCGGCGTCGAGGAACGCGGCAAGTTCCTCTACGAGGTCTTCACCACCGTCGAGCAGGACATCTATCCCGCGGTCGCCGGCTACCGCGACACGCTGCGCGAGCTCTCCGCGCGCGCGCGCCCCGACGAGAAGCCCGGCCTGGTGCACGTTCCCGGCGGCGCCGCCGCCTACCGCACGATGATCGCCTACCACACGTCGCTCCCGCCGGCGGAGTGCGACCCGAAGGCGATCCACGAGTTCGGCCTCGCCGAGGTGGACCGCATCCGCGCCGAGATGGCCGACTTGGGCGAGAAGGTGTTCGGCACGCGCGACGTCGACGAGATCCAGCGGCGGCTCCGCACCGACCCGGCGATGCACTTCGAGACGCGCGACGAGGTCCGCGACAAGGCGGAGTCCGCGCTGCGCAAGGCGGAGGGGAAGATGCGTCAGTTCTTCGGCATCGTCCCGCGCGCGCGCTGCGAGGTGTGGGTGATCCCGCCGCACGAGGAGAAGGACTCGACCATCGCCTACTACAACGGGCCCGAGCCCGGCGGCGGGCGGCCCGGCGTCTACTACATCAACACGTCCGCGCCGGCGACGCGCCCACGCTACGAGGCCGAGGTCCTCGCCTACCACGAGGCGATCCCGGGCCACCACCTCCAGATCGCGATCGCCCAGGAGCTCGAGGACTTGCCCCTCTTCCGCCGCCACTTCGGCTCGACGGCCTTCGTCGAAGGCTGGGCGCTCTACACCGAGCGGCTGTCCGACGAGATGGGGCTCTACACGGGCGACGTCGATCGCCTCGGCGTTCTCTCCTACGACGCCTGGCGGGCCTGCCGGCTGGTGGTCGACACCGGCCTGCACGCCTTCGGCTGGAGCCGCGACCAGGCGATTCAATACATGCGCGACAACACGTTGCTCGCCTACAACAACATCGACAACGAGGTCGACCGCTACATCGCGTGGCCGGGACAGGCGCTGGCCTACAAGCTCGGTCAACGCGAGATCCTCGCGCTGCGCGACGAAGCGCGCGACGCGCTGGGCTCCCGCTTCCGCTACCCCGACTTCCACGACGTGGTGCTGTCCGACGGCGCGGTGACGCTGCCCGTCCTGCGCGGTCTCGTGCGGGACTGGATCCGCGCGGAGGGCGGGCTCGCGGTCGAAGCGAACGCGGGCGGCGAGAGCGGCCGCTGACGCGGCTCCGGACGCCGCTCCCGACCTGCTAGGATGCGCGCGCTTCGATGGCGGACACGCGCATCCTGATCCTCGGCGGCGGCATCGCCGGACTCTCCACCGCCTGGTCGCTCGGCCGGCTCGGCCGCGGCGCCGACGTCGTCCTGATCGACCGCGAGCCCGAGCTCGGCCTGCACTCCTCCGGCCGCAACGCGCAGATCCTGCGCTCGGTCGGCGGCGACGAGACGTGCCGCCGGCTCACCCAGCGCAGCGCCGTCTTCCTGCGCGAACCGCCGGAGGGGTTCGCGCCGGGTCCGCTCGTCGACGGGCGCGGGCTGATCCTCGCCGCCGCCGGCGACGGCGCCGAGGCGCTCCGCCGCGACGTGGCGGCGGCCCGGCCGGAGACCGACGCGCGCGAGTTGTCCAGAACCGAGCTCGGCGAGCGCTTTCCCCCGTACCGCGGCTCCGCCGAGGCCGCCTTCCTCTTCCCCGCGGAGGGCCGGATCGACGGCGGCGCGCTCGTCGACGGCTTCGCGCGCGGCGCGCGGGCGGCCGGCGTGACGATCCGCACGGGCACCGAGGCGTCCGAGCTCCTCGTCGAGGCCGGGCGCGTCGCCGGCGCGCGCCTCG
>JANQEJ010000262.1 GCA_028278425.1 Planctomycetota bacterium | reverse complement strand
AAACTAGGTGGGCGCCGGTTCTTTACACCCAACGGGTGCACTCAGAGCACACGCTTTGGTTGCGGCATTGCAGCCTCGTGGTCTCCGATAACTCCGTTCCTTCTCCGTGTTAAACCTCCGGGCTCCGCGTACTCCGCTCCCTCCGCGGTCTCACATCACCGCGACGAACAAGCCCCGCAGAACCTGGAGTTACCGCCGCTCGAGCCGCTCCAGCTCCGCCTTCACGTCGGTGATCCACGCCCGCAGCATGATCATCAGGCTCGTCTTCTCGTCGCTGTAGCCCTCTTCCTTGAAGAAGAACCCGACCAGCGGAATGTTGGCGATCCACGGAACCTCGGCGCGCCGCTCGATGTTCCGGATGCGCGACAGTCCGCCGAGCAGGATCGACCCGCCGTCCGGGACGACGACCGTGGTGAACACGCTCTGGACCTCCAGCTCCGGAAGCTGGAACGTCACCGCCTGGGTCTGACCGCCGAGGGTCGTCGAGAAGTCGGTCAGCGCCACGACGTTGGCCACCGTGGGCTGGATCTCGAGCGTGAGGTACTTCCGGTTCTGGTGGATCGTCGGCCGCACGTCGAGGACGATGCCCTCCTCGAGGATGTTGATCTGCGGGTCGGCGATGGCCTCGAACTGGGCGACCTCGACGTCGAAGTCCTGGATGTAGGCCTGCTGGTTGATGGCGGTGACGAACGCGCGCTGCGTGTTGTGCACCGAGAGGACCTGGTTGTTCAGGATCTCGAGGTTCTCCTGCTTCTCGACCAGGCGCAGGATGGCGGAGACCTGCAGGTCGTCGAGGAAGGTCCACTGGGCGGTCATCCCGCCGGCGGTCGAGAGGGCGTCGCCGAGCGGCATGTCGAAGAGCTGCGAGATCGAGCCCTTGAAGTCGCCGTCCTCGCCGTCGTCGTAGAAGAAGCCGGCGGCCGGCGGGCCGGAGCCCGGGCCGGTGCCCTGGTTGTCGAGGCCGAGGCTCGCCATGTCCTCGAGGCCGGTGGTGACGTCGTCGAGGTCGGTGAACGGGTCGCCCGGGTTGTCGAGGCCGCGGAACTCGACGCCGATCTCCTGCAGGAAGTTGTCGGCGATCGTCAGGAACTTCGACTCGATCGTGACGAGCGTGGCGCTGAAGCGGCGCAGGTCCTCCAGGAACTTGCGCACCTGCTTCTGCACGTCGGCGGAGTGGACGACGATCATGTTGCCGCCCTCGACCGTGATCGAGATGCCCTCGTCCTCCCAGGTGCCGACGGCGACGTTCTCCTGCACGAGGGCCGAGAGGTCGTCGGGCTCGATGATCGTGGGACGCTCGCCGATGCCGCCGAAGGGGCCGCCGCCGTCGTCGTCCTCGAGCTCGTCGAGCAGGCGCAGGCGATCGATGCGCGGGCCTAGGAAGTCCGTCAGGCCGAAGATCAGGTCCTGGACGTCGTGGTTGTAGATCACCAGGTCGCCGCGGGCCTTCTCCGCGGTGGTGACGAGCACGGCCTCGTGGCGGATCGTCCAGGTGACGGTCTCGCCGGCCATCCCGGTGACGATGTTGAGCGCCTTCTCGACGGTGATCTGGTTGGAGAGGTCGATGTCGAACACGACGCCCTCGTCGATCGCGGCCTCTTCGGCCGCGGGGTCGACGACCAGCGGCAGGCCGGTGATCGTCGCCAGGCCGCCGACGACCGCGATCAGGCTCTCCTCGTCCTCGAAGCTGAAGCCGGGGATGTAGAGCGTGCGCAGCTTGTTGCGCAGCTCGACCTCGGCGGGGTCGATGACGGTGGAGAGATCGAGGCCGCGACGCTTCGAGCGCAGCTCGGTGATCTGCTGCCAGAAGTCCTGGTCGGGCAGCGTGATCACGTCGGTGTAGGGGACGAGGAGCTCGTCCATCTCCTCCTGCCAGTTCTTGTACTGCTCCTGCTTGCGCGCGAGCGTGTCCTCGCGCATCTGGTCGGAGCCGGCGCGGAAGGAGGCGTCGCGGATGTCGCGGGCGCGCTCGTTGCGCGGGTCCTCGCGCAGGGCGCGCTCGGCGAACTCGCCGGCCGCCTCGTAGTCCTGCGCGCGGAAGGCCTCGATCGCCTGGTCGAGGATGTTGTTGAGGAGGGCCTGGGTGCGCGTGCGCTCCGCCTGCTCCGCCTCGCGGAGGGCCTGGAGCGAGCGCTGCTGCTGCGCCTCCTTCTCCGCCTGGAGCTGCATCTCGCGCTGCACCTTGGCGCTCTCGAGGAGCTGGGCCGCCTCGGTGTCCGTGCCCTGCCAGTCCACCTCGTGGGGGGCCCAGCGCACGTGGTCGAGGGCGAGGGTCAGCTCGTTGATCGCCCCGTCGTAGTCGCCGCGCGCGAGCATGACCTTGGCGGTGCGCACGTTGTCGTTCGCCTGTTCGCGGAGCTGCTGCACGCGGAGCTGGTGCAGGTCCGTGAGCTGCTTGCCGATCGTCGAGATCTGGCCGGGAGCGCGGCCGAGCAGCGCGCCGACCTCGCGCATCATCGCCTTCGCCTCGAGGTTGTCCGGGTCGAGCTCAAGCGCCCGCGCCAGCTCCATCTCGGCTTCCTCGAGCCGCAACTGGCTCCGCAGGTCGCTGGCGTTCTGCAGGTGCCGTTCGATCAGGAAGGCCTTCTTCTGCTCGGCGAGGGTGTAGCGTTCCCAGGGGTCGCCCAGCTCGCCTTCCTGGCCGCCGGCCTGGTCCTCCCCGTCGTCCTGCTGGGGCGCCATCTGCTCGCCGGGTCCGCCGGCCTCCTCCGTCGTGGGGCCGCCCGCAACCGTCGGGTCGAACTCGTCGACCGAGCTCGAGCTCGACTTACAGGCGCCGAGGACGAGCGCGAGAAGGAACAGCGATGAGACAGGTTTCCGCATCGGTCTAGGTTTCTCGGGGGGATGTGGCAGCCGATTTCGGGTGGCGCGGCGGCGCCGGGCGAGTCGCTTTGGATCCGTACACTTATCCCGGGAACGCGCTCGGGATACGCGGGGAGTCAGGACTCCGGGGCGGTTGGGTTGGCAGGGGGGCAGGAGGTGTCAGGCGGAGCGCGGCGCGCGGCCCCGGGCCTCCTTCAGAGGGCGAGGAGGATACCGCCTGGCGCGGTGCCGGGCAAACCCGCAAAGCAAAAACAAACCCCGTTAGGGCAAGGACTTAGGAGCGGGGAAGGGGGTGGGCCGGAGACGCAAACGACGTCCGCGAGGAGACCCCGCGAACGTCGCTTTGTCCGGCGCTGCCGCCGCCCTTCGCGGGCAGCGCTAGTTCTTGTACTCGCCGACGAAGGTGATGTCGGTGAAGCCGGCGAGGACCGCCGCGTCGAGCACGGGAACCACGTCTCCGTAACAGGTTCCCGGGCGCGAGTCGATCGTCGCCGGGCGCTCCGGATCGGCCTTGTAGAGCTCCTCCAGTCGATCCTGGACCTCGTCGATCTTGTTCGTCTTCCGCGGGCCGATCTGGTAGTCGATCACCCGCCCGACCCATTCGAAGCGCTTCTCGCCGTCCCACTTCTTGCTGAGGTTCTTGGGATCGCGGCGCTCGCCCTCGGTCTTCACCGTGAGCTTGATCTCGATCTTCTCGATCGGCTCCGCCTCGGTCTGGTTGACGCCCACGTCCTTGGGCAGGTACGCGGAGAGCTTGCCCTCGAGCGTTTTGAACTTGATCGTGCAGAGGAAGAAGATCAGGAGCAGGAACGTGACGTCGATCATCGGCGTCATCTCGAGCTCGCAGTGGTCGTCTACGATTTCCTTCAGGCGCGACATGGGGCTCTAGTCTTCCTCTTCCTTGCGGTTTTCGGGCTCCGCCGCGGCCAGCTCGATCTTCCAGATTTGGATGCCCTTCTTGCCGCAGATCTCCATCACCTTTTGCACGAATTTGAACGGCGTGTTCTTGTCGGCGCGGATCAGGAGCGGGTTGTCGGGGATCAGTGGACCCGTTCCGGTCTCCTCGTTGAGCGGCTTCTTCGGCATCCAGCCGGCCTGGTCGGCCAGGTAGCCCTCGATCGGGCGCAGGTCGTTCACCTCGGGATCGAACATCACGTCCCGTTTCACGACCATCTTGCCCTTGAAGTCGATGTTGATGATCGGACGGACGACGCCCTTCTCGGGCTTGTCGGGGACGCAGGTCTGGGCGACCGGGAGCTTGATCTCCTCCAGGTCCTGCTGCGTCAGGTCCGTGATGATCATGAAGAAGATGATGAGCAAGAACACGACGTCGATCATCGGCGTCATGTTCATGTCCATCTCGGTCTGGGCGTCGTGCTTGTTGAGCTTCATTACCTTCCCTATCCAGGCTCCCGCGGGGGTTTCGGTTCGATCCGCTCGATCTCCGGATCCCGCGCGGGCCGCCCCCAGATCCTAGCGCGCCGGCCGGGCGCCAGGGCCTCCCGGGGGCGGTTTCCCGCCGCCGGGACCCCTACTGGGCGGGCCGGAAGCGCTCGAACAGGTCCTCGACGATGGCGCCGACCTCGATCACGGAGCGGATCAGGTTGTTCCGCAGGTAGGCGAAGGAGGCGGTGACGGGGATGGCCACGCACAGCCCGAACAGCGTCGTGAGCAGCGCCATCGAGATGCCGTCGGCGAGCTCGGCGGGGTCGGCCTGGCCCTGGCTGGTCGCGATCTTGTGGAACGCGAGGACCATCCCGGTCACGGTGCCGAGCAGACCCATCATCGGCGCGATGTTCGCGATGACGGAGAGCCAGCCGATCTTCTGGTGGAGCTTGACGGCCTCCTCGTCGCCCATCTCCTCGATCGACTTCTCGATGACCTCGAACGGATGGCCGATCTTGGCGATGCCCGCCCCGCAGATGCGCGTGAGGAAGGTCGGCTCGTTCTCGCAGAGCTCCATCGCCTCCTGGAACTGTCCTTCGTCGAACAGCGCCTGGATCTCGTCGATGACCTCCGGCGGCGCGAGCTTGTCGCGCTTCAGCGAGACGATGTTCTCGATGATCACCGCGAGGGCCACGATCGAAAGCAGGATGATCAACCAGCCGAAGATGCCGGAGTCGGCGATGATGCCGCCGAGGGAGAGCGATTCGACTTCCTCGGTAGCGGCTTCATCGTCCTGCAGAGCCATGAGGGGCGTGGACGTGAGTGCGACGGCGAGGGCCATCGGGAGGGTCCGGGTGACGCCATCCAGCACCCGGGCGCGGATCAGACGGAAAGCCATCCTCGATGAACTCCTTGGGGATAGTTTCTGGAGCAGGTGGGGGGAAGGTCTCAAAGCGATTGCAACAGCTCCTGGCCCTTGCGGACGGAGGGAGTGTCGCCGTACTGGTCGATCACGATCTGGAGCCAGGCGCGCGCGTCGGTGCGCGAGTTCGCGTCGGCCAACTTGATCGCGCACTCGGCCATACCGGTCAGCGCACGGGCCGCGCGGTCGCGATCCGTGTGGTCGATGGAAGAGACGGTCGCGAACTCGATCTGGGCCTCGCGGTACTTGTGCTCGGCGAGGAGCGCTTCGCCGAGCCCGAGGTGCGCTCCGAAGCGCAGCGAGGGGGACGCGCTCTGGCCGGCGCTCGCGATCTGCCCGCGGAAGAAGTTCATCGCCTGGGAGCCCTGCCCGGCCGCGAGAAGCGCGAATCCCTCGCCGAGACGGGAGCGCGCCTGGACGGAGGTCAGCGGCCCGCGCTGCGCGTCGTCGGGGTCGAGCCCGCCGAGCACGCGCAGCAAGGTGCTGTCGAGCGCCGCGAAGAGCTCGCGCGCGCTCTGCGTGTCCTTGGCCTCGAGGTAGCAGTGCGCCGCGCGCAGGCCGGCGAGGAGGCAGGTGTGCCAGTCGTATCCGGTGGTCGGCGTTTCGCCCTCGGCTTCGCGGAAGAGCGTCCGGTAGAGCTCTCCGGCTCCCGCCGGGTTGCTCGCGAGATGGGTCGCGCGCGCCTGGAGCATCCGCGCGGCCGGAACCTCGCGGTTGAGCGGATAGTCGGCGAGGAAGGTGGCCGCGTCGGTGGCCGCCTCGCCGAAAGCCGCCGCGTCCGCGGCGCCCTGCCTCATCAGCGCTTCCGCCGCGCGGAGACGCGCCGAGGCCTTGACCACGTCGCGCGCGGAGGCGTCCCCGGCGGCGAGGCGGAACTTGGCGGCGGCGTTCTCGTAGTCCCCGCGGTCGAAGTAGAGCGTGCCGTCGCGGTACGCCGGCGGCACGTTACCGAAGACGACGCGGACCACGAGCTCGGAGTCGTAGTCCTTAGACTTGTCGTTGATGGTGACGACGACCTTGTCGAGGCCGTTCTCGGTCACGACGCCGCTCACGGGCGCGACCGCGCCGGTGCGGCGGTTGCGCGCCAGCACCTGGTCGGGCTTGACGGTTTCCTGGGCCTTCGCGGGAGGCGCAAGCGCGGACGGGAGGACCAGGCCGAGGACCACCGCGAGGGCGGCCCGGCGGAGGACGGGGCGATGAGGCCGCATATTAGGGCGGGACATTCTAGCGGCGGGGTAGAGGCTCACAACCATGGAAACCGGCGTGGGGGAAAGGGGGGCGCGGACTACTGAACCTTGGTCCACAGCCACAGGAAGCGCTTCCGCAGGGTGGAGTCCCCGCACGACTCGGAGATGCCGTCGAGATTGGTGCCCAGCTCGGTCTTCAGGGTCTCGATCTGGTTCTTGGCCGCCGCCATCTTCTCGCTGTTGACGAGGCCCCACTGGTAGTAGGCGTAGGCGGTGTAGAACTTCATCTCGTACCAGGGGCACTCCCACTTGTTGTCGCGCGCGACGGACTGGGTGAGCTTGCCGAAGTAGCGGGCCGCGATGCGGAGGTTGTCCTCGCCGCCGATCCCCGCGAGCTGGACGATGTTGCCGTCCGCGTCCTCGCTCACCCAGCCGCAGATGGCGCGGCAGTAGTTCGTGACCACGCCCGACGCGGGCTTGCGCTCGTCCTCGTCGTCGTCGGGATCGGGCACGAGGTCCTTGAGGACGTCGTAGGCGTCCTGCGCGCGGTTCTGCGCGAGCAGGACCGTGCCGAGGTCCGGTCGCACGTGCAGCTTGATCGTCGCGTCGTTCTCGCTGTCGCCCTCAAAGCGCTTGAGGATGGCGCTGAGCACGCGCTCGGCTTCCGTCCAGTTCTCGAGCTCCATCCAGAGGTTCGATTCGGCGCGCATGTTGCCGAAGGCGGGACTGCCGGCGAGCTGGTTGCTGAGCCGCATGTACTCCGCCATCTCGCTCGTCAGCTCCGCGATCCGCGGCTCGTCGTTCGCTTCCTGCGCCTTGTCGCGCTGGGCGCTGAAGCTGTTGTAGATCTTGAGCGCGCCGCTGCCGGTGAACTTGTTCGTCGGGTAGTCCTCCACCATGACGTCGTGGACGGCCTTCATCTCGTCGGCGGCTCCGAGCGCCAGGTGCGACATCATGACCATGTAGAGGGCGTTCGGTCCGTAGGAGGACTGGTCCGGGAACTCGTCGTGGTAGGTGCCCAGACGCTTCACCACCTCCTCGTAGGAGCCCTTGCCCATGTTGACGTGATCGTAGGCGACACGGCCCAGGTAGTAGTGCGCCATGGCCCGCGCTTCCTTGCGGGTCGCGACCTTCTTGGGCGTCGTCACCGCGTTCATCGTGTCGGTGACGAAGTTCTCGACGTAGTCGGCGAACTCCTTCTCCGCGCCCTCGCGGTCCTTCAGCTTGTAGAGGCAGAGCGCCGCATAGGCGACCGCCTTCTCGTAGTTGTCCGCGCTCTGCGGGATCTTCTGGAAGCGCTCGCGGGCTTGAACGAACTCGTCCTGGTCGTACAGCGCCTTCGCCCTGCGGAAGTCGATCGCTTCGGTGTTGTCGGAGATCCCGGTCAGGAGATCTTCCGACTCGGTGCGCATGTCGACGTAGAGCTGCGCGCCGGGGAACTTCGACTTGAGCTCGCCGGTCGTGCCGTAGTAGCCGCGCGCGTTCTTCTCGTCGTACTCGGGGTCGCCGCGCCAGACCGTGACGCCTTCCTTGTAGGCGATGGCGGCCTCCAGGATGCGATCCGTCTTCCGCAGGCTCTCCGCCACGTGGTAGAGCACCTTGGCGCCGTATTCCTGCTTGGTGGCCTCGTCCTGGACGTCGAGGGAGCGGAGCACGCGCTTGAAGGCCTCGATCGCGGCGGGGTACTCCTTGTTGAAGTACTCGCCCTGCGCGGCCTCGAACAGGATGTCGGGCGACACGACGACGCCGGGGCGGTTGATCACGTCCGAGATCAGCTTCTGCGCCCGGATCTGGAGGACGTTGCCGCGGTTCTCCGCGTTGACGGTCTGGGCGATCAGGAGCGCGAGGTCGATCGACGAGCGCTGGTCGCGCCGCGACGACACCTCGGCCTTCATCGACTCCTCGGTCTCGTACCACGCCAGGTTGCCGCCGGTCAGCGAGCCCCCGACGAACCCGCCGGTGTCCAGGAGCGTCCGCGCGACCGCCAGGAGCGACAGGTAGCCCGACGGCGAGAGGGCGAAGCCCTCCGCCCGCAGGAAGTTGTAGAAGTGCAGCGCCCACTTGGTCGCGTCCTCCGGGTAGCCGGCGGCGAGGTAGGCTTCGACCAGCGGCGAGGTGCCCCGCTCGACGAAGACCCAGCGCTTCGCGAGGTCCTCGGCGGTGAACTCGTCCCACTGCGCCTCCTCCCGGACCTCGGGGTCGATCGGGACCGCGGTGTCGACCACGAACTCCGCGAAGGCGGCGGCGTCCTCGGGCTGGCCCATCGAGCGGTAGACCTCGGCGAGCTCCAGGTACGCGAAGAGCCCCTGCGGCGTCTGCTCGCCCACGGTGATCGAGAGCTCCTCGAGGGCGCTCTCGGCCTGGGCGAAGAAGAACGCGCCCTCCTCGGAGGTCTTCCCCATCGTGTGGAGCATCTGGGCCCGGTTGTACATGACCCGCGCCCACTCGACCTTCTGGGCGACGCTCCAGTCCTCCTCCTTCAGCCCGTCGGCCAGCTTGCCGGTGTGCTGCAGGGCCTCCTCGAGCACCTCGGTGATCGTGTTCCGGATCTCCTCGGCCTCCTCGCCGACCGCGTCCTGGTAGCGGCGCTCGAGGTTCTTGCCGTAGAGGTTGGAGATGTCGACGTACCCGCGCTCCGCCTGGGCGAGGAACTCGGAGAAGGGGTTCTTGTCGATATAGCCCCGGTAGGCCTCCACCGCCTTGGCGTAGAGCTCGTTCCTGAGCTCGGCGTCCGGCTCCTTCTTGGCGCCCTCGGCGTAGATGTCGCACTTGACGAGCCCGATCTGGGAGGTGGTCTCCTTGCTCAGGCCGCCCGACCGCTCGAGGTCCAGGATGACCTCCTCCGCCAGGTCGACGTACTGCCACTCGGCGGCGAGGCCCCGGGCGAACGCGATGTCCGAGTCGACCTCGGCCTGGGAGCGCTGGGCCGCCAGCGGGCTCGCTAGAAAGAGGGGGACCAGCAGGAGGGCGGGATGATGCTGCATGGCGCGTTGGCTGGTGAAGAGGAGGCGGAGAACAGCCTGGGGTACCCCCCTGCGCGCGGGAGGTTTCCGATGGGAGGGGTCGACCTAAACGAGAAACACCCCCGAAGGCCGAGCCTCCGGGGGCGCTCCGGGCGGACCTAGCGCGGGGCCTGGGGTGCCGGTCCCGTGTCCAGGCCGAGCTGGGCGGGGGTGGGCTCGTTCTCCTGCGGGATGACGATGTTGGCCTTGAGCAGGATCAGGAGCTTCCTGTTCGAGACGAAGTTGCCCTTGCGCTCGAAGAAGAACGAGAGCAGCGGGATCTTGTTCAGGACCGGGACGCCGGAGCGGAGGTCCTGGCCCTCGTGGATCTTGAAGCCGCCGAGGAGCACCGTGCCCCCGTCGGGCATCGGCACCGAGGTGCGCGCCCGGGAGACCTCGAGCTCGGGAAGCTGGATCGTGACCGGGTTGCCCGTGTTGCCGAGCGACGTGACCAGCTCGCGGATCGGGCGCTTGAGCTCGGCGACGGTCGGGCGTAGCTCCAGCGTGATGAAGCGGCGGTCGGCGGACACGACCGGGCGCACGTCCAGGATCACGCCGTCCTCGACGACCGCGATGATCGGGTCGGCGATCGAGGCCGCCTGGGCGATCTCGACGTCGTAGTCCTGCACGTAGGCGAGCTGGTTCAGAACGGTGAGGTTCGAGCGCGCGGTGTTGAAGACCAGGAGCCGCGGCGCGGTGACGAGTTCGACGCGCTCGGACTTGGAGACGGCGCGCAGCACCATCTCTAGTTGCAGGTCGTTCAGGTACGTCCACTGGAACGAGAGGCCGCCGGACCCGGTCAGGACGTCCTCGTCGCCCAGGTCGGTGTCGTAGAGGTTCTCGATCCGGGCCTTGATGTCGCCGTCCTCGCCGTCGTCGAAGAACGCGCCCACGTCGGCGTCCTGGCCGATCTCGGAGCCGAGGTCCTGCTGCGTCGTCGTGTCGCCGAAGTCGTCGAAGAAGGCGTTGGTGCCCTTGCCCGGCGAGCCGAGGCCGCGGAAGTCGACGCCGATATCCTCGAGGAAGTTGTCCTCGACCTTCAGGAACCGCGCCTGGACGTCGACCATGATGCCGGTCGCCTCGCGCAGGTCCTCGAGCAGCGACCTGATCTGCTCCTGCACCTCGGGCGTCTGGTAGACGACCAGCGTCCCGCTGGTGATGCGCAGGCTGTTCGCCGGGTCGGCGTCCCAGGACTCGGTCGCGACGTTGTCGCGGATCAGCGCGTCGAGCGAGTCCTCGGTGACGACCAGCGCCTCGCGCTCCTCGAAGTCCTCGTCGAAGGGCTCGAGCCCGCCGGAGGGCTCGATGTTGATCTCGCGGCCGGGGAAGTCCTTCACCGGGTGGATCAGGTCGCGGACCTCGTACATCGCGAGGACCTGCCCGCCGATCATCTCCTCGACGGTGACGAACTTGACCACGCCGTCCTCGACCTTCCAGCGCAGGCTCTCCGAGGTCTCGGTGATCAGGTCGAGGACCTTGCGCACGCTGCGCTCGGGCAGGTCGAGGTAGACCGCGGTCTCCTCCTCGTCCAGCTCGTCGCGCACCCGCGCCGAGATCAGGAAGTTGACGCCGGTGACGCGCTGGAGGTACGTGGCCAGCTCCTCGAGCGGCACGCCCTCGCCGTCCTCGCCGAAGCGGGGGCGGATGCGCAGGGTGTCGAGCCGCGTCAGGATCGCGTTGCGGTCGGCGTCCGCCAGCGGGTCGGCGCGCGTGAACTCGAGCGGCTTGCGCTGCGAGACCTCGCGCCAGCGCTTGAGGTCGTCGAAGATCAGGGTCTCGGTCTGCGCGACGACGTTGGCCTCGATGTCCTGGAAGGTCTCGATCCAGTTCTCGCGCAGGAGCCGGCGGTTCTCCGCGTCCGCCTTCTGGTGGCGCGCCGCCATGGCGATGTCGCGGAGCTCGATGGCGTACTCGTTGCCCGGATCCCAGAGGAGGATCTGCTTGGCGAGCGATTCCGCCGTGCTGTACTCCTCGCGCTGGAAGGCGTTGTTCGCTTCGGCGTAGAGCGCGGTGAGCTTGTTGGCGCGGTACTGGCGCTGCTCCGCCTCGCGCTCCTCCTGCACCCGCGCGGCCTCGCGCTCCGCCTCCTGGGCCGCCATCCGCGACGCTTCCTCGGAGGCGGCGACGGCCGACTCCAGCATGTTGGTGACCACGCGCTCGTCGAGCGAGTCCGTGGCGATCAGCGGGTGGTAGCGCAGGATCGTCTGCGCGCGCCGGAACGACTCGATCGCGTCGTCGTAGCGTCCGAGCTTGAGGTAGTTCTGCCCGTCGGTGACGAACTGCTCGGCGGTCATGCGCGCCTGCGCGCGGCGCACGGTCTCGAGCGCGACCGCGTCCTGGAGGTAGTCCTCCGCCTGGGCGTACTCGTCGCCCATGAGCGACTGGACCTTGCGCATGCCGGCGCGCGCCTCCTCGTTGGAGGGCATGACCTCGAGCGCCTGGGCGTACGCGGCGAGCGCGGAGGCGAAGTCGGCGCGGTCGAGGTGGGCGGCGCCTTCCGCGATGTACTTGTCGGCCAGGTACTGCTGCCGCTCGCGGATGCGCTTGACGCGCTCGGCGGCGTCCTGCATCCCGTCCTGCGTCGGCTGGAACTCCGTCGGCGTCGCCTCGGCCGTCGGAGCGGTGGCGGACGACGCGGGATCCGGCATCGCCGGCTGCGCGGTGTCCGCGGCGGACGGACCGGCCGGCAGCGCGTCGTCGTGCGTGTCGGCCGAGCGGCAGGCCGTGGCGGCGTAGCAGACAAGTCCCGTGGCGAGGAGGGAGCGGAAGCGCATGGCGGCAGGCATGGAAGATTGGGGGGACTTCTCGAATGGAACCTCCGCTCCCCTCGTTGGTTGCGTCGGTCCCGAAGGGCGGGGAGGATAGCTGGGCCCCCTACGGGGGTCAACTCGCGGGGTGGTACCGCGGGACCCGGTCCCGGTTACCGGGATTACGCCCCGCCGCGGGCCGGCGGCTCGAGCCCGAGCTCGGCCATCGCGAGCTGAATGTCCCGCCAGCAGTCCTTTTTCGCCGCCGGGTTGCGCAGCAGGTAGGCGGGGTGAAAGGTCGGCACCACCTTGCGCTTTCCCAGGGCGTGGACCCGCCCCCGGAGCCGCCCCATCGAGGTTTCCGTCCCGAGGACGTGGTTCGCCGCGTGCCGGCCCAGCGGGATGAGCACCTCCGGGTCGATCAGCTCGATCTGCCGGTCCAGCCAGGGCGTGCAGGTGCGCTTCTCCTCCGCCGTAGGATCACGGTTTTCCGGCGGCCGGCACTTCAGCACGTTGGCGATGACGACGTCCTCGCGCTTGAGCCCCATGCCCTTGGTGATGATCGCCGTGAGCAGCTCGCCGGCGCGCCCGACGAACGGCACGCCCTGGCGGTCCTCGTGGTACCCCGGCGCCTCGCCCACGAACATGACCCGCGCCGGCCCCGCGCCGTCGGCGAACACCGTCTGCGTGCGGCCCTCGCAGAGCCCACAGGCGGTGCACTCCGCCACCCGCTCGCGCAGCGTTTCCCAATCGGGACACGCCGGCGCGACCGCACGGGGAGAATCTCCGGCAAGAGGTGTCACCGCCGGCGCCTCGCCCCGGTCCGCGATGGAGGTGGCCGCCGCGGACACTCCCCGGGAGGGTGGGGGATTGGGATGGAAGGCGACGCGCCGATCGCCCATCGCCCGCCGCCGGCGCAGGTGCGCCGCCAGCCCGGCGGCCAAGGCGGCGCGCTCCCCGCTCACGCGACCACCGCCTCCGCGGGCGGCCGACCGACCAGGCGCGCGTCTTCGCCGGTCTCCGCCTCGACCTCGAGCTCCACCTCGACGAGCCCGTCGATCGCGGAAGCCCCGTCCACGCGCACGCGCTGGTACCGACCGGAAAGGCCGGTCTCGCCCTCGAGCACGACCGCGTCCCGCAGCCCGGCCAGCCCGCGCCGGTAGTCGTTCCCGAGCCCCTGCGCGAGCTCCGACAGCTTCGCGCGCCGCTCGCGCGTCTCCTCGGGCGGCACCGGCCGCCCGAGGGCGGCGGGGTTCTCCGCCGCCGTGCCCGGTCGCGGCGAGAACGGGAACACGTGCAGCCGCGCGAAGCCGGCGCGTCGCGCGACGTCGAGCGTCGCGGCGAACGCGGCGTCGTCCTCGCCCGGGAACCCGACGAGCACGTCGGCGGTGAAGGCCGGCCGCTCGAGCGCGGCGCGGATCCGCTCGCAGGCGGCGAGGTAGTCCTCGGCCCGGTACCAGCGGTTCATCGCCGCCAGGACGCCGTCGTCGCCGGATTGCAGCGGCATGTGCAGGTGCGGCGCAATCCGCCGCGGGTGGCGCGCCAGCGCCTCGAGCACGGGGCCGTCCACCTCCGTCGCCTCGATCGAAGAGAGGCGCAGCCGCCAGTCGAAGGGCTCCTCGATGGACGCGAGCGTCTCCAGCAGCTCGCCGAGGTTCTCGCCGCGCTCGCGCCCCCAGTGGCCGATGTGGATTCCGCACAGCACGATCTCGCGGTGCCCGCTCGCCAGAAGCCGGCGGACCTCGGCCGCGAGCTCCGCCTTGGGCCGCGAACGGCTTTGCCCGCGCACGCTCGGGATGATGCAGAAGGCGCAGGCGAGATCGCACCCGTCCTGGATCTTGAGGAAGCCGCGCGTGTGCCCGGCGAACTCCGTGATGCCGGCGGGAATGCCGAGCTCCTCGGGATCGAGCTCGCAACCGAGCTCGCGCAGGAAGTGGACGGGCCGTTTCGCCTCGCCGTTGCCGAGCACCCAGTGGACGTTGGGTAGCGCGCGCAGGATCTCCGGCTCGCTCTCGGCGAGGCAGCCGGTCATCGCGATCCGCGCGGCCGGGTTCTCGCGTCCGATCCGCCGCGCGAGCTGGCGCGCCTTGCGGCCGGCCTCGGCGGTGACCGTGCACGTGTTGACGACGACGAGCTCCGCGCCGTCGTCCTCTTCGCGCCAGCCGCGCCGCAGGAGCGCCTCGCGCAGGACCTGCGTGTCGTACTGGTTCGCCTTGCAGCCGAAGGTCACGAAGCGGACTTTGCCCGGGGTGGACGGCATACCGGGGGGATCGTACCGACTAGGATCTTTGCCCCGATGTTCCGCCCCTTCCTTCTTTCGAGCCTCGCCGCGCTGGCCGCCTGCTCCGGCGACGCGGAAGCGCCCGCGGGGCGCGCCTCCGCCGCGGAGCGCACCGCCGGTCCGCGCAGCGACGACCCGCGCGTCGTCGAGCTCCGCGACGCGATCGAGCGCGGCCGTCTGGACACCGCGCGCACGCTCCTCGCC